>CAXVWN010000101.1:0-41959 GCA_964263725.1 Spirosoma sp.
CAGACCGCAAACCCATCATCAGTGGTGATCGCCGGGTGGGTAACGGTTCTTACGTATGGTATTCACCCGTGCTCATTGCTCGGCTGGCTACCGGCGACAAGAGTTATCTGGCGGGTCGCATCGAGTATTACGACGACAAAAACGGCGTTATTATTGCAACCGGAACGGCGAATGGTTTCCAGACCTTTGGCTACTCCTTAAACTACGATTACGCCATTCTCCCGAATGCCCTCTTTCGTATAGAAGGTAAAGTATATAGCAGTAAAGACGCCATTTTTGAAACGGGTGGTGGATTTGGCAAGAACAATACGTCACTGACGACCAGTTTAGCGATTAGTTTCTAAACAGTATGGCCCAGGGCTACACAATGAAACGTAAAGATACTCGGAGGATGAACAGGCGCTTCCCGGTGGATTTCCGTGTTTCCTTCGTGTAGCGCTGTGTCCCAACTTTATGCAAAACGACGACCGCGACCAATCTGCCGACCAGTTTCTGAAGCTCATCCAAGAGTCTCGGCGGGGCAAGTTTAAAATTTACATCGGCATGAGCGCGGGCGTGGGAAAATCCTACCGTATGTTACAGGAAGCCCACGCGCTCTTGAAAAACGGCATCGACGTCAAAATTGGCTTTATCGAAACCCACAACCGGGCCGAAACGCACGCGCTGATTGATGGGTTACCGCTCATTCCACGTCGGACGTTGTTTTATAAGGGCCGGGAGTTGGCGGAGATGGATGTCCAGGCGATCATTAATATACATCCTGAGTTGGCGATTGTCGATGAACTGGCTCACACCAATATTCCCGGCTCTAAAAACGAAAAACGCTGGCAGGATGTGCTGGAAATTCTGGATGCCGGTATCAACGTGATCTCGGCAGTTAATATTCAGCATATTGAGAGTTTATATGATGAAGTGCGACAGATAACGAACGTCGACGTCACGGAGCGCGTACCGGATCGGGTGCTTCACCTCGCCGACGAAGTCGTGAATATTGACCTGACTGCGGATGAATTGATCAACCGATTGAAAGAAGGGAAAATCTACGACAAGGCGAAAGTAGCCACCGCTCTGACCAATTTTTTTCAATCGGAAAAAATTCTGCAACTCCGCGAACTGGCCCTGCGGGAAGTGGCCACTGCCGTAGAACGCAAGATCGAAACGACCGTTCCAACGAATCAGCAGGCACGATCGGAGCGGTTTTTGGCGAGTATCAGCTCAAACCCGGATATCGCTCGTCGGGTCATTCGCAAAACAGCCCGCTTGGCCGCTTACTTTAATTCGCGGTGGTATGTGCTCTATGTCCAAACACCCGCCGAAGCGCCGGACCGTATCCGGCTGGATCTGCAACGACACCTGATCAATAACTTGAAACTAGCTACTGAACTGGGGGCAGAAGTCATTCAGGCCAAGGGTCCCAACGTGGTGAGCTGCATTATAGAGGAGGTTCAAAAGCGGAAAGTGACCACGGTTTGTATTGGCAAACCCCATTTTAATTTACTCCAAATCATTTTGCGCACATTTGCCTTTAACCAGCTTCTCAACCGGCTCTCGGAGTCGGATACAGACTTGATTATTCTCTCCTAGCCATGACGATCAAAACCAAAATATCACTCTCACTGGTCTTTCTCTTTAGCATTATTCTGGTACTGGGTGGGTTGGGGGCTTTTTATCTAAACCAGTTGTCGCTGGATTCGCAGGCGATTCTAAAGGATAATTATATTTCGCTGGAGTTTGTCAGCAACATGCAGAAGGCGCTCAATACACTCGACGACCCGGACGCAATCTCTGACTTTGAGGCTAACCTGAAAAAAGAAGAAGCCAACCTGACTGAAGTAGGCGAACAAAATGCGGCTATTGCCGTACGGCGGGAGTTTAACCGCCTGCGGGCTGGCGCAACCGATGGGGCAACCACGAACCGAATTCGCCAGCATTTATTCACGATTGACGATTTGAACCGGCAGGCTATTGTTCGCAAGAGCAAAGTAGCCGAGCAAACGGCCAACGATGCGCTGGTTTGGCTTGGCTCGATTGGTACACTGTGTTTTCTGGTTGTGTTCTCCTTTGTCATTAATATACCCAGCTACATTGCAGGTCCACTTCGGGATTTGACGCGGGGTATCAAGCAGATTGCCAGCCGCAATTTTGAAGAGCGCCTGCACTTTAAATCGAGTGATGAATTTGGGGAACTGGCCCGCTCGTTTAACTCGATGGCCCAAAAACTGGATGAGTACGAACACTCCAGTCTGGCCAGAGTCCTTTTTGAAAAGAAACGCATCGACACCTTGCTGCAAATCATGCCCGATGGCATTATCGGATTAGATGAGAAACGTAGAATCCTGTTTATCAATCCGGTCGCCGAGCGATTACTAGGTACGGACCGACAACAATTCGTGGGCCAGTATGCACCAGACGTAGCCACAACCAACGATTTACTGCGTACACTGATTCAGGACATTATGGCCGACCCTATTAGTGATGAGCCACGGCCAGCGGGTCTGCTTCAGTCCGACGGAACTAGTAATTTACTGAAAATTTACGATCCTGATTCCACAGGCAAAGGCAAGGAATGCTATTTCGCCAAACAAATTCATGCCGTTGAAGTTATGCCAACCGGAGAGAAACAGACCGTTCATGCCGGGTATGTGATTGTGTTGCAAAACATTACGTCCTACAAAGAGCTGGATCTGGCCAAGACGAATTTTATCGCCACGGTTTCGCACGAATTAAAAACGCCCATATCAGCCATCAAAATGAGCTTAAAACTCTTAGCCGATAAGCGCTTGGGTTCGCTGAATGAGGAGCAGCAGGAATTAGTGAGCAACGTGGAAGAAAGTGCCGATCGACTGTTAAAAATAACCGGAGAACTCCTGAATATGGCGCAGGTCGAATCCGGGCAAATTCAACTTCAAATCCAGTCCGTTAATCCATCCGAACTGGTAACCGTAGCGACAAGTGCCTTAAAAACGCAGGCCGAGCAAAAGCAAATCCAGTTCCATTTAGCCATACCTTCAGACCTTCCATTCGTAAAAGCTGATTCGGATAAGGCTTCGTGGGTACTGATTAATTTTTTGTCGAATGCTATCCGGCATAGCCCTAATCAGTCGGTTATCAACATTACAGCTCACCGAATGAATGAGCAGGTTGAATTCGCCGTGCGGGACTACGGTTCTGGTTTGCGGCCAGAACATCGAGACCGGGTTTTTGAGCGCTACTTCAAAGCCCCCGGCCTGAATGGACCATTCAGCGGCACGGGCCTGGGACTAGCTATTTCCAAAGAGTTTATTCAGTCAATGGGGGGAGAAATTGGTTTGTTGCCGGAGGTGACTCCGGGTGCCGCTTTTTATTTCCGGCTGGCAATTGCCTGATCTGGATGCGTACCCGCCAAACTACCTGTTCATTTTTTTGACTATAAACTAAACGTAATCGGCAGGTTGTACCAACAAGCAACGGCCTTGCCATTTACCTTACCGGGTACCCAAGCGGGCATACTTTGGACGAGTCGCACGGCTTCAGCATCTAAGTCAGGGTCGAGACTTTTCAGCGCACTAACCTCCTCAATGGCTCCCTGCTCATTGACAATAAAGCGAATAAATACTCTACCTTCTACCCTGGCCTTTCGAGCGGCTTCGGGATAATGCAGGTTCTGCCGCAAGTATTTGTCTAGTTTGTTCATACCACCGGGAAACTGAGGGGGCTCTTGGACTACCGTAAAGATGATACGAGCGGGGGCTGAGTTCGAATCAGCGGAGGTTTGCTGAGCTTGGGCCGAGAGCCCAAGGCTACTCATCAGGAGGAAAATAACCAGGTAAACAGGCATCGTTGTGGGCTTTTCTAAGTTGAGATTTACCAGTTGGTAAAGTATTACCAAACTTAATAATTCATTCTGAGTCAAGTCGTTACTTTTGAGTAAGTGGTCATCTGCATTAAAGAGTCAGCCTGTTTTTGCTTTTGACTAGTCGAGCCGGATACCCGATTTCCAAAAACTCTAGTTCCTGTTGCCCTGCTATAGCTGTGTGTTTACAGTTTTTAATAAAATACCCCTGACCTCTAGTAGTAATTTGGAATAGTTTGAGATCAACCGGTTAAAACTCAATGACTAGAGCTCAATTTCCCACAAGCGAAACCCGCTCGATTACAGCCTAAGCCTGCGTCCCTCCTTGTCGAACATAGTCCAGTCGAATAGCCCGGATTCATCGGATTTTGGCTCTAATCCATCCGTGTTTAAATCGACACGTTAGCCGTTCAGGCAATCAGAACATCATAGTGAGCTGTGGTCTATTGAACGAAATGAACGGTCAGGATACGCTGGGGTATCCGCTATTTTTAGTTTTACGCTTACAATCAGACGTCTGTCAAACGGATTCCCGAAACTACTATGAACTATGTTCAACGACATCCGCTCTCCTGTCATTGACATCCGAATTCATGGCATTCACAACATTTATCGGCTACGCCACTTTTTCTCTAATAACTTTACTATATATTTATAGATATTAGGCATGTGTTGCTTGATTAAATCGTTTAGTTAACAAATTAAGCTCAATCGGTACAAAAGAAATATAACAAGATCGAAATAGCTTACAATATTTGTTAATTTTTAACCCTATTTATTCACAAATCATTTCTGTAATTCATGTCAAATAACAACCCTGAGTTATAATGCGAATCCTAAAAGTTACCAGTGAATTAATTTAGTATCTATTAATACTATAAAGTACTAATTTTTTAACATACTCTATATCTGTTTCCCTTACGAGTGAGCGGATATTTTCTTTTTAAAAACTCACGTAAATAACCTTCCTTAAATTAACCTGAATTAAGAAATGATCGCACCAATACCTATCAACAAGGACATATATCTACTTAATAGACAGCACCAAGTCTTTATAGTAGACTACTCATCAATCAAGCAATTGATTTAATCTCGAATGATCGAATCGAAGACCACCATGCTTTTATGGCTTCTATTATAGCTGCTAACCGTATCATCTAGTTTCCAACGATTTTATCTAAAACCAGTGATGAACCCTAGTTTTATCCTCTCCTCTCCCGAAAAAAATTCAGCTTCAGAAATGATTTTATCTGTACGGGTTAATGACCTCAAAATTGGCTGGCAAAGTAAACCAATAAGTACTTTAATTATGATAAAAGGCATTCGAGGTTATAGTTGGTTGTACTGGAGCGATGGCAGTAAACAAATAATGGCTTACACCATTAAGCATTATGCCGACCAATTGCCAATGAATGACTTTATACGTGTTCATCAAAATTGCGTTATTAACCGAAAATTTGTACAAAAAGCCCAGCTAACGCACCGGGGGCCTTTGTTACGTTTAGCCACAGGCGCTGAAATAATTATTTCCCGACGGCGCTGGACGATGGTAAAAAAAGAACTACAGCATCTTTATGTAGGCGGATGATTGACCAGAAAATAGTTGATCTTATCTTACGGGGGTTTTCAAATTACACCTTCCCCACTATTTATAGCCCGCTTTTATGCCTCCAGCCGCTCGATTAACTGACATGCATACGTGCCCTCAGGTCACGGGCGTCGTTCCGCACGTGGGAGGACCTATTGTTGGCCCTGGCTGCCCTACAGTTTTAATTGGTAACTTGCCAGCCGCTCGCGTTGGCGATACGCTTGTTTGCGTTGGGCCACCCGATACCATTGCCAAGGGTTCTGCAACCGTACTAATTGGTGGTGCCCCGGCGGCCCGCTTAGGTGATCTTACGGCTCATGGAGGTACGATTATACTTGGTTTTCCAACGGTAATTATCGGCGGCTGACAATTATAGGAATCCATAGGATGAAACAGGAACTAATCAGGCATTCATGAACGGCGTATCCCCTTTTTTTATAAATTATTTTTTATTGATCCTGGCTGCTGTAGGGATGGCGGTCGCATCGGTATGGATTAACCGGAAGAATGAGCTAATGAGTGATCGGCGGTTGCTTTTGATCATCCTGATTAGCGCGTTGATTCTGGCTATTCCGGGTTTTTTCGGCTTGATTGGCTTACAATTTATCCCGGTGTATTATGTAGTTGTACAGGTGTACAGTTTATTGATGGGCATTCTGTTTTTACGCCGAATGTTGACCGATATGGGACCGGCCTTTACCACGAAACCCACATTTGTCATCTTATTGACTGGAAGCATAGTGTGTTTCGGCGCTGCGTTGTTTACGCCTTTGTTCAACTATTTGAGCAGTCTTCGGTATGGCATTCTCCCGTATGATTTATGGGCTGGAACGTGCCTGTTGCCTGTTGTTCTTCCCATCGTGTTCACCTACACATTCGGCGCTTTGGTTACAGTCCCGAACGAGATCTATAAACTTTGGTATTACCCCCGACACGCGGAGGAAGTAATAATGGAAGGATCTGATTATTACCATCTTATGCTGTTGGAAATTCAAATCAATAAAGATCCTAGCCGAAAAGATCCACCCGTTAAGGTAAAAGCCCGGACGACCGGCGATGTTACTTTTGGCACGTGGTTTCAAAAATTTATTGATGATTACAATCATAAATTCCCGAACGATCCAATTCAGATCTTCGACGACACAGCCCATGAATACGGCTGGTTGTTTTACAGCCTGAAACCGTCGCTTTTCCGGCTGCGATTATACATTGATTTTGAACAGACAATAGCCCAAAACAATCTGCGTGAGAATCACCTGATTGTCGCCAAGCGAGTGGAAGAAATTAGTTAACTCCCTATGTTATTCCCTAAAAACCACCTGCCGGTAAACTGGGTCGACGGTATGAAACTGTCGCAGCAGCATTTCGTGGAAACGGATCATCAAGTTCAGGACTTGGTACGTGATTCGATATCCTTATTTCTGACCAGTTATAATTATGGCTTGTTGCCTCCGGTTAAAGGAACTTCGGTAGCGCATGAGTTCGATTTACTGGAAAAAAACAGCGACCACGTTGAGGTTCGATTGTACCGGTGTAACGCAATCACTCAGGGTGGATGCCGCATTGCGATCAATCCGGATGTGCTGAAGTTTACGGTGCTAACGGCTTCGTTTGAGATTACCTTGACGAGCGATGATCAATACCGTCCCGGTTATGATATCGTGCTGGTAGTGAACCCCTTCGAGAAGGTGCCCGTTGGCAATCCAGATCCGGAAGAGTCGCCGTTGCGGCATCCTTATACAGAGTATGGATATCAACTTATGGTGGTTTCTTCCCAGCAGGTCAACGCCGACGAACTGGGTCATCATCATCTAATTATCGGGAAAGCGATTTATCATGAGGGTCATTACATCATTGATAGTCAGTACATTCCACCCTGCGCTTCTATCGGCAGTCATCCCCGGCTGATTCAGTATTACAAAAATTTTGGTTGGGGCTTGAACGAAATACAGGTTAGCTCCTTCAAGATTATCCGCAAGGTATTCGACCAACAGCATCCGTCCGATATTGCCCGCCATGTACAGGGGCTCTGTAACCGAGTACTGGACTATCTGGCTACGGTTTTTTTCGATTACCGAAATATGGACCACCAGCATCCTCCGGTGGTTCTGGTTGGTTATTTCGCGAATCTGACGAGTATTATTTATACAGCTATCTACTGTTTGCCAAGTCGGCAGAAAGAGGAATTGCTGCATTATTTTTATGAATGGACGGATGTAACGCCCGGCCAGTTTGAAGAGTTACTCTTACAACTACTCGAACACGATTACAACCATCACCAAATCGGGGTTTCGATGCATGCGATTGAGCAGTTTCTGGGCGTTTTTACCAAACTCTGGAATAAGCTTAGTACACTCGAATATATCGGGCAGCGGAAAGATACGATTCTGGTGCGTGAAGAGGCTCCCATCCAGATCGCGCCCACCCGGCGGGGCTGGAATATTCTGGACTAATGGGCAGGCCGGTGTCAATATCGACGTACCGGAAATTGTCGTAAATCAGTCCGGCTTCGCTATCCTCATATTGGCCGGTCCCCAGAAAGGTTTGCTTACGAGCGGGGCCGGTCAGATTGTGTTTTTTGCCAAATAGGCACCATCGCCATTCCCACACCGGATCGCCCTGTTCATTATGCAGCGATAGAGGCTGACCGGCATAATTGCAAACCAAACTGTATCTGCTTTCGCCAATCTGGAGCATTGTTGGCTCTTCGGTGTCTGCGGTATACCAAGTTAATTGAACCGGCTCGCTGTCGGGTGCCTGATGCCATTCGTGCAACAGGCGCTTTCCATCCCAGGCCCAGTCCACTTTTTGGCTAGCGCTGGTCTTTGTTATCCGTCGTCCGAGGGCATCATAGGCAAACGTAATCGGCTGATTATCGGGTCGTATGACGCGTTGTAAGGTACCGGATTCGTGCCAGTGGAACTGCCATACCTGCCCGGCGACCCGTTTTTCGCGCAGATAACCTTCGGCATCGTAATAAAAACGGATGGCCCCAACCGTTATCACCTGCCATCCCCGCTCAACGGTTTCGGGGGCCGGTTTTAGCAACTGCTGTTGATAATAGGCCCGTTCAGCTACCCAGCGATCCGTCCAACCCGTAGAATAAACGGCTTCTATGGGTTCGTTAAACCGATCATAACGCAGATTCACTAGCCCATAATTGGCATCCTGTACCTGAACAATCTGTTGGTTTTGCCACCCATATGTCTGGGATCGGGCCGCTTGCAGATTACTGCCCCAAAAAATCTGGTGGGCGATTGGCAAAGGCCCTGAATTGTACTGCCAGCGACTCCGCAATCCACCCGGCATTTGGCGCTCGGTTTGGCGACCCAACTGGTCATACGCAAATTGAAGTCTCGATTGGGAATGTTGCTGGCTGCTCAGACGACCCAGGTTATCATATTCATAAGTGGCCACAGCCTGCGTGGATGATTGCAAACTTATCCGGCGACCCACGTTATTATACGCCGACTGAACGATAGTTGGACCTGTGGTTTCGGTCACAATTCGACCCAGCGGATCACGCTCGAACTGAACAAGGGTGGTGGGTGTAGCGGCTTCGATAAGCCACCCATCCGGTCGATATGTGTAATGATACCAGCTGCCGTCGTTAAACAAGACTTCCAGTAGGCGTCCGGCTGCATCATAATGAAAATGGGTTGAGCTACCGTCAGATCGGGTGTATTCACGTATTCTGCCGGCCGCATCCCGAATAAATTGCCAGTTGAGTTGATCTTTGCGCCGGAGTCGAATGAGTTGGCCGTCTGCGTCGTACGTTGGCTGGAACTGCTTAACGGGTTTACTCTCAGTTACTGCAACAAGTTCTGAGTGACTACCCGTTTTGGCGATTGGTTCCACCGCCGTTCTGCCTGACTGATTAATGGTTATTAATTGACCCAAAGCGTCGTACTCCCAGCGAATCCAACTGCCTGTAGCCGATGTTTGTGCTTTCCGATTTCCGTATTGATCATACTCCCACCGAATCCAAAGCCCGTTTGCCCATATCATTTCCTTAAGCAAACCATCTTCCTGATACGTAAATCTGGTTTCGGCCCCAACAGGATCGGTGCAGGAGAGAAGCCGTCCCACTTCGTCGTATGCCCAGAGCCAGGCGCCATCGGCACGATCGACCAACGTAATTAATTGTTCGTTGTCGTTATACTGCATCTGCATTTTTCCGCTGTCGGGCCAAACCGTCTCCGTCCTATTGCCCTGGTCATCGTACGCAAAGAAAGACGTGTTACCAAGGGCATCCTGCTCGCTTAACAATTCGCCAAATTCACTGAAAAACCAGACCCGTTGCCGACCACCCGCGCTGATAAACCGTTGAACAACGCCTGATTCATGGACGTATTGTCTGACCCCGCCTGCCCCATCGGTAATCTGGGTTCGACCTTCGTCAGATATATAGCGGAAGTGTAGCGCACCCGCACCACTCTCCCTTTTCAGTTCGGTACACCGGTACTGATTTTCAGACTTTTCGTACGTGAAATAAATACTTTGGCGGAACATATCCGTCAGGCGGATAAGCCGATTATTTCGATAATTATATTGAGCAGTGCGCTGGTCCTGAACAAGTACTTCTTTCAGATTTTGAGTCTCATCATAGTGGTAAGCAACCAAGGTTAACCGCTTTGATGTTTGGTCGGGCAGGGTAATTTCCAATCGGCTGATTCGGTCCTGCGGATCGGTTATAACATCTATCACGCGTTGGAAATCATCACTTATTCGCCGGAGATGGCCCCCGCTGGTGTAGCCCAACCGGATACGATAGGCTGTGCCCATCTGTTCAATAGCGGCTAACCGACAAAGGCTTCCGCTCGGGTTCATGGCAAAGCGGTACATCAGGCGATCTGTTCCCTCAAGCCAATAGCCATACTCGTCGCGGCTAAGCCGGAGCTTTTCTTTACGATTCAGGAAATGCTCTCCGTCGGCTAAAAGGGGAAAGATCAGGCCCCGGTTATCAGGCAGCCGAACCACCACCTGACGACTACGTCGGTCTTCCAGCAACACAAAGTCGTAGGAATGACGCCAGCCATTACCCAAAGCTCCAGCGGTCAACTGATTAGATCGCCAAAAACGACCCCATCGGAAGGGTATGGGTCCCGGAATTTCCAGATCTACCTGATCTACCCATATCTCCCCGGATGCTACATCGACAAAACGCCCGTTGAACGTTCGCTGCGCTTTCGGCAAAGCCTGACAATCATTGGGTTGCAGCTCCAGCCGGTTCAAAATTTCCACCAACTGCTCACTATTCTCCTCATTAGTAGGCAAGGTGCGAGTAGTTGCCGGGTAAAGCAATCGGCGCAAACCTGAACGAAACACGGGTGATTCCATAGCGGGCAATCGGTAAATTCCAGGTAGTTTATTTTGTTCATAGTTGGCCTTTTCGCCAGCCCGACCCGAGCAACTGGCTGAGCAACTCATCCGCTTTTCGCCTTTTCTCGGCCGTCTGCTGTTGCTGCCAATAGATCCGGCCAATTTCGGACAGGCGAGCCACCTGGTGCTGTTCAGGAGGCAGATGTTCTCCCAGCTTAAATAACCGAAGATAATGTGTTTCTGCCAACTGAGTCCGGCTTTCCCGAGTCTGGGCTACGCCCAATCGACGGTGGCTTTCCATAGCCAGCAGCCATTCCTGTAGCGATTCGGCTCGCTGACTGGCCAATTCATAGACGTCGATGGCGCGTTGCCGCTGGCGCAGTTCCCAATAAACACCACCCGCTCCTAACCAGGCCATAATACTGATTCGACCGGCAGCCTCGTCGCCCTGGCTGAACAATCCCTCCATTTGGTCGATAACCCGATTATAGCGGTCGAGCGCTTCTTCGTACTGATGATGATCCACGTAGGCTTGAGCGACGGACATATGCACACTCCCTTCGAGGGCCGTCCATTTTTCCTGCTGGCAAATTAACAGACAGTTATTGGCAAAGTAGAGTACATCCCGCAGGTTTCGCTGGGTTATGGCAGCGGTCAGTTCGGCATGCCACTGCCTGAATTTTACATCTGGAGCAATGGGCGAACCAAGAGCGGCTAACTGGCGAATTACTTTCTGAAGCTGGAGATCAATCGGGTGCGAATACACTTCGGCTCCAAACCGGCCGGGTAAGGTCGCGAGTCGTTCTTCGCCAATGGTATCGGCTACCATAATCCGAACATCGGGAGACAAGCCACCCAGCAACAAGGCAGTCAGCATCTGATCCAGAACCATCGTACTGGCGTAGGCCTGAGGAAGCAGACAAAGCACCAATACGCCGTCGGTGTGGACACGAAGCCCTTTTACAAAACGATTTAAAAATCCCACAAAACGGGTTAGATGGTCGTCTTTCGACTTACCCGATTCGGGTGCCCAGTGAATAATCAGGTCGCGTTCGGCCAGTAAAGCCACGTCGTGACCGATCAGGTCAGATAGTTCGTCCAGCGCCTGCTCAAAATAAGTTTGCCAGTGTTGAACGGGCGTATGGAGCGTTACAAAAATATCGTTGGAAACGGCCTCCGGCCCCGCCTGATCTTGCATGAAAACATCCAGAAACCAATCTTCGCCGGGTGCAAACAGCCATCGGCACAAGCGGGCGTTGGGCATCCGCCTAAATTCCTGCCAAAGCCGTTCCAGAACCGCTAATCGTTGGCTCAGCGGATTCGTTGCAACAAATGGCATGGTCTGATCGAATACATGACGACGGTAACTTTATTTAATTGATCATAACCACGGAGCCTTTGACCGCTGTCATGCCCGAACTTTTCAGGTTCAGCGTGCCGGTTCCCTCTACATCGGTCATACTACCTTTTACGCTCATCTGAGCCGTTGCTTCTATTTTCACCTGGGCTCCCTTGATATTTACTGCTTGCTTTCCTTCTATGGTAATGGTGGTGCCGGACAACAAAATTTCGGGGGCTTCGACGGTAACTTTGGCCGTAGCTTTAACCAGAATGTCTTTTGAGGACTGAACGGTTATGGTGCCGTTTCCACTGGGCACAGAGATCAGTACGAAGTTTTTCTCGTCTACTTGCAGGTGTATTTCTTTGAGCGTTGGTTTTTCTATAAAAGTTAACGTACTGCCACTGCCAACACTGATGTGCTTCTCTTCTTCGGGTTTGCTGGTGTCAATGGCGCTGTTCTTGCCATGAGGCAACGCGCCAATGACAAAGGGTCGTTCGGGATCATTGTATTCAAAACCGACCATCACCTGATCGCCAACGGTTGGAACAAATTGGAAACCGCGCGTTTTTTTGTTGTCTTTGTGAACACCAAAATGCGGCAGCGTCATGCGGATAAATGGTGTAGTCTCCGGACTCTTCATCCAAAGCATCTGAACCTTTACCCGGCCCATTCCCTTGGGGTCTTTGTTGTCAGTAACTTCGCCAATCTGCGTTTGGGCCATTGGACGAACCAGCTTACGCACGGGCATTGCCACGACAGTGGCAGGAATGGCCCGAAACCGGTTGTGGTATTGCCCGACACCACTCACGTAATGAACCACATCGGTGATGATGTAAGCGGCCGATTGCCCGCCTTTGCCGGTGGAGGCATCTTTAACGACAATCTTACATCCCGGAAATAAACCGGGCACTTTTGCCTGCCCTTCCATGTATTTTTCTTCGGCGGCCAGAGCTGCTTTACGGTTGTCGCGGTATGGCGTCATATCGGCAGCGGCCTGGGCCGAACGCGGATTAACGACCCCGTTATCTTCGGGTTTACCATAGGGTAGCAAATCCTGGCCCGTCTCGGTTTCCAATCGCTTGTCATCTTCCGACAGATAATCGTAGTGTTTGAAGTAAGTTGGCACTGCCCGCACACCCGTGCGAAACTGAACCAGATTGGCCCCAAACGTTAGCGTCATTGTCGATGACGTACCCGGACTGGTTGTAAACTGCAATTGACCGCCGTCGTAATAAAACCATGCCCCGAAATCGTAGGCCAGCCGCTTGAGAAAATCCCAGACCGATTCCTGATAACGAACACAAAACGGCAATTTAGCTGGCCCCAGCGGAGCCGTTACCTTTTTGGGTTTTGGGTACGAACTAAGACACGCCGTTACCACATCGGAGATCGACTTGTCGATAAATGTCTGGGTGCCGGGCACGGTCCGTAAAGATTCACAATGGCCGTGACCAATTAGAGTCATGCGGCCCCAATAGCCGTCGTCCTGCTGCCGCAATTCGGTTTGAGTAATAATTCCCTTAAACTCCAGGGACGATCCGGACGTATCGCCTTTAATGGTGATATCAATGGACTTGCGATGCAATTGATCAAACTGATCCGAGAACAACGTCACTAATTCTTCAATGGCATCGTGCTCAAAAAACAACCGAAATTCATGTGTCGTATGAATGGACTGTTGCAGGGTCAGGGAGTGAAAAGCCGAGATTCGTTTCCCATCAATGAGCAACGTAGTTTCAGTAACAATGGAAAAAGCAGACATGGCAAAAGGAAGCGAATAGAAGTAAGACTACCCAGCCAAGTTTGCACTTGCGGGAGTAAGTATGGTTAAATTCCAGCCCTGGAATTAACCGCACCGAATGTAAGAAAACGCTTGTCGATTAACAACCAAATTTGTTTATTGGTTGATATTTGTTGAAGCACGCCGTTATTGAGTTCGTAAAATTCTATGAATCAGGTCTTTTACCGTCTTCCAATCCGTTTTGGTCCTTTAATGGCCGGGAAAGAAATGCCAACCTGTGGCGTGGGCGTTTCAATTGCTCAGGTGCTGTATTTGTTACTCCATACTCACTACGGAGAACTGCGAAGTGACCGCTCGTTCGGCTGCAAAATATGGGATATTGAGTTCGATCATACGATTAGCAATAGCCGTTGGATCAACTACCTGTGCGACTCTCTTGAAGTCGCAATCTGGCAGCACGAACGCCGTCTGAGAAACCCCCGGGTTACGGTACAATTCCAATCGGTCGATCATCGAAGTAACTCACTTCCGGAGGAATATCAGCGATTGGCGACCGTGACAATAAACGCTATCCTGTCTGAAACGGAAGAGCCTTTCCGGTTTTCGACTCAACTACACCTGGGTCAGCTTTCGAGCTGATGAAAAATTATTTCTGGTACTCCCACCTTACTTAATCGACCACCCATGCCACTGAGTGACCAGCGGTCTTATTTTTCAAAAGAAGCAATCCAACAGCGTTTGTTTTTGCACATTATGCAAATGTGGGGTGTTCAGGACCTGAATCACCTCGATGCCTTCGTTCGGATGCTGATTGATACGCTGGCCAATGAAGTTTATAAAATCAGTAATGAATTTATGGGAGCGGAGGTGCGCGTGCTGGAACGGCTGGCCGACTTGCTGACGCCGGATCTGCTGACCATTCCCCGCCCCGCCCACGCTATTGTACAGGCCTACCCCGCCGAACCGGTGGTTGAATTACGAACGGAACAAAGCTTCCTCTTTCAACAGAAATACGCGTCGCAATTATTGGGCGAACTGGATAGTCTGCAGGACTTGTTTTTTTCTCCCGTTGAATCCGTAAAGCTTGTCGATGGTCGGGTTGCTTATCTGGCTTCCGGGTCTCAGTTATATTCAATTCATCCGCAATTGGGGAAACGGCTGGTGGCCCAAACGCGAACGCTACAAAAGCTTGCGCCCAAAACACTCTGGATTGGTTTAGAGCTTAATAAGGATATCAAATCACTCGACCGGGTCAATTTCTTCTTCAACTGGCCCAGCGATTTAGATCATCAGGCTTTATTTCCGTTGCTGTCATTAAGCAGTTGGCATCTTAACGGCCAGCCCATGGCAACGGCTATCGGTCCGGCTTATGAGGAAACCAATCGGCGCGTGGTCGACGGTCCGGCGCAACTGATGTCGGAATACGAAATCAGTTACCAGCTCGAAAATGACATCCGGCTGACCTACCATCCTCGTTTTATCCATGTTGATAAAACGAAAACCAGTCATCTGGAGGAGTTGAAATTACCGTATCCACCCGCTTTTGTGGAGGCTTTCGGCACGGCAAATCTGGAACCCCTAAAGAGCGGTTCGCTACTTTGGCTGCAGGTTACCTTTCCGGCTCGCTTTAATGAAACGGTTCTCGAAAAAATATCGGTTGAACTCAATGCTTTCCCGGTGTTGAACCGAAAAGCCAACCGGATTCTTTACCGGACGACGGCAAATTATAATCTCCTGCCTTTACGAACGGGTCCTTTCGAGACGCTGCTATTGGTCAGGAACGTCATGGATAGCAAGGAACGAATTTTTTCGCCTTTCCCCTTCCATAAGGCAGATCATATCAGCGAGGGAGGCTACGCTGTTCGACGGGGTGGAGTTGAGCGATTTGACGTTCGCAACGCCCGCGAACAATTAACATTTCTGTTAGAATTATTGCGGGATGAGTCGGTCGCTTTTGCGGTCTATGGGCAGGATACCGTGCGCTTATTGCTAACCCAGCTTCAGGACCAGCTCGAGCAGCTTGAGCGCAAGGTTCAGAACACGATCACTCCACCAATAGCGCTTAATCAATACGTGCTTTTTAAGCCTTTTGACGAAGGCGATACCATGCAGGTTGACTTCTGGACAACGAATTGTGAATCGGCAAACAGCATCCCGGCGGGCTCTCACTTACAGGCGTACAGCACCAGCAGTCTGCAAAACGACAGCATCAAGTTATTGACGAACACCACTGGCGGCCGCAGCCGTCCTTCGGCCCTTCATCGCGTTCAAACCTATCGGTATGCACTCATGACCCATCAGCGTATTGTAACGCTGGAAGACGTCAGAGCCTTTTTCCACCATGAACTGGGGCCTTTACTGGAATCGGTAACCATCCAGAAAGGTGTTGCTACGGGCAGCACGCTGAAAGAAGGGTTAATGCGTACAGTTGATATTAACGTATATCCGGCTGATGATTGCACCTTAACTAAAACCGAGTGGGGCGTTGTGCTGGATGGCCTTCTCCAGAAATTAATTCAGCGTTCGGGGCAGGTTACTCCGTACCGATTATTTCTAGCCGAAGTGACGCCACATGTTTAGATTTTATCCACGTATATTGTTTATGCGTATCTTTTTCTGGTTTTTAGTTGGAAATGCTATTCTCGCACTGGTTAATCAGGCCAGGGCTCAGGATTCATTAAACTACATTCCTAACGCCTTAACGTTAACTCAATCAACGACCATTGATACCTCCCCCGGTAAGTGGCGGTTGAGCGGCTTTGCCGGCTATCATCAACAATATCAGAAAGGGTATTTGAATGAGAGTCTCTATTTAACGAACGGACTTACGGCTGGCCTGGCAACCGATTATTTTGTTGGCCCTAACTGGGGATTGGGTATCATGATCGGTTACCAGAATCTGGCGGTCAGCGACCTGTACAAGCAAGATCCGTCGATTCCAAAATACCCATCTCCTCGCCTTTTACCACTGACGTCCCTGCACAGCTTTATGCTGACGATTGGTCCCGCGTTTTCGTTTCCACTTGCCCGGAGATTATCGCTCGATATAAACCTGCGGGGAGGCCTGTTCTACAACGATGCGCCCATTTTGGGGGCTTACATACTTAATTCTACGCAGGACAACTTGCTGACTGGCACCCTGGTTTCCACCACAATAATGCCAAATAGTCAACGCGTTAGACTTGGGTTTAATGCCTCTGCTGGCGTCAAGTATCAGTTTACGCAGCAGCTTAGTCTGGGTCTATCGGCCAATAGTTCGTACAGTTCATTTGGATATACTCAGGTAAACACGACTAACTACTTTTTACAAAAACGCGTGGATTTGCAAATGTATGGCGTTCAGGCTGAGATTTCTTATCGGTTTTCACCAGCCTCTCAACGGTCCAAAGCAGCTCCTCCGGTACCGCCAACACCCGTCTGTTATCCTCCCCTGTTGGATACGAACCAACCCTACCTCTACGAAGTGGGTACCGCCGACCTGCCGGTGTTCAAATGGCGCAGCAGCGCCCCCGTTTACACCGAAGGCGAACGGTATACATTCCGGTTATATACGTTGCCGGGGAATAAAGTGGTGTACGAAAAAATGGTTCAGGAGCCGCAACTCGCCTGGCCTGCGCAGGTGCCTTTGCCCGATACAGCCAGTTATTATTTCTATACAGTTCACACCAGCCGAACCGACGAATTTGACCAATCGTGTCGTAGTGAGCCCGTTGTTGGAACGTTCGGTTTTTTTAAGCCCCGAACATCGGCTCAGAATCAAGTAGTAACGCCCCGAGAACCTGTCAATTTGTTCAGACTCAGATTGTATGTACTGGATTCCGTCGTGGTTACCCAAGTTCCCTATCAGCCAATTGAAACAGGAAAACGGTCCCGCACAACCGGTCGGCGACCAAAGACTATTGACACCCAGCCCAACAGTCAGACTGGTACGCCAACCGATTCAATGCAATCGGTTGTAAAAATAATGCCCAGGCTACTTTATGAAGGGCCAACACAACAACCCAGTTTTGTCTGGCCTACTCTTATCCCCCTTCCAACATCGCCAGCTGTGTATCAGTACGTTATTAACCGGATCACCAATCGGGAGCTGCTACAGAGTTATTATCTGATGGTTGAACCGGATGGGTGTAGTACAATTATAAGCGAAGCGACAAAGAACAAGTATTTGCAATATAATAGGGTGCCCGGTGAACAGCCGAAACCAGAGCCATCGCCAGTCGATAAAGGACAGCCATAAATACGGAGTCGGGTTTACTCTCTAAAGAAAGGAGTTGTAGCCCAGATAAGTGACTGTTGATTGGGGAGTAGTTGGGGTGGTTGGCTGCGTTTGAACAGAAACTGATATTTCGCTTGAGATAGGAAGAAAATAATCAATAAGGTTATGCAACAGGGCAATCGTTTTGGTATGCGGCAAAAAATTCGCGACCAGCGCATCAGGAACTGGTCCAACAACAATTTGTACCCCGTTTCGGCCGTCGTCGAAGCGGTTACCAATTACAGCATCTATGCCCAGTCGGCAGTTGCTCAGCCTTGGTAAATTGTCGGCCCGCGCTGATTCCTGCAATCGTCGCCCCGCCTGAATGTGCACCGGAACGCCCAGGAAAAGCTGCAAAAATCGGCTGAACCAGGGTAGGTTACTACGGAGCAGGTGTAGCCAGGGAAGTATTTGCAGAAATAGCCCGGCCTGCGCTCGGCTCATGGCGTTTAAAATGGGCCAATGTTCGGCGAATTGCTCGATGATGGCGGTGGCGCCGTCCAGATGATCAACGGAACTGTCGTAATGCACCGACAGCGTCCGCAGGTAATTTAGTTCGGCGTCGAATGGCAGAAAAAATAGTCGGGACTGCCGTTCTTCCTCCCGGTCTTTGCGTATGTCGCCGAGAATTTGGTCGGAGTTTCCGGGTCGAAGTGAGTCGCTGGGTGTGAAAAAGAGGTGTTGAGGCAGCATATCGAACAATCCCTCACGGGGCGTGTCGATGCGGTTGTAGATGAACGTGGAGCCATCCAGCAGCCAATCGCTTACGTCTTCAATATCCTTGGAATAAGGTCGGCTATAAAGTCCGGTAGGGTTGATAATAATTCGTTCGGGAGACACCTGTCGATCGGCGTAAGAAGCCGCCAGGATTTCGGCTTTAAAATCAACATCAAGTAGATCAAGAAAATAAGGCGCTAAAACTGCTGATTGATCAGGAATTGACATGAACGTAAAATAGAGTAGAGGAATTTGATGAACAAGTTACCAGTTTTCCGCAAAAGAACTTTTTTGAACGAATGAAATCATTAAATCATAAAGAAATTAGTCAGGCATTTAACCGGTTTATGGCTTGGTTTGCCAGTTTACTGCTGGTAACCATAGCCTGCGTATATTCTTATGTTAAAACAAGTTCCAACCAGTTAAGCCGTTTAAGTCAACAGAAAGAATCTTTTGACCAGATTTTTTTAAGGGACGCTATGCTGACAGAAAAAGTAGACTCTCTCTACAATTATATGAGTTTACTAAATACAAGTCGTATTCGGGATGATCGGCAGATGCAGCGCCTGATAACTAAAAAGAAAGAAGAGTTTACCAAATTGGTTACTCAGCAACAAAAAACACAACGGTATTTTGTCGTTTATAACCGCTTATTCAGCCATATCAATGAGATGCTCCTGTTGAAAGATTCGCTCAATAAAGCAATGGTTGAAGAAGCCGATCTTCGGGATGAACTAAAGGACTGTCTACGGCGGGCGGTTGAAGAGCATCGGCAGCGTAAACGTGGGGGAGCTGGCGCCTTTTAACCAATCGGATATGGAAACTTTTTTTCGACTTACGACACGTGAACGGCGGCTTCAGTTTATTTATCTGTTATCGGCCATTAGTATTTTATCCATCATGATTAGTTGGATTGCTTTTCGTAATGATACCTATTCACAGGCTGAATCGAAACGCCTGTCCGATAAAATCAGGCAACAAGAGCAAATCCTGAAAAATCAACTGGAAAATATGCCTTTGCTCGACTCTGCCTACCGGTCTATCGTTGCCTATCAGCCCCAGGTCAACGCTATTTTCGTAGAGGTCGAAATTGAAGATCATCTGAATGAAATTCGGCGACTTTCCGGGCAGCAGGCAGTGGGTATCCAGTTTCGGTCTTTTGCACAGATTGCAGATTTTTATAAGATGATGTACGTCGATAAGAAGGTGGTCTGGAGCAAGCAATCCAATATTAATTTGTTTCGTAAACAGTTGGATGATTGCAGCGTCGGTTTGTTTCCCGGCTCTGGTCCGTCTCCCGCTGCTCCAACGCCGTCTGTTACCAGTTCCCGATAAATGCTATGAACAGCAAAATGACTTTATCGGCCCGTGCATTGCTACTAACTGTAGGGGTACTTTTTATCCTGTACCACTATACTGCCGAACCCGAGATCCGGGCTAAAGTGGAGCCATATCAGCAAGTGGCCGGGCAACCGATTCGCTACGTCGACAGTACCAGCGAGGCCAGCCGGTGGCGGTGGGAGTTCGGCAACGGGCAAGAGGTTCGGGGAGCGCAGGGCCTGTTTTATTACTATCAGCCGGGTACATATTTGATTCGTCTCACCGTCGACAAGAAAATAGTCAAAACGTTTTCGGTTGTGATTACCCCAAAAGCAGTTGTTGATGAACAGGATTCTATCGTACAGATACAGGGTCCCACATCGGGCTTTGAGCGGGAGAAACTGGTATTTACCGCCGTTGGGGGGCGGGCTCGCCAGTTTGCCTGGCGTTTTGGGGCCAGCGGTCAGGTTGACTCACGCGATCAAACGGCTATTTATAGTTTCCCAACGGTGGAGAACTACACCCGTCCGCAGCAATACACAGTTGAGCTCATGACCGATGTAACCAAATACCCGATCAGGCGGCAGGTCACGATTATTCGGGGCTTCAACAAATTTGCCCCTACCGTCGATTCGCTGGACATTACCGAAAGTGATATTCGAAGACGATTACAGTCGATAGCTGATGGCCAAGCGTTTAATGTTCATTATGATTATTTATTGAGGAAATACTTATGCCGTCAGAATGACGCAACGGTACGCATTAACGATGCAAAAGCCAATGACTTTTATTCGTACTGTATGGGATTGCAATTCGACCGGGGCGTTCGTATCGATGCCATATCAGTAGTAGCCGATTCGGTTACGTCCTGTGTTACACGCTTAAATGTGACTCAGCATAAACCATGAAGCGTTTGTCGATTCGCCGTTCGCTCCGTTTACCGGATCTGCCTCGTTGGGTAGACTTTTTTCGTTGTTGTGTTCTTTTTGTAGCGCTTTGGCTGGGCTGTCCCGAATGGGCAACTGCCCAATTGCCTTTTTTTCTGCGAGTGGCCCGTCAGCCCGAAAATCTGGTGCCTGTTTCGGGCAACGCCAGCCAGTCGAAAGCAGCGTTAGCCGTTTCTAAAGAAGGGGCCAATTTTGGCTCTCAACCGCCCGGGGCTGCTCCGTGGGTTGTTTTTTCTGATCGAAATAACAACAATACGTTCCGTAATTCAAATGGCACCGTTCCCTTCCGAAAACTGGGTTTTATGGAAGCGTTTTATGTGTTAAAAGAGCGGAACGGTTATTTGAAACTTATCAAGTACGATCCGGCCCTACCCATCGGCAATAAGTTTTCCCGACGGGTTATTCCCGACCGTAAGTCGGTGGTTTACTACGGCTGGGCTCCCAAGAGTCGCTTCTTATTAGCCAATCAAAGCATTCGTTCAACAGACCAGCGCCGGGCGCAGGTATTCAGTGCGGTACTGGCTCAGCCCACCCTACTTGCCAATCCTGAACGGTATTTTTCGAATGATTCTGTGCGGCTTTTTACAGACCCATCCCAGCAAACCGCAACTGACCCCAAAATGCGGCTCTATGAGTTGGCTTATGTATACAAAGTTTCCGAAACCCGTCGGCAGGTTCTAATTGGGCGGGCATCCTGGTTTCCAATCGACAGTGTCAAACAGATTCTTTTAGGCTGGGCGCCCATTGAGGTTTTGCAGACCGTTGGTCAGCGGTTATTTATCGAAACCGACACGGTGAATAGGCAGCCACAACCCATTCCTCTTTACCGATCGCTTACCGCAGCCGTTCAGGGGCGGAAAGATTCAACCGTGACAAGCAGCTTTTTTTCGGCGGTTTCCTGGAATCAGGTAGGCACTAAATACCCGGTACTCAATCAATATAGGAATCCTAAAGATAGCCAGATGGTTGTACAGACGAATGTGCTGACACCCTTATTGATAAAAAGGCAGGTGCCCGTCCTCAATGTCAATGGTCAACCAATTTCGGGTCAGTTGTTAACGAACGTCCGAGACCGAAGCAACCGCTATAACCTGATTTACGTAGTCGAAGGCAGTTCTGCCATGCAGCCCTATTGGGGTGAGTTACTAAATACCATTCAGTTTACAATTACTCAATTATCGCAGGATACGACCCGGTCTATTAGTTTACAGGTAGGCGCGGTTATCTATAATGATTACCAAAAAACAGATGATAATAAGGTTAGGGGTAATGTTGAATTAACCCCGTTGACGGGCAATTATACAGCCCTGCTGAATGAATTAAAAAAAGGTAGCCCATTGGCCAAAACCCGGTCGGAGCCAGAGGCCAAGAGTGTGCGATTTGGTGTTGGTAAAGCGTTGGAGCAGTTTGCTGCCCACCCCAACGAAAACAATATTTTAGTGCTGGTAGGCATCAATGGCGATATTCAATCAATAGTCGATGGAATTTTAGTCCCTTCGGCCTTGAAAAGTGTGGAATGTCGGATGCTGGCCTTTCAGGTTTACGCGGCTCCGGGAGACATTTCTAATAATTTTGTGCTTCACTCCCGTGAACTCGTTCTGGAGATTGCCGATAAAGGAAGCATCCTGAAAAAAAACCGGCTTGTACGGCCCGATATGGTTACGGCCACCAATGAGTTTAACCACCGGCTTGGCGACCGCAACGAATATCAACTGGCTTATCCTAAGCAAAGTATGGTGCCCGGATGGGTTATTTTCCCCCGAAAAAATCAGTCGCTGCCTTTCAAAGAATTATACGCCATTACCGACAGCCTGTTCCAGCAAGTCGCCAGTGAATCTCAAACCGTTATTGCGGCATTGGAAAGTACGTTCCAAAGTCTGGAACCTCTGGGCGATCGGGTCAATCCAAAGTTAACACCGGTTTATGCCTCTACCGGCCTGAATTTACCCGTCAATGCGTCTACGCTGACACGTCTTAATGCTTATCCGTACATGACGCAGGCGTATACGCCGACTGCTCTCAAAGGCGGCTTCCGGTGGAAATACATTGCCTTACTGCCGCTCGACGAATACGACGGTATTGGCCGGTGGCTGGATCAGCTCTGTGGCGATGATATTGACCCAGCCGTTTTTTTCGACCGGATGAAACTCCATCACCGGTATCGCCAGACGCTGAGCGAAGTTGGCTTACCAAGCGCGACCACGCTAACACTCGACCAGTTACTAAATGGATTCCTGGATTTGCCGGTCACGAATCCATTATTCAAACGCATTATAATCAGTCAGTTAAATAATCGAAAGCAAGTATCCGACGCGCTGTTGAATCAGGTTTTGTATTTGATGCGGGAACGGCGCGACTACTTCCGCCGAATACCGACCTTCCGCAATAGCCGTTTCGTATCCAACGGCCGGACTTATTACTGGATCAGCGAAGACCTGTTTAAATAATACCTTCCTTAATCATAAATACTATATGCGTCAATTACCACTAAACGGATCGGTTGAAAAAGCCCTGCATATTGCCCGCGCCCTGGCCCGTGAATACCATAACGAAAAATTTACAGCGGCCCATCTGCTACGGGCCATGCTGCACGACGACGTGGGTGGCAGTGCGCTACTGACTGCGCTGGATCAGGATGTTGCTTATACGTTCGATTGGGCCGAAGTCTGGATGGAAGAAGCACCCCGATCGGCGCTGGTCGTGACCGAACCGGAACACGACGATTCTGTGGACCGGGTAATGAACGAAGCCGATTTCCTGCGTGTCAAGCTGGGGCTGGATTATATTGAAGCTATCTGCGTACTGGCGGCTCTTGTCAAGCCGGGTATTGGCTTTTCGGCCGACCAACTTCGCTCTTTACCGTTGCAGGAACGCGATTTGCTCGAACGTTTTCTGCGCGACTTATCCGCTTCTCCAAGTGCCAGTCGAACGACAGAAGGCACGAAAAGCAACGGTCAGATCGGTAACCTGACGAATAAGGAACAGCCCAAATACTGCATTGATAAAACAGCCCAGGCTCGTGCGGGTAAACTGGACCCGGTGGTTGGGCGTAACCAGGAAGTGCGAACCATGCTCGAAATTCTGGGTCGGCGCAGCAAGCCCAACGTGATGGTTGTGGGTGACCCCGGCGTGGGCAAAACCGCGCTCATTGATGGGCTGGCGCAGCAGATTGTTGCTGGCCTGGTGCCCGCCCGAATGAAGAATGCTATTCTGCTGGAACTGGACCCCGGTGCGCTACTAGCCGGAGCGTCCTATAAGGGCGAGGTCGAAGATCGGCTCAAGACCGTTATTAAAGATGTGAAGCAGTATGAAAAATGCATCCTTTTTATTGATGAGATTCACATGCTGCTCGACCCGAAAGGGTCTGCCGGAAACGGCGTGGCAAACCTGCTGAAACCGGAATTAGCCAGGGGCGAACTAACCGTAATTGGGGCAACGACACCCGAAGAATACCGCAAGCTTATCGAGCCTGATCAGGCATTGAGCCGCCGGTTTGAACTGCTGACGGTGACCGAGCCGAACGAAAAAGTAGCCGAACGAATGATGATTGGCCTGGTTCCGGCCTATGAGCTGCACCACCAGCTAAAAATTCAGCCAGACGTGATTCCAACCTGTATTCGATTAGCCCGCCGGTACAGCAAAGAACGCCGGTTGCCCGATTCCGCCCTCGATTTACTCGACCGGACAATGGCGGCTATCCGCATGGCCATTGAAACATCCGGTACTGAATTAAGCCGATTTGAAGAGTCCGTCCGGGAATTAAGCCAGCGCGACCTCTCGCCGGAAGAAGCTCTGGAAGAATATCGATGGCTGGATACCTTGTTGCACCACCAGGTTAGCCCGGTTTTGCTGGGCCAATGGGAAGATGAGGTTGACCCAACCGAACTGGAAACTGCAGCCGCCTATCACGATTATATCAATGCAAAGTTAACCCGGTTTCAGGCATTAGCCAGCCAACAGGAGGAAACCGTTACGACCAATGATCTGGCTGCGGTGGTCGCGCACAAAACAGGCATTCCGATGGGCAAAGTGCAAACCCAGGAAAAAGAAAGACTGCTGTCGATGGAGAGTTTCCTGCAACGCCGGGTGGTGGGACAAGACCACGCGCTGCATGCGTTATCCGACGCTGTTCTTGAATCACGCAGTGGCTTGCAGCGAGCGGCTCAGCCTATTGGTTCGTTCTTTTTGTTAGGCCCCACAGGTACGGGAAAAACCGAATTATCAAAGTCGCTGGCGGAGTTTCTGTTCAATGACGAACGGGCTCTGATTCGTTTTGACATGTCGGAGTTTAAGGAAGAACATTCAGCCGCGCTGCTCTACGGCGCTCCTCCGGGCTATGTGGGTTACGAAGAAGGCGGTTTACTGGTTAATAAAATCAGGAAACAGCCCTACTCAGTGGTGCTGTTCGACGAAATTGAGAAGGCGCACGGGTCCGTTTTCGATGTGTTTCTGCAAATTATGGACGAAGGCCGGCTCAATGACAAACTGGGCAAAGAAGGTGACTTCACCAACGCGTTGCTCATTTTCACCTCTAATATTAGTAGTGAGTGGATTACCAATGAGTTTCAGGAAGGGCGAATGCCAACGTCTCAGCAATTAATGACGCGGATGACTGGCCAGTTCCGACCGGAGTTTCTGGCCCGAATTACGGAGATTATTCCTTTCTCACCCATTCAGGAGGAAAATGTGGTTCGGATTTTTGAGATACAACTGGCGCATCTGCACAAAAGCCTCCTACAACAGGGAATTGAGCTGACCATAACCGAAGAGGCCAAACGGCAGTTGGCGTTGCAGGGCTTTACTCCTCAGTATGGTGCCCGACCGCTGGCCGGCATTATTCGCAATCAACTGCGCCGACCCATTTCCCGTCTGATTATTGCCGGCAAATTGCTAAAAGGCCAGGTGCTGAATGTGGGTTTGAATAGCCAGACCAGTGAATTGATTTGGCAGATAGACTAATCTTATGTCTTTTTATTGGCTTTGATACAAGTCAAATAGCGACCCAAAATCATCTAGTGTTTACTGCTTACAGAAAAAGATACCATTTGTTTGAAATTACCTCTCTGTCAGGGCGAATGACCTTGTTGGCCGTTGTCTTATTGATAGATTTGGTAAACTAAAATTCAGCCAAAATAAGACATGTTTGACTTCGAAATAGGTGGTAACGAGATCAAGCCCGATTCAGCCGAGGGCATCGCTAATATCCCCTTCAACCGTACGTTGCTGGCGCAAAAACTTACGCAGCAATCTCCCGTCAACCCGGAGGTTGCTTATGGCCTGAAAACTGTTGAGGCCGTGTTCGACCACTTCAAGCCAGAAGTTGAGGTCGAAATGGAATCGCTCGACGGAATGCCGACGAAAGAAACCATGCAATTTCGGAGCGTTGCCGATTTCCGGGTTAAGGAGATGGTAGCCCAAAGCCCGTTTCTGCGTTCACTGGATGCTCAATACCAAGAATATACGCAGATAAGCCGTCGGTTGAAAGGACACCGGATTCTGCAAACGTCTCTGGGCAACCCCGATACCAAAGCCGCGCTGATTGAAACCCTGCAAGCGCTGATTGCGGAACTCGACGAAAACGACAAAGTAGAAGCGTAAACCGATTGTTCAACTAATTCCCTCTATTTAATCTATTATTCAAGTCATACGTTTATATGGAAAGCGAACCAACAGTATCCCAGTCAAAACCCGATGCAAGGCCGACAGTTAGCCGTGGTGCCAGTGCTCCCCTCCCCGGCCTGGCCGCTCTGTCAGCGTTTGGTGGTTATGCCTTTGTCGAAAGCTTCTTAGATGGTTCACAAAACCTAAATCCCGACCGTAAAGCCCGCAAAAAAATCTACCTGGGCGATCCTACCAAAGCTGCTGAACGGGCCGTTTTGAAAGAAAAACTTAAACTATGGGTTGAAGTGTTGAGTTCGTCCGACAATCAGAACGAAATGCTCGATACAGCCAACGACAAGGCGGCTGCGGTAGAAGAAAATTTGCGTAAAAATCTGCTGACTACCCTGGAGACCACGCGTGAGCTGGAAACAAGCTATCGGGCGTTATCTCTTTTCTATAAGAATGCTGAAGCCGACAAACTCTCTAACGTCACGATTGTTAACGCTGGTTTCGACCAACTAACCGATTTAGACAACTCCCGCTTCATCGACTACATTGCCGATGAGCTGAAACAAAATTACGACCGACTTGACCTTCGGCAGAACTACTCGTTACTCGTGGTTCCCGGATTCATGGGATCCAACGCGGTATTGGAAAAATGGGCCAAAATTGCCCACAACAATAAAGTAACGTTATTCACTGACTTCGCCGATCTGGAAAGCTCTGAAGACGTTATCGACCTGTTCAGCACGGCCAATATGACGGGTGCGGAATTGTTCCGCTCCAGCGTTATCATGACCTGCAACTGGGTTGTGGGACGGAGCAAAGTAGCCGAAGTAGGCGAGGTTGAGAATTTATATGTTCCCCCCTCCATGGCACTGGCCGGTAAAATTTACTACACGCTGATGTCGCAGGTAACGGCGGGTAAAAAACACGGCGGTATGAACGAAGTACCTGGTGTACGCTTCCCGCTTCGCAAGAGTGAACTGTCGGCCGTTGAGCGCCTGAATCTTGTGCCAATGATCGACGAGTATGGTCGGGTTATGGCCTTCGGTAGCAAGACGCTCTTCAATGGCGATAACATCGGGCTGCAAACCTACTCTGTTGTACGGGTATTTGATTACATCACTAAAGTGCTGTTTGACTTCCTGAACCGCCGGGCCTTCGAAAACTGGAACTCGCTCATCGAAGCTGATTTACGTCGGCAAATTGCGGGCTTCCTGGATAGCATTAAAGGGCCTGATAAGCTGATCGACCAGTTCCGCATTGTCCGGCTTGAGCGCGACAGCAAAGAGAAAGACCGTATTTACTTAGATATCCGGTTGACTCCGTACTTCCCCGCTAAAAGCTTTGTCATTCGCCTTGATGGCCGCCGGGGTGATGATGTTGAAAGTCCAGAATGGGTATCTGATTATGGTCAGATCTAACCGCGCGTTTAATCTGGCTATTTCTAAAAATATATCCCTTTAACCTTTTCAACTTATATTAATACTATGCCTTATTCAAGTAAAATTACGCTGGATGCCGACGTATTCGACATTCTGGGAGGAGACATTGGCTTCTCCAGAAGCATTGACTTTAAAGGACGCCCATCCAGCCACGTTATGGGTGGTCAGTTTTCGTTCACCGTTGAGGTTACTGACAAATCAGCGTTGGTAGAACACATGGTCAATTCGCAAAACAAACCTTTTCCAACAGGCAAGCTGGAATTTACAGACGCTGGTGATGATGGCGTAACTCGCAAGATTGAGTTTACGAATGCCTACATCGTCAACTACAGTGAGTCTTTCTCCGTGGCTGGTAATGCATACACATGTTCAATCACGCTTTCGGCGGAGAAAATAACGATTCAAACGGCGGTACTGGATCAGCGCTGGCCCGTAAAAAAATAATAGTATAACCCTCTAACTAAAAAAAATTATGGCAGATGCAGCAGATGTGGGTTTTACAGCAACCCTCACCATTGGAGCCGATAAATTTGACGTGCTTAGTTTTGGCACGTCCTTCTCCCGGGATTTTGATCAGAAAGGGCGCCCTGCGTCGGCCGTTCGGGCAGGCGATTTGGCGCTCACGATCGAAATAACCCAGAACGAAAAGCTGATCGATATGATGATCAATGCCCAGAATAAGGCTATTGATGGAAAGATCGAATTCTGGCAATCAGGGAAAGACGGTATCTTCCGATCCGTCGTTTTTACGAATGGCTACATTACCAGCTACAAAGAAGGGTTTCAACCGGCGGGTTCCAGCAACTTTAGCGCCGACATATCCATTTCTGCCGAGAAGGTAGATATCGGCTTAGCCAAATATGATGCTGGCTGGCCAATCAATAGCTAGTTGATTCCGCATGAGTAAACTATGGGTATGGTGGGTGGCACTGGGCGTTTGGGTAATCGTTTCTGTTTGGATACATATTTTCTACATCAAACGGATTCTGTTATCGGAAGAACCGGTTCTATCCCCCGTGCGCATTATTGATGGAACTCAGTTGCGGGTTCAGCTGCCGGGCAGTCTGTTTCATCAGGCAGGGTCAGAAATGAAGTCACTGGGTGATCGGTCAGCACTGGATACGCTGGCCGATTATCTGATGGCTAACCCCCGCCGACTGCTCACTATAACAGGCTATAATACGCCTGCTGAAAGCAAACAGACGCTGATTCAGAATCTGGGCGCTGTTCGGGCACTCGGTGTTGAGCAGTACCTGTTGACTGCCGGCGTACCCGAAGATCAGGTACAGAGCTGGGGAAAAGCATCTGAGTCGTTGCCTTTTGTTCAGGATTCGACCAGTGCCTTGTCGTTTTCTTTTCAGTCGATACTCATTGATGCCGACTGGCTGGCCCGGCACCAGAAATATACTGACCTGTTCCATCCGCTCCAGTTGTATTTCCCAACGGGCAGCACGGAATATATTCCCACGCCCGATAACGAGCGTTTTGCCAGCGAAGCAATCGCTTACCTGCGCACCCATCGACAGGAACGGTTGGTCATTACGGGCCATACGGATAGTGTAGGAACGGCAACGCGGAACCTGCAATTGTCAAAACTTAGGGCTATGGCGGTCCGGGATAAAATAATGCAACAGGGCGCTGCTAAAAAGTGGTTCCGGATTGTTGCCCAAGGAGCTAAAGCGCCCATTGCATCTAACACGCTGCCGGAAGGCCGCGAAGCCAACCGGCGGGTAACATTGCTTGTAGAACGACGGTAGCATGTTTGAACTGAATCCGTTTCACCTCGAAGAGGCCAGTCTGCTGCACTTCCTGATGCTTCAGGGAACAGCCGTGCTGGCTTATTTTATTTTCCGGGAACGCTTCAACCGTCAGTTATCTCACTTACTTACCAAACGTCAAGTTCTTCAGAACGCCCTTGATATTGAGCAGATTATAGAACTGGAAGCCGAGGAAGTATTTGCTACGGCCGCTGGTCGGGATGATTTGAAAGAACTGGCCGGTATTAATCCGAAGGCCGAAGCTATTCTGAACAGCATCGGTATTTTTCGATTTTCACAGTTGGCACAGACACCCGTAACCACCATTCGGCGGGTACTGGCCGAGCATGGCCCCCTGCTCCACACATACGATCCGACTACCTGGCCGAATCAAGCCTATCTAGCCGCCGAAGGACGTTGGGACGAATTACGTATCTGGCAGGACCAGATGCGCCGGGGTGAATCCAGAGACTTTAACCATATGCTTTTACCATGAATCCATTAAACCCCTTGGTGGCATTAACTGAAATTCTGCTTTTGCTGGGCATTGCCTTCGGCCTGGGCTGGTTCATTGCGCACAGCCAATATCACCAACGGATAAAGGCGCAGATCGAGGCTATCCATAAGCTTCAGAACGAGTTGAAAAATTTACCAAAATGAAAAAATGAGCGATGTAACAATTGCCGATTTCTTTGCCATTACGGCCAATGCGACTGCCTTACAGTTGGAGTTAGACTGGCTGGAAGCTGTCATTGCGGCTCGTTTTCAGCTCTATTTTGAACAGGAAGGCCCATACAGTACCGTTGAGGAAATTGATGCGCCTGATTTAACCGAGGGTGACTCTGCCTACGCTCGGTTGGTTCGTGAACATGGCTTGGATAATTACGAGCGGCTGATGCTGATTATGGCGCTTGCTCCCCATATCCGTCCTCAGGTACTTGATTTTTTTTATACCCGCAACAGCACATACGAACGGCAGTTTACTGAGTTTGGTGGTATCCGGGACAATAATCGGGGTGGTTTTCTACCAACGATTGAAACGCTTTTATTTTTGGTAGCCGGGGCTGATCTGATACGCCGAATCCGGTTGCAGACGCATCTGTTTCACGAATCGCTACTGACCCAGTTTAACATTATTCAGGTTGGTCCCGCAGGCCCAAACGAGCCCGAAACGTGCGGATCGCTGACCATATCAGACGAATACCGGGCGCTGCTGACTACGGGCGAAAGCAACCGACCCGATTATAGTACAGATTTTCCGGCCAGCCGGGTAACCACCTCGTTAGATTGGGATGATCTGATAATAGACTTTCAGATTATGGAAGAAGTGCAGGAAATTAAAACCTGGATTGATAATTCTGACTCTATTTTAAAAAATACGCAACTAAAGAAATTCCTTAAACCCGGTTATCGCGCCCTGTTTTATGGTCCTCCGGGCACGGGTAAGACCTTGACAGCGGGCTTATTGGGAAAATCGACTGGCCTTGATGTATACCGGATCGACCTTTCCATGATTGTTTCCAAGTACATTGGCGAAACCGAAAAAAACCTGGGCCGGGTATTCGATTTAGCCGAACGCCGACGCTGGATTCTGTTTTTCGATGAAGCCGACGCGTTGTTTAGTAAACGAACCGAAACCACTTCGTCCAATGATCGGCACGCCAATCAGGAAGTGGCGTTCCTGCTTCAACGAATGGAGAATTTTCCGGGAGTTATTGTGCTGGCTACCAACCTGAAAGACAATATTGATGACGCTTTTGCCCGCCGGTTCCAATCCATGATTTATTTCCCCGCGCCCAATGCTACCAAACGGGCGCAACTATGGCGCCAGGCTTTTGCCGGGTCGGTGGAGGTTGATCCCAAAGTCGATTTTGATAAGTTAGCCGAGCGGTTTGCCATTACCGGAGCCATCATCATGAACGTCTTACGCTCCTGCGTCATGCTTGCCGTGAAACGACAACGCCCTGTTAGCCAGGATGACATTATAACCAGCCTCAAGCGGGAGTTCCATAAAGAAGGCAAAACGCTGGAGGAAATCGAGAAACAGACGCAACGGAGGTAAGTCTCAGCTCTGGCACCTATTTCGGCTTGGTTCATGCTTCCATTAATGGAAGTATAAACCAAGCCGCTTGTATGACTATTATTTGATTTTCACTGCCCGGACCCAAGTACGGAAGAACTTGCGTTTTACCCCATCGGGTAGTGCCTTGGTGCATTGTTATTCGCCAGATCTCGGCTCATTCATTTATCAAAACCAGTACGGTTTTCTATCTGGTATTTCCTGTTCCTGCTTTCTACTATTTATTATATCTTCCTGAACCTCTACTTTGGGCTGGATAGCTTTTTGGGGCAGGCTTTATGAGATCAGTCAGTTCTTTAAACTTTTCATAGGCTAAGTTTGAGGCATCTCTTTTCGAATCCCTGGTACCCTGAAGTTCGGTGAAGGCACTGGAAGGCAATTGTGGTATTTTAGCACCCCAGCCTATTACACTAAAGTCAACCATAAAGCACCCGATATTATTCGTTAACTTAGTTTTTTGTCCAGGATACCGAGATAAATAATTTTCTTTTAGTTTATTAAATTTCTCTCTAAATGCGGTTGGGAAAGCAGCAAAATAGGCCTTTTCATATTCAGCCCTGGCGGGTGATTCCTTAAAAGCATTGATAGCATCAAAAGGTATTTCTGTAAAAAGTATTTCCCGATTTCTAATGACTGAAAGGTTTCCTCTATCGACGTCATATTTAATAGATTGTTCAACTTCCTGTCCGGTAATAGCTGTAATAGCTTCTTTAATTCGACCTGAATCAAAGGCTGCTACGTTATAATGGTGTAACACATTACTTTCAGGTACTTTAGCCAAATCTATTCTCACTTCGCCAAAGCGACTAAACGAGGCACCGTGATTGGAAGTAATATCCTTACTCGTCGAACGGCCGGACAAGACTTTTCCTACGCCATTGCGTATTTGTGTATAAGCTAACAATGTTTTCTCGTCAGCCGGGAACGAATCAAAACTATGCCCACCGCTTAATTTCGACAGAAACTCTACGTCCGATAGGCTATCCTTATCTCTATATTGTCCACCACCATCATCAAAAAAATGAACGCCTTTTGTTTCGTCAGTCAATTCACCACCACCACTAATAATGGCTGGTTGTAAGTTTTGTTTATTCACCCATGCTGTTCTTTCCGGAGGGGCTATAGCCCGATACGCCATTCGTCTGATGAATGCGCCGTTCATTAGGACATATTGCTTATTACTTTCACTTAAATCAACTCGTTTAAAAACCCGGTTGATTTGTTTTACTGAAGTATCTTCTTCGTAAGCATTTTCGCCCTCTACTAAATTTGCTATTTCTATACCTTTATATAAAACTATATTCTCTTTTATTGTAAAGTTTGATTCTTTTTTCAAATAACTCAGGAAACCTTTTTTATTAATTCGATTGCTGTCAAGTTTTTTAGCATACGAATCTTGAGCTTTTAGCACATTTCTATGTTGATCGAATATAGCCAGTGCATCTTGTCGTGCTTTCTTAACATCTGTTTTATATTGACCCTGTATTTTCTTCAGCTTTTCAAGGCCTTCCTGATATGAACTTTGCGTGGCTTCATTACCCGATCCAGGTATTGCTTTAAGGCCGTATTTGCCTGGTCGACTGGCGGCTGATGCTGGACCAGATCCTGAAGAAGGCGCATTAATTTTAGGGGAAGAGTCAGCAAGCATAATTATTAATAGTATGTAATGTTGAGAACGAGAACCTTTATTCCGGATACTTTATAAGTTGCTTACCAGGTTCGTATAGATTTAGTGAACCAAATCTGTTTCTGAAAGCCTGACGATTAAATTTATTATGAGAATATAAGCATAAAACCCTATAAATAAATAGAGAATTAGGCCACTACTATTTCGCGCTTAAAATATTAATAAAGAAAAATTACAGCAATTATTTGTTTAGCTTTTCAAACAAACGGCAGGTTTTTTTTAATCGTTTGTCAGACGATAGGCTAAGCCGGAAATCGGCTTATATTTGGTGACGATGAACCTTCAGCCGTCCCTGCTCACCATCCATCCCGCCAAAGCTGCTTTGTTGGCCCAGATTCGGGCGCTGGAACCCCAAATTGCCCGGCTTGAAGAAGAAAAAGCGGGATGTCAATATCAGATCGACCGGTATTACCGGCTTTTCCGGCTCTACCTCGGCGACCTGCTTACGCAGATGGTTGAGCTACAAATGCAACTGGCGCTCCGACGGGCTACCCAAACCGGTCGGCGGAGCGATGCTGAAGAAGCTCAAAACTGGCGGGATCGTTTCGAGCAAACCAATCAGGCCGTGCGGGAAGCCATGGCCCACCAACCCACTAATCTGGGCGAAACCGACGAGCATGAACTCCGGCGGCTTTACCGGCAAGCCGTTACGGTAGCTCACCCCGACCGCCATACCAACGATCCCGACCGCACTGCCCAGGCCACGGCCTATATGATGCAACTCAACGACGCTTACAAGCGCCGGGATCTGATCACTATCCGTCGGCTGGTACAAGAACTGGATAAAGGACGTTTGTTCACGACCCAACCCGAAACGTCTTATGATCTGGACGAACTTCAGCAGTGGTACCAGCGACTTACCGATCGCCAGACGGTTCTGCAAACTGAGATTGATCAACTAAAAACCGACGACGCTTATCAACTGATGATGGCAAATACGGACTTGATGTCCCATTTTTCGGTTCTTCGAGACAATATGCTTCACCAAATTGACCACCTGCAACGCAATCTTCAATCGTTGTAAGCTAAACTCTATGTCCGACCATTCCCTACCAATGCACGTCCTCCCTATTGCTGATCTGCAAAGAGCGGTGCAGGGCGCGATGCAACAACCCATAAAAGCCCGTCCTTATTCAGCCCAAATCATGCGGCAGGCACCCACGGCGTTTCTCTTCCTGATTGATCAGTCGGGGTCTATGGATGAACGAACGATGTACCGGGGGCAATCACTTTCTAAGGCCGAAGCCGTGGCCCAGATCATCAACCAGATCTTACTGGAACTGGTCCTGCGTTGCCAGAAAGGCGACGAAATCCGGCATTATTACGACATTGCGCTCATTGGCTACGGTGGTTTCAGCGACGATCAGGCTAACCTGCTTTGGTCGGGGGCGATGGCCGGAAAGACCTTTCTCACACCCGCCGAACTGGCCGGAGCTGCCGTTCGGGTCGAAGAGATAGCCACCGAACGTACCATCCGGGGGCGGGTTATACGAGTTACGGAGAAGCGCCCTGTCTGGCTGAATGCGGTCCATCGGCACCGAACACCCATGAAAAGCGCCATCTGCCTGGCCGAATCGCTGGTGCAGCAATGGCTGGCTACGCAGGCAGGCAAAGACGTGTACCCCCCAACGGTCATCAATATCACCGACGGTGTGGCCACTGATGCTACCACTGAGGAACTATTGGCCGCCTGCAACTCGCTGAAAAGTCTGCATACGGTTGATGGCCACGTGTTGCTGATGAACATTCACGTGTCCGACGAACAGGGCAAAACCATTCTGTTTCCCTATAAAGCAAGCGAACTGGGCAACGATCCCTATGCGCGGTTACTCTACGACATGTCGAGTGAGATGCCCGCTTCCTACCACGCCGACATTGCCAGTCTATTTGGCCTCGATCAGCGAACAACGTATGTGGGCATGTGCAGTAATGCCGATATGGACGCGCTGGTCAAGTTTATGAACATCGGCACGCCCACGCAGCATAATCAAAGTTTCACGGCTAATCTGCAACCTGATTCATGAGAAGCTGTCAGCAATCGGTTGGAAAAGAAGCCCCCGTTTATGCGGACAATGAAGACGCCTGGCGTGCCGACGACGAATCAGGTATTTGGGCGGTGGCCGATGGCGCTGGTGGCACGGGCATTTACGCCGGCGAGTGGGCACAACACTTGGTCCAACAAGTTCCTGACATGCCTTTCGGCGAATTAGCTGACATATCGCACTGGCTGGACGGCCATTGGGAAGGCTTTTTCAATACGTATCAACTCCAGGCGGAAGCCGATTATTTCACTGAGCATAAGTTCATTCACGAAGGTTCCTGCGCCACTCTGGCCACGCTACACCACCGGGCCAACGAATTCCACTGGACAGTATATGGCGATGCCGTGGCCCTGTGTTTTCAGCCAGTTACGGACAAAGTAGAGGCAGCCGATCCGGATTTGCATCAGTTTGAGTCGGCTCCTTACCTGATCAACTGGCTGGCCCTGCCCAACCCTACCGGTTTCCGAAGGGGCATCTGGCCGCACCAACCAAATCAGCAGTATGCGTTGCTGTCGGATACATTGGGCCAATACCTGCTCATGGCTTATGCCTCGCTTCACGGAGATACTCACTCACTGCAAATGCTGGCCCAACAACCAACAGCGTTGGGAAATCGGGCGCAGGCTCATCTGGGATATTGGCCGGCAAAAGGAGGCCGTTTCGGAGAGGCCGTTTGGAATCCACTTCGAACGGCGCTGGTATCTCCCGAAACGTTCTTATCGTATACCCAACGACTTCAAGCCCAAAATCTGTTGGGCGTGGATGATTACACCTGTATTTTAATCGAAGATTGATATCGGGCTAAAACGCCCTGATTTCGGATAGACTCATTTCAAACGAAAAAGACCTCAAACGACAGTGCTGAATTGGCACTGTCGTTTGAGGTCTTTTTCGTTTACAAAACGATTTCTCTATCGTTTAAGAACTTTACGGACCGTCCACTGATCACCAATCTTGATATAGAGCAGATACGTTCCGGCCGACTCTTTATCTAAATAGAGGGTTGTCTGTCGTTGGCGGGTTGTTAATTGTTGCCAAATGTGACCGTCAACACTAATCAATTGTAGTTGTATTGGTTCTTTTTGAAGCGGCACATCAATATCGACAGTGACGGCACCATCCGTTGGAACCGGATATACTTTTACCGTCTTGACAAACGGATCCTCTTCGGCGAGTAAAATATCAACCCGAATCGTTGTCGTATCAACGCCTTCGATTTTACCCACACCACAAATATTGACGACGGATGTTAGTTTGTACGTCGTCGTTGTGGCGGGGGTAACGGTTGTGGAATATAGATTCGTTGTGGAGGCTACGGACTTGAGTTCCGAACCAGCCATATAGTTTATCGTCCACGGTGCATCGCCGGATAACGTAAAGAAAAGTTCAGCGCTTTCCCCTTTATAAATAAGCTTCTTGTCGGCCGTAAAAGCCGCCGTTGGTGATCCCCTTACGGTTAACAGCGTCGGACTTCGCGTTCCCGAAATTGGGTAGGACGTGTTCGACGCGCTTACACGGACGTAATACTGACCGGAAGCAATCGTGCTGGGAATCGTCGTTACAATGCTCGGTCCCTGAATAACACCGTTCGAAATCGGAATATATTTTCGGGATGCTGAATCCACGGTAGCGCTGGCAATTTCAACGGTAAAGGCGTTCCCCACGGTAAAGGCTCCGGTCGTCACGAAGGGCACCGTAATCGATGCGCCGGTGCAGATTGTTGACACTGATAGTGCACTGGTAGCAATAGTAGGCACTATGACGGATACAATAGCCGCCCCGGTTACCGTACCAGCACCACAGGCGTTCGAAATAGCCGTTACGGTGTAGGTTGTTGATGCAGCCGGTGTAACGGAGATTTTCTTGACCGTTGGCTCCAGACTCGTCGTTGATTCCGCTGTTCCGGTCGTTCCGTCCGATAGCGTATAGCTGTAAGGACCGGCTCCCGTAAGTGTCAGGCTGAGTACTGCCGAACTACCAAGATTGACGGTGGTTGTGCCCTCTATCTTAGCGACTGACACAGCGTTTACCACCACTTTAATCTCCGATTTCCGGCTTTCGCAACCAAGTGCACTCGTTTGGCTCACCGAATAGCTAGCCCCCGCTGACACAATTGTCGTGATTGGCGTGGGGGCCAATGTGGTTACAGCACCAGTTGGACTAGTCCATTTTAGATTAGTACCAGTAGCCACTAAAGGCTGAGCCGCTATATTCTGACAGTAACTAACCAGTGGAACGACCGTTGGCGGAGGAGTGACATTAACGATATAGGTCAACGTAGCTTTGGGACTTATGCAGCCGTTGAGCGTCTGGGTCACTTTATACGTATACGATTGAGTTGCGTCTACTTTGGTTACCGGCGTTGGGGGCGAAATCAGGTTGTCGCTGGCATCGTACCATTGCAGCGCCGTACCCACAGCCGTGAGAGGCACTGCCAGCGCATCCTGGCAACCATTTTGAACCGCAACAACAGTTGGAGCAACAGGCAGCGCATTAACAACGACCTGCGCCAGCGCTCGTGGGCTTTCACATAAATTGACGGTCTGACTGACATAATACGTAAACGTTCCGGCCTGAGTTGTGGGCTGTGTGACCGAACTACCTAGTGAGGCAGTTGACGTTGCATCAGCATACCATTTTAAACCTTGTCCGGCAGCCGACAGAACAATAGGTGTAGTATTCTGACAGACAGGAGCTATTACAGCAACAGACGGTGCGGCAGGAAGTGGCGTGATGGTTACCAAAAGTAGGCTTCGGTTGCTCTCACATCCATTGATATCGGTCTGGCTCACATAGTACGTGAGCACACCGGCCGTGGTCGTTGCGGGAATAGGCGCTACCGGGGACGGAACACCACCCGTTTGCGTCGTATACCAGTTCAGCGTACCCCCAGACGGTGTGGCCACTAATGCCGTAGGGGAAGAACCCTGACAAAAGCTGGCTGGCGTAGTGGCAGGAGCGACAGGAAGTGGGTTTACCTTAACCGAGATAGATGTCCGGGTACTCTCACAACCACTGGCATCGGTCTGGCTCACATAGTACAGAATTGTGCCAGCGGTGTTGGTCGGGGGAGTGGGTGCTGTAGAAGCGCTCCCCCCGGTTGCAGTTGCATACCAATTCAGCGTGCTGCCCCCTGCCGGTGTGGCCGTTAAGGGAATAGCGGGAGATCCCAGGCAATAGGCCAGCGTAGGGATTACGGCTGGAACCCCCGGAGCGGCCCGGATTGTGGCGGTCAGACTAACCCGTGGCCCTTCACAACCGTTCACACTCTGGCTGACGTAGTACGTAACACTACCGGAATTAGTAACCGGGGGTGTTGGGGGTGTTGACGAAGCCGTGCCTCCAACTTGAGTCGTGTACCAGTTCAGGCTGCCACCCGGTGCCGCAATGGCCGATAAGGCTGTAGATGTACCACCCTGGCAGTATATGGGTGTCGCGCCAACAGTTGGGGCGGCCGGAGTAGCCTGAATAAGGACCACGATTGGTGCCTGTGGGCCTTCGCAACCATTAACGCTTTGACTCACATAATACGTCGATACACCTGGGGTAGTCGTTGCGGGAATAGGCGTTACCGGAGACGGAACACCACCTGGATTAGTACCATACCAGTTCAAAATACCGCCACTAACCGGAGTTGCAGTTAACGCAAAGGCCGTAGTTCCCTGGCAATAGGTCAATGGAACCGTGCTGACCGTGGGCGCCGTTGGTAGTGGCTTGATCGTGACCGTAATGGTCGTTCTTGGCCCTTCGCAACCATTCACACTCTGACTCACATAGTAGGTCATTGTGCCCGCCGTAGACGTAGGCGGAATAGGCGCAACTGATGTCGATGTTCCAAGAGTTGGGACGGTATACCAGTTGAGCGTACCGCCCGGTGAGACAGTAGCCGTTAGCGCGGTGGGTGCCGAGTTCTGACAAATACTAACGGTATTCGTATTGACCGTGGGCGCTGCCGGTAAAGGAAGAATGTTGACCGTCATGGCTGTTCGTGGTCCTTCGCAGCCATTCACACTCTGGCTTACATAATAGGTAAGTAGGCCCACAGTAGATGTGGGCGGTGTGGGCGCGATTGACGTTGGTGTTCCACCGGTTGGATCGGTATACCAGTTGAGTGTGCCGCCCGGTGAGACGGTGGCCGTTAGAGCCGTAGGCGGGCTGTTTTGGCAGATATTTGTATTGGCATTGATGCCGGGAACCACTGGAGTAGGAATGATGGTAACCGTAATGGCCGTTCGTGCCCCTTCACAGCCATTTGCACTCTGACTCACGTAATACGTAGTGCTACCCGCTACAGACGTTGGTGGCGTAGGTGCTGTGGGCGTAGATACTCCACCAGCCGGGACTGTATACCAATTGAGCGTGCCCCCTATTGAGACTACGGCTGTTAGAGTTACGGGAGTCGAGTTCTGGCAGATATTGATCGTATTTGCGCTGACAAAAGGAACTGTCGGAATAGCGATGATCGTAACCGTAATAGCCGTTCTTGGCCCTTCGCAACCATTCACACTCTGACTCACATAGTAGGTAACTGGACCCGCTGTAGATGTTGACGGGATGGGAGCGATTGTCGTTGGTGTTCCGCCGGTTGGATCGGTATACCAGTTAAGCGTGCCAGTGGTTGTGGCTGTCAGAGCAGTGGGAGTGCTGTTCTGACACAGACTAAATGAGGTGGCGCTTACTGGAGGAGCTATTGGCAGTGGTTTAATGGTAACAACAATGCTGTCTTTTGGTCCTTCACAGCCATTCACACTTTGACTCACATAGTACGTAATTGTGCCAGGAGCAGACGTAGGCGGGATGGGCGCTACAGAGGTAGGCCCTACACCCGTCCGAGCCGTATACCAGTTCAGTGTTCCTCCGGTGCTCGGCGTAGCCGCTAATACGGCTACTGCATTCTGGCAAACGCTGATAGGAGCAGTAGCAGGAGCCACCGGTGTGGCGGTAATCGTAACCGTAATCGTGGCCCGGTCGCTCTCGCATCCCTTACCGTCGGTTTGGCTGACGTAATAAACAGTGGGACCAGGCGTGGTCGTTGCCGGCGTTGGGGTTGGAATAACCGTGATGCCTGTAGCATCCGCATACCATTTTAACGTTCCGGGTGCGGTGGCTGAGAGGATAGGAGCCGTCGTGTTTTGACAATAGGTAAACGAAGTGACAACCGTCGGCTTGGCGGGTTTGGGGTTAATTGTAACGGCAATCGACGCTCGTGGCCCTTCGCAACCATTGTCAGTTTGGCTGACATAATAATAAGTTGTTGGGGGATTACTAACCGATGTTTGAGGTATCAGGGCAGTGGCCGAAGCCGTTCCACCTGTTTGAGTCGTATACCAATTCAAACTGCCCGTTGCCGTGGCCGATAATGGTATCGCTGTAGTTCCCTCGCAATACTCTACCGGAGTCGAACTGACAGTAGGCGCTAACGGGAGGGCTTTGATTGTAACGTCAATCGTTGCCCGGTCGCTCTCACACCCATTCACGGTCTGACTGACATAGTAAGGAACCGGTGCCCCAATTACATTAGTTGCCGGAATGGGAGCCGTTGTGGTTGGTGTTCCCCCCGTCAGGGTCGCATACCAGTTCGGCGTAGCACCGTTGTCGAATGTGGCGGTCAATGATGTTACCTTATCGGAGCAGAATTCAACTGGCGCGGTACCGGGTAAATTGGGTTTCGCTTTAATCTGAATAACAATGGATGCCCGATCGCTTTCGCAACCATTAAGGTCGGTTTGGGTAACGTAATAAGTAGTGGTGCCAGAAACCGACGTTGGTGGGGTTGGCGCCACCAACGATGGAGATCCGCCGGTTGGATCGGTATACCATTTCAGACTCTGCCCCGTAGCGGTTAGCATGGTTGGGGTTGATAGCTGGCAGGCAGCAAACGACCCCACTACAGTTGGCATAAGCGGTTTTGGAATGACAACGACGTTCAAAATAGCCTGTGGCCCTTCACAGCCATCGACAGTCTGGGTTACCGAATAAGAAGTTGGACCAACCGCATTGGTCAATGGGGTTATCGACGCATAAGTCTGACCGGTATTATCATACCATTTTAACGTCCCCGTCGCAATGGCCGTCAATGCGGTGGGCACCGAACTCTGGCAGAGATTCTGGGGGTTGGGTGTTATGGTCGGTGCCACAGGCAACGGTTTAACCGTTACCAAAACAGCACTGCGGTCGCTTTCGCACCCATCGCTACTAGTCTGGCTGACGTAGTAGGTAGTTGGCCCCACAGCGGAGGTGGAAAGTACAGGCGTCACAGCGTACATAGTGCCGCCGGTTT
>CAXVWN010000102.1:0-6183 GCA_964263725.1 Spirosoma sp.
CACCTGAACATTGACACCGGGTAATCCCTGATTGTCGGGCCCGGTTACTTTGCCGGTCACTCTGGTATTCTGTGCGAAGGCATACCCTTGGCATAGAAGCAGCAGTAAAATGGAAAATTTTACAACTTTTTTCATAGTAGAGATTATTGAGTATTAAGGAAATTTGGGTTTACTGAATTTAAGGAAATTCGGAATATTGGCCTGACTGTCAGTTAGTTTGATAGAATTAGTGGCGAAACTTGTGGTGATGTCAGGTTCTCTTTGGGTGATGTCGGGCCGGGGGGGCGGTGCCATCTCAAACCCGACATCACCCAAAGAGAACCTGACATGCTTTAAAAAGTGAATATCCACTTTGTTTAACCGTTTAAGCAAATGGCTAAACGAACTAACTAATACTAGTTTGGGCGTGCCTGTTAGGCGCTATGGTCTGATAATAGTACCGTCCATCTTGCGTACCTGCCAATTGGATTTGGTCGTGATTGGGTATTTAGCCGCTTCCTTTTCGTTAATGTCCACGCCTAATCCCGGCACTTCATTAACCGACATATAGCCTTTGTTCATCGTTGGGCAACCACTGAAAACAGCCTGGGTTTTTTCTGAAAATTGCACCGCTTCCTGAATACCAAAATTCCAGACGGCCAAATCAATGTGCGCATGTGCCGCATGACCCACCGGCGATACATCTCCCGGTCCGTGCCAGGCGGTACGGATGTTAAACCATTCGCCCAATCGGGCTACTTTCATGGCCGGCGTGATGCCGCCAATCTGCGAAACGTGAATGCGAATGAAATCGAACCACTGGTTGACCATTGGCTCTTTAAATTCATTGACGTTATTGAACAATTCACCCATCGCAATCGGCACCGATGTGGCCTGCCGAAGTTGCGCAAACCACTTCATGTTCTCAGGCGAGAAAGGATCTTCGATAAAAAACGGCCGGTATTCCTCCACCCGCTTGATCATATTGATCGCGTCAATGGGTTGTACCCGCTCGTGGATGTCGTGCAGTAACTCGATCTCCTCCCCGCACTGCTTGCGAACGACTTCGAACATTTTGGGAACCGACTTCAAGTAGAGTCGTTCGTTCATGTAGTTGTCAGCTTCTCCCCCAAAACCTGCCGCTTTGAAATCGGGTTTGTCGGCAGTGGCACCCACAGCCCCGTAGCCGCCCTGCTGAATGCGAATGTATCTAAAACCCTGTTCCATGAATTTCTTCACACTATCGGCCGCTTCTTCGGGGGTGTTTCCGCCCGCGTGCGTGTAGCAGGGAATGGCGAAACGGGCTTTACCACCCAGCAATTGGTAGACGGGCATGTTGGCCCGCTTGCCTTTAATGTCCCACAACGCCTGGTCTAATCCGCTGAGGGCGTTGTTGAGTACGGGGCCATTACGCCAATACGAACTAACGTACGTTGACTGCCACATATCCTCGATATTGTCAACATCTTTACCCACGCAGAACTCGTTGAGGTACGTATTGATTGCTACGATTACGGTTGCCGCCCGTTGGGTAAACGTCGCGCAGCCAAGTCCATATAAGCCGGGTTCGGTGGTTTCCACTTTTACCACAATCAGGTTAGAGCCTTGAGGGGCGGTGGCAATAGCTCTAACACTTTTGATCTTTACCGGAGCCAGTCCTTTAGCATACTGCGGAGTTTCCTTTTGTTCACGAGCCTCGGCAGTGGACATGCCCCCAAACAGCCCTAATACGCCGGCCGATGAGCCGAAACCAAGCATTTTTAGGGTGTCACGGCGACTTTGATCAGGTTTATTCATGATTGAAAAAGTAGGGTTTAGGAATAGTAAATGGTATTGTTATCGGCTTACCAATTGTGAATAGCGCCGTCCGGGCTTTTCAAAACCGGGTGCGGGAACGGCGTCTTTGTGGTAACTTCCATAACGAACGTTGCCTTCTTAGGATCGAATTTGACGCCTAATCCCGGCTCTGGATTTAGGTATAATTTGCCGTTTTTGAAGTTTACGTAATCTTCGTTAAAGTAGGCTGGCCGTTCCGGTTCACCCCCGGCTAACTCCATCAGGCAACGGGTAGGACTGCTGGAACCCAATGTATGCACGAGTGCGGCTGTAGACAAAGGCCCTGTAAAGTGCGGGATCATGCCCACATAATGTGTCTCGCACAGAGAGGCTATCTTCTTGAATTCGCCAATTCCGCCGGTATTGGGTAAGGTAATTCGTGTATAATCAATCAGACGTTGCTCGATAAACTCGTTAATATCCCATCGATCTCCGAATTGTTCCCCAACCGCAATTGGGACGTTGGTCATCTGGCGCACTGTTTTGTAGACGGCAGGATTCTCTGACCGAACAATATCCTCTACGAAGTAGGGCTCCAGATTTTCAAGCGCCTTACATATTTTGACGCCTTCGGTGGTATCAAATCGAGTGTGTAAATCGAGTGCCCATTTGCCACCGCCACCCACTGCGGCATCCATTCGTTTGCAGAGTTCGATGGTCTTTTTTGCGTTGTCGTAGAAATCAAATGGTGTTTCGCCGTTGCCACCGGTTGGCCCGATCCGGTACGCGCGTAAGCCCGCTTCTATACAATCTCGCGCTCGTTCTTCCTCCGTTTTGGCTTTAGAGGCTCGGAAACCAGTGGCGTAACATTCAACATATTCCCGCGTGGCACCGCCCAATAATTCGTAAACGGGTACCCCCAATGCTTTCCCTTTAATGTCCCACAAGGCCATTTCTAAAGCGCCCAATGCGTGCAATTTTTCCCGGCCGGGCGGATAAAACATGCCTCTATATACATTCTGCCAGAGATGCTCAATGCGGAATGGATCTTCCCCAATGATCATTTGAGCGCACTGTTCAATCATATCTTTAGAACCGCCTTCTCCAATGCCAATAATTCCACCGTCGGTTTGGATCTCGACAATGCCACGGGCCTGATTGAAAAGAGGTTTGTTATAACCGGGGGCACTATAATACCTGATTTTTGTGATTTTTAGTTTGGGCGCAGCCTGAGCCATACTCATCGGCAGGCCAGCCCAAATGGCTGTCGAACCGACTAATGTGGACTTGAGGAAATTTCTTCGTTGCATAGGAAGTAAGGGTAAGAAATAGTCAATGGTTTGCTTAACCGTTTAAGCAGCTGTCAAAAACTAAGCTGAAACGCTATGTTTCGTTTTTGACGATGCTCGTTCAATCAATTCTGCTTTCATTAATATTTGTGCGGGTTCGTTCAGATTGTTCTTCAATTTTTTAACTAATAGTTCAACCGCTGTTTGACCCAGCAGCACAATGGGTTGCTTTAGGTAGGTTACGGGACAATAGTAAAGTTCAAACACTTCAGCCTGACCAAAACTGACGATTCCTAAATCTTCCGGCACCTTAAGTCGTAAGTGATTAATGTGTTTCAATCCACTGACAGCCAGGCTATACGTTGCAAAAAGTATGGCATCGACCGGTTGGTCAGAAGCGAGCATTTCATTAATGGACGCCTTCACTCCATTTTCGATATTGTTGATTTTAACCGGCTTTAACCAGGAATTCTGAAAATCTATCTTGTTATCTCTGAGCGAATCCCGATACCCTCGTATCCGTTCCTGCATGTGGAAAAGATGCGAATCATAGGCAATCATGCCAACACGTTTATACCCGTTCCTGACTAAGTGTGTACCCGCATCATAGGAGGCTTTGTAATGGTCTGTCGATACAAAATCAGTGGGTATTTCCGGAAAGTATCTGTCCAGCAGAACAAAGGGAATATTCTTGTCTTTGAGGTTGTGAATCTGTTGTTCAGAATTTTCTGAGGATACAATGATAAATCCATCAACCTGCCTGTTTATCAGTACATCCAGTAAGTCTCGCGACTTGTCCGCATTTTCGTCCGAACTGCCAATGATGACCGTATACCCATTCCGTTTCGCTTCATCTTCAACCACTCTGGCTATGTTGGCAAAAAACGGGTTTGATATATCAGCAATGATCAGCCCAATGGTATGTGTTTTCCCGCTTCGTAAACTCTTCGCCAAATGGCTTGGCTGGTAGTTTAATTCGGCCGCTATCTGCTTTATTTTTAAGGCAATCTCCTGCCCAACCCGACTCTCTTTCTCCTTTCCGTTGAGAACGTAAGATACCAACGCCGTTGAGACACCTGCTTTTTGTGCAATATCTTTTATTGACACTTTTATCTTACTCATGCCATCTATGAATGATCATGTAGATATTATCAGTAAATCTACTCCGGTAACAAAATCAAACAAATATAAGCTTAATCGTTTAAACGGAGCAATAACTATTAATATTTTATATTTTTTTTGGTTTATTATCAGATAGAGTGTGTTCGTACAGATTATCGACGTGGGACTTATTTTCTCTTATGCATTAAATAATACGGTTTACCGGGTATCGTTTCTTTAAGTAGACCTTTTAAGTAGGAGAGTACAGGATGGATTTAGTTTGGTGGTGCCTATTTTTGTTAATCAACATTGCCCTGTTTTGCTACAGGCGTCAAAAGGGCGCCTGTTCAGTCTGAATAAAACATGAAAGTTGGCCTGTTTATTCCGTGTTACATTGACCAGTTTTATCCGCAGGTGGCCATCGCCACGCTGAAATTGCTGGAAAAAGTAGGGTGCGACGTGTCGTATCCACTCCAGCAAACCTGTTGCGGCCAGCCAATGGCTAACTCTGGCTATGAATACCTGGCGGGTGGTTGCAATGAGAATTTCGTGCGCAACTTTGCCGACTTTGACTACATCGTTTCGCCGTCGGGTAGCTGCACGTTGCACATTAAGCATCATCTGCATGCGACCAATGAGGAGAGTGCTACGGCCATCCGGTCCCGCATCTACGAACTCACCGAATTTCTTACCGATATCATGCATGTATCGACGTTGGACGCTACATTTCCGTATCGGGTTGGCTTGCACCAGAGTTGCCACGGACAGCGCGGGTTGGGCTTGGCACAGATGTCGGAGCTGGTCGTTTCTGCGCCCTTTTCGAAGCCGGTTCAGTTGCTCAATCTGGTTAATGGTATCGAATTAGTGCAGCTCGACCGGCGTGATGAGTGCTGCGGATTTGGCGGTACGTTCTGCGTAACCGAAGAGGCTGTTTCGGCCAAAATGGGTAAAGATCGGGTGGCCGACCACCTGCGTCACGGCGTCAACTACATCACCGGCGTAGATGTGTCGTGCCTGATGCATATGGAAGGTATCCTGAAACGAGCCAACTCGGCGGTACAGGTCAAGCACATTGCCGAAATCTTAACGGCTACGATTTAACCGCTCAACTCATGAATAAGCTTACTCTAGATCACGCTGAGGCAGCCACTAAGTTCAATAAAAATGAAGCCAGAGTCGATTGGCACGATGAAACGCTTTGGTTCGTGCGCACCAAGCGCGATCGGGCTGTAGCGCAGGTGCCCGAATGGGAGCAGTTGCGGGAGGCTGCATCGCAGATAAAAAATCATGTGCTGTCGAATATGCATGATTTACTGACGCAGTTTGAAGAAAATGCGATCCGAAATGGTATTAAGATACACTGGGCAGCCAACGGCGATGAGCACAATGCAATCATTCATGAGATAATGCGGAAGGCGGGCGCTAATCAGATGGTCAAATCAAAGTCGATGCTGACCGAAGAGTGCCATCTCAATAAATACTTGATTGACAACGGAATTGAGGTCATTGACAGCGATTTGGGCGAACGTATTGTGCAGATGCGGGGTGAGCCACCATCCCATATCGTTATGCCCGCCATTCACCTGACCAAAGCTGAAGTGGGCGAGACGTTTCATCAGCATCTCGGTACGGATGAAGGAGCAACCGACCCTCAATACCTGACCGAAGCGGCCCGTCATCACCTGCGCGATACATTTCTAACGCGTAAGGTGGCGCTCACCGGTGTTAACTTTGCCATTGCCGAAACAGGTGGATTTGTTGTCTGTACCAACGAAGGTAATGCCGATATGGGCGCGCATTTGGCCGATGTACACATTGCGGCTATGGGATTTGAAAAGCTCATTCCCCGCGCTGAGCACTTGGGTGTATTCCTGCGATTACTGGCCCGTTCGGCAACAGGACAGCCTATTACAACGTTTTCCAGTCATTTTCACCGCCCTCGACCGGGGCAGGAAATGCACATTGTTATTGTAGACAATGGCCGTAGCCGCCAGTTGGGACGAGCCGATTTTCGAAATTCGTTGAAGTGTATCCGGTG
>CAXVWN010000103.1:0-5155 GCA_964263725.1 Spirosoma sp.
TCATGTACGATCCAACGGCCGGGTATCTGGATGCCCGCAAAGGCTGTCAGGCCGTTCGCGATTTGTTTGTTAAAGAAGGCGGCACGTTTCTGCAACAGCAGGTAAAACAGGAAGCTATCAAAGGCGGAAAAGCAACGGCGATTACCCTTGCCAATGGCGATGTACTGGAAGCCGATCAGTTTGTATTTGCCTGTGGCCCGTGGCATACGCGTCTTTTTCCGGAACTCACGAAGAAACTCGTAGTAACCCGAGCGTTAGTTTTCTTCTTTGCAAGCCCGGCGGGCCAATCCGATTTCATGGAGAATAAACTGCCTACCTGGATGGATCGGGATACAGACGGACCTTTCCGCTCGTTCGGTGTACCAGGCAGCGATTTTAGAGGTTTCAAACTAGGATTGACTCCCCCGGATAACAACGTAACGGACCGATTTGATACGTATAACCGCTTTGTAAAACCCGAAGAATTTGAGTTGGCGCTGGGCGTAATCAAACGACGGTTCCCTAAAATGGTAGGTCAGCCGCTGATCGAACAGCGTGTTTGTCAGGTAACCATGACACCCGATTCAGATTTTATTCTGGACACACATCCCGAAGCCAATAACCTTTGGGTAATGGGTGGCGATTCTGGTCACGGCTACAAACAAGGTGCTTCCTTTGGCGAACTGGCTGCCAATACTGTGGCCGGAGAAAAGGAGAAATTGAAGAAATTTGCACTTACACGCTTGTTGAGCTAAATCTAGCACTTATCTATTAAATTCTTTAATAATTTAAACAAATAGTGGGATTCTGTTAGTTATTTAGGAGCAATTAGCCTCAATTTAACTATGAAAAGTACGCTATTTCTTATCGGCTTACTGGCTACTACCGTCCTGTTTATTAGTTGCCAAACGAAAAATGATCCCCAGCAGGTAGACTGCCAGCCGCCCACTACGCTTATTGCGAAAGCTCCCTGCGAAAGTGGTTATCCAGGGGCTCAACTAGTAGCATCCAATTTTAAAGGCGGCTCAGCCAACCAGTTCGTTTACAGCATTTTCGTACAGAAAGACACCCTATCAAGTGACATTAGCAAAAGCTCCTACGCCAATGCCTCAAACGAGCAAATCATTATTTCCGAGACTATTTTAAAAGATGCCCCAAAGTTTATTGTTAAAGTAACGATCAATTGCGGAACAGGCAAAGAATACTCATCTATATACTTCTCCTTCGTCAAACGGCCTGCGGCAAATCAGGGTTGCTACGTCTGGGCAAACCAGACACAATAGTAGAGTCAGTATTTTTTCATGACCTTTACTAACCTGCGGCTAATCACAGCATAGCCTTTATCCGAAGGATGCAATCCATCGTAGGTCTTGTCGATAGCGTCAACAGGATATGGGTATTCGTCTGTTTCTGGATTAAACGGAAGATCAATAAACTTCGGATACGCATAGTTATTGTACACACCCGTTTTTGGGTCTTTCAAACGTTTGTATTTTACCAGCTTCTTATGTTGTAAGTCCTTCGTATGGTAGAGATCAACAACTTGAAACTGTTCATAACGCCCGATGGAATCAATAGCCTTGGCAAACGCTTCAAGATACTGCCCGTTTTTGGCTTTGTATGACCCAAACGCGTTGTTTTTCATATTTGTCAGATAGACAAAATCCACCCGTTGCATCGGCGTAATCAACATAATATGCGCCTGGGGATTTAGACTGCGGAGTTTGTCGATAATGATTCGGAATGAACCATATACTGTCGTATTACCTGCATTGTGCTGATAATCTTCCAGACGGCCCAACGGCCGGCCAGCCCACCAATCGTTCGTACCCAGAAAGACCGAATAAATATCGGCCTTAACTAAGCCCAGTCTGTCAATCTCCTTGGCAATGCCGCCCGAAGTCCATCCATTATGTCCCTGATTGATGTAGTGGATGTACGGAAGCTGCTCAGCAACTCTGGTCATATAGCCTTTCGTGATGCGATTACCGGTTTCGTCCAGATGCTCATTCAAATAGGTAATCGAATCCCCAATGGCTATCCAGGTCAATTCTTTGTGTTTGAAAGAACTAATCAGACAAACCAGCACTATAAGTATGACCAGGTTTTTCATATTATTTTTATTTCGGGCGGCATTCGTCGGAACCAGGCAATTAATCATTTTGTAGCCACGCCCAATTTACTGAAAAGTTGATTGACCGAATCATTTACTATACGCTATACTTAATCTTACTCACCAATGGAAAATCTACTGAATTAAGTTACGTCAGCTAAGCTGATTCTCCCTCAGGCAATTATCAAGTTTTTCTAAAAAATCTCATTTATTGATACCCCTGTCCCCAACGGTTTACCTATTTTTACAGAAGAACGAAGTTCTGTAAAGCAGTCGAGCCGCCGTTGCGGAAAATCCGACGAATTACAGTTGCGTCGACGAATCCCGGTTCAAACTATGCAATTCTCACATCTCCACTGCCACACTCAATACTCACTGCTCGATGGGCAGGCCGATATTAAAAAGCTGCTCAAGAAGGCTAAAGCCGACAATATGCCCGCCGTTGCGATCACGGATCACGGCAATATGTTCGGGGTATTTGAGTTCGTGGCCGAAGCTAGTAAACAGGGTATTAAACCCATTGTTGGCTGCGAGTTTTACGTCGTGGAAGACCACACAATCAAGCAGTTTACGAAGGAAAAAAAGGACGTTCGGTATCACCAGCTGCTGCTGGCCAAGAACGCGCAAGGCTACAAAAACCTGTCGAAACTCTGCTCCCTGGGTTACATGGAGGGGCTTTACGGCAAATATCCGCGCGTCACAAAAGCCCTGATTGAACAATATAAAGAGGGCCTGATTGCCTCTACCTGCTGCATTGGAGCATCGGTGCCAAAAACAATTCTCAAGAAAGGTGAAGAAGCGGGCGAAATAGAATTCAAGTGGTGGCTCGACCGCTTTGGCGAAGATTATTACGTCGAACTACAACGCCACGAGATTCCCGATCAGATCAAAGCCAACGAGATTCTGATCAAGTTCGCCCGAAAATATAACGTCAAAATTATTGCGTCGAATGATTCGCACTATGTGGATCAGGACGACTGGGTGGCGCACGATATTTTGCTATGCGTGAACACCAACGAAAAGCAAAGTACGCCGTCGATGAAGGATTTCAGCGACGACGATGTGATGCCAAAAAATACACGCTTCGCCTTCTTCAGCGATCAGTTCTATTTTAAGAACACGCAGGAGATGACTACGCTTTTCAAAGACCTTCCCGAAGCCATCGACAATACCAACGAGATTGTTGGTAAGGTGGAAACGCTGAAGCTGAAGCGTGACATTATGCTGCCAAACTTCCCAATTCCGAAGGAGTTTCAACAGCATACCGACGATGTTCTGAACCAGTGGGAATACCTGCGCCACCTCACCTACGAAGGGGCCAAAGAACGGTATGTAGACATCCTGCCAAACATCCAGGAACGCCTTGATTTTGAGTTATTTACCATTAGAACAATGGGGTTTGCCGGGTACTTCCTTATCGTGGCCGATTTCATTAAGGCCGGGCGCGATCTGGGCGTTATGATTGGTCCGGGTCGTGGGTCGGCGGCTGGTAGCGCGGTGGCTTATTGTACCGGCATTACCAACATAGATCCCATCAAATATGACTTGCTGTTCGAGCGGTTCCTGAACCCCGACCGGAAGTCGATGCCCGATATTGACACCGACTTTGACGATGAAGGCCGGCAGAAGGTGATTGACTATGTTGTACAGAAATACGGTAAGCAGCAAGTAGCGCAGATCGTTACATACGGCACGATGGCATCTAAATCGTCGATCAAAGACGTAGCACGTGTCATGGATTTACCCCTGCAAGACGCCAATGCCATTGTGAAACTCGTGCCTGACAAGCCGACGTATAACATGACGCTCAAACGCATCTTCGAAGATCCACTCGATGGACCGGGTGGTTTAGCGAGCGTGGTTCAACCCGAAGAACTGGATAACGTGAAGCGGATGCGGGCGCTCGAATCGGGCGATAAGAGTGCGGCCCAAGCGATGCGAATCGTGGACTACGAAAAAGTATCGGCAGTGCTCAAACAGGCTCGAAAACTCGAAGGTACGGTACGTAATACCGGCTTGCACGCGGCCGGAATCATCATCGCCCCCAGCGATTTGTCAGACATTGTTCCGGTATCGACATCGAAAGATACGAACCTGATTATCACGCAATATGAGGGGAAAGTAATTGAGGATGCGGGCGTAATCAAAATGGACTTTTTGGGGTTACGCAACCTTACCATCATCAAGGAGTGTTTGCGACTCATCAGACAAAATCATGGCGGCTTTCTCATTAATGGCGTGGAAACCGGCATTGATGATATTCCTTTAGACGACGAGGAAACGTACAAACTCTTCCAGCGGGGCGAAACCAACGCGGTATTCCAGTTTGAATCCGACGGCATGAAAAAGCACATGAAAGACCTGAAGCCTGACCGCTTTGGTGACCTCATTGCTATGAACGCCCTTTATCGGCCGGGACCAATTGCCTACATTCCAAGCTATATTAATCGCAAACACGGTCGGGAAGAGGTCAAATACGACCTCCCCGAAATGGAGGAATATCTTGGTGATACTTACGGCATTACGGTGTATCAGGAGCAGTTGATGCTACTCTCCCAAAAGCTTGGAAACTTCACAAAAGGCGATGCCGATGTGCTGAGAAAAGCGATGGGTAAGAAAGATAAAGCCACGCTTGATAAAATGAAGGGGAAGTTCATGGATGGCTGCACGGCCAATAAACTTCCCCTGAAAATCTGCGAAAAAGTCTGGACCGACTGGGAAGCGTTTGCTTCTTACGCCTTTAACAAGTCACACTCGACCTGTTATGCCTTCGTAGCCTATCAAACGGCCTTTCTCAAAACGCATTATCGGCCTGAATATATGGCGGCCGTTTTAACAAGCTGCCTTGGCACGATTGACAAGATTACATTCTTTATGGAAGAATGTAAGAATATAAATATTCCGGTATTAGGTCCTGACGTTAACGAGTCGGAACGCTTTTTCGGGGTCAACAAAAAAGGAGAAATCCGCTTCGGGATGGGCGGGGTCAAAGGGGCGGGCGATGCCGCCGTTGAAGCCATTATTGAGGAGCGCAAAGCGGGCGGGCCGTTTAAAGACATATTT
>CAXVWN010000104.1:0-66249 GCA_964263725.1 Spirosoma sp.
CGTAGCGCCACGCTCAGGCTGAGCTGGTGCAGAAGGTGCTTTCGGCGAAGCAGCTTTCGGTGCTTTTTGTTCTTTCACGGGTTCGTTTTTCTCCTGCCACGTTTTTGTGTGCGAGAGCATAATCCGTTTCTCATCTTTCGAGAATTCCGTTACTTTGAAATCAAGCGTTTCGCCAACTTCAGCGAAGGTACCATCTTCCTTACCCAAATTCTTGAGCGACGAGAAGCCTTCGATGCCATAGGGCAGTTCGAGGGTGGCCATCTTGTCATTTTTGCTCAGAATCGTGCAACGGTGAATCGTGCCAACCGCAAAGACGGTTTCAAACGTATCCCAAGGATTCTCTTCGAGTTGTTTGTGACCTAAAGCAAGACGACGATTGTCGACATCTAATTCCAGTACAATTACTTCGAGTTCGTCACCAACTTTAATGAAGTCTGAAGGATGTTTCACCTTTTTCGTCCATGACAAGTCAGATACGTGTACGAGTCCGTCAATACCTTCTTCCAATTCCAAGAACAGGCCGAAGTTCGTCAGGTTACGCACTAATCCTTTATGTTTCGTACCAACAGCGTATTTAGCACGCAGTTCTGGACGAGTCCAAGGATCTTCTGTCAGTTGTTTAATGCCTAACGACATTTTACGATCGTTACGATCCAGTGTCAGCACTTGTGCTTCTACTTCATCATTAACTTTCAGGAATTCCTGAGGATTGCGCAGATGCTGAGACCACGACATTTCTGATACGTGGATCAGCCCTTCAACACCCGGTTGAATTTCGAGGAAAGCACCGTAATCAGCAACGTTAACAATTTTACCTTTCACTTTCGAACCAACCTGAATCTCTTCAGCCAGAGCATCCCAAGGGTGAGCCTGGAGTTGCTTCATACCTAGTGAAATACGCTTCTTGTCTTCATCGAAATCAAGTACAACTACATTGACCTTCTGATCAAGGTGTAGTACTTCTGACGGATGACTGATACGACCCCATGAGATATCCGTGATGTGCAACAGACCATCTACACCACCAAGGTCGATGAATACACCGAAGTTGGTCATGTTTTTAATCACGCCTTCCAATACCTGACCTTTTTCGAGGTTGTTCAGGATTTGAGCACGTTGTGCTTCGAGATCTTTCTCGATCAGGACCTTATGCGAAACAACGACGTTGTCATTGGCATAATTGATCTTGACAACTTTAACTTCCATTTTCTTACCAACGAACACATCGAAGTCGCGAATTGGCTTCACGTCGATTTGCGATCCTGGTAAGAACGCTTCAATGCTGAAAATATCTACAATCAATCCACCCTTTGTCCGGCGTTTAACGAAACCATCAATAACGAGGTCTTCGTCGAGAGCACGCTGAATTTTCTGCCAGGCAGTAATTACTTTCGCCTTCTTGCGCGATAATACTAACTGACCGTTAGGGTCTTCCTGATTTTCTACGTAAACTTCAATTTCATCACCCATCTTCAGGTCCGGCATATCCCGGAATTCAGAAGCTGGTACTAAGCCATCAGACTTGAAGCCGATGTTGAGTAGTACTTCCCGATCCGTTATCCCAACGACGGTTCCCATTACTACTTCTTTCTCTTTAACCTCCGACAATGTATTGTCGTACAATTCCAACATCCGGTCATGTTCTTCAACCGAATAACCACTTCCAAATCCTTTGTTGTCTGCCCGGTCCCAATCAAATGCCGGCAGTTCGCGTTGCTGCGTTTTGCTCATAAAAAAAGTTTCCTGACCCGCTCAGTACATCAGCTCGTGGGTCAATGGTGAGCTGACTTTTAATTGTGAAATTTTTCCCTTTGGAAAAGGACTGCAAAGATAGTAATTGCTTTCTGGAAAATGTTTCTAAAAAAGAGAAAAGTCTTTGATGTTGAGGGAGAAAGGAAGTTAAACCAATTAAAAAGAGAAGGGAGGAAAGTAGAAAAGACCCGTGTGGTATCCCTTTCTACTTTCCTCCCTTCTCTTTTTGACTCTAAACGCTATTTGAATGCTTTTTCCTTCTTCGCTAAAAATGGCATCCAGCTTTGTTCGAGAGAACCCGAAAATTCGCGGAGAAATACTAAAAATGTGGGTTTGAAAGGTTTTTGCCGTAATTTAAGATTAGCTTCTTCGGGTGTGTAGTCACCTTTACGTGAGTTACACCGCTTACAAGCGGTGGCAAGGTTGTCCCAGCTGGTTTTTCCACCTCGTGATTTTGGCATAACGTGGTCGAGGGTTAAATCCTCGGTTGTGCCACAATACTGGCAATGGTGACCATCGCGTTTGAAAATATTCTGTCGGGTGAGCATAACCCCTTTATAGGGTAGACTTATGTACCGATGCAAGCGAATAACGGATGGCATTGGAAATTCCGCCGAAACGGTCCGGAGCATGAACTGCTCCGATTCAGCAACAAGTTCAGCTTTATCTAAATAAACCAGCAAGAATGCTTTGGGAACGGAGCAGATGCTGAAGGCACTGTAATCTTGATTTAAGACTAATACTTTCCTACCCATATCGCGTTTAGAGCCTCTGTACGGTAGCAAGTTACAGAGTTATCCACACATGGGCAATACTTATGAAAAATTTAACGAAACAGGAGTACTTCAGAAGAAAATTTTAGAAAATAGAGCGATAGCACGAAAACTGCCTTTGCGTTTACTTATAAAGGCTAATATTGTTCCCTTTGCATGTCCCGCTCAACATCCCTCTCTTTAATACTATCGCGTTTATCATACAGTTTTTTACCTTTAGCTAAAGCAATTTCAACTTTGGCAAAGCCGCGCTCACTCGTAAATAGTCTTGTCGGGATAAGGGTCAATCCTTGATCTTTCAGCTTTTCGGCAATCCGTTTGATCTCGCGTTTTTTCAGCAAAAGTTTGCGGTCTCGGAGGGGTTCGTGGTTGTAATGAGTGCCTTCAGTATAGGTTGAAATGCTCATCTGGCGAATAAAAAGTTCTTCACCATGAATTAGGCAATAGGCATCCTGCAAATTCACTTTCCCCTGGCGAATGGATTTTATTTCAGTGCCAGTCAAAACAATACCAGCGATATAAGTCTCTAAAAACGAATACTCGAACGAAGCCCGGCGATTGCGGATATCAACTTGTTTAATAATGGAAGCAGTGGCCATGTACTGATATATATGATGTCAGATGTAGGCGATATGACATATGAGTCAAGCGCCAACAGGCTAAACATAAGCTAGTAGGATTGCAAATGTAGCCCGGTAAGACCAAGAACACCGGAAAATCCAGAGAGGTTTGCGGGACTTAAAGAAATTAATACCCTTGTGTATAAACAATTCTGGCTACTAAACGAGTGCATTTTTTCGTTTAATAGCCAGATTAATAGACACTTACGATTAAGCACGTATCACTTATTTCTTTGTTTGGCTCGCTTGGTTAGCCTTGTACTCTTTATTCAGGCCAGCCAAAATTTTGCTGGTTTCGTCGCCCGATTGATCAGCGAACAGAATACCACCACCCTTGGTATAACCCAGTACAAATTCATATTTATTCTGAGCGTTTTCTTTTTTGAGGTAATCAAAGATCTGATCGTAGAGCTGCTTATTTTTAGTCTGTTCTTCAAGCGCCAGACCTTGTGCTGCCCGTTCCCGGTAAGCCAAAATGTCTTGTTGTTCCTTTTGAAGTGCAGCTTCGGTAGCCCGACCCTGCTCCTGTGTCATGGTAGCAGCCCGCTGCTGAAAAAATGTTGCTTTGTTTTGTAGGTTTCGGCCTTTGGCAGCAAGGTCGTTTTCAAGCTGAAACCGTTTGCTTTCAAGGACTTTTTGAGTGTCTTTGAAATAATCATATTTGGTTAGTAGTGAATCAACGTTCACATAAACAATAGCTTTACCTTTTGCTTCAGTAGACGTTTTTACGGTAGAAACGGCTTCAGGCTGGCGGTCTTTAAAGTGCAGGTAGTACAATACAGCTACGGCAATCGTCAGGATGACGTTTAGAATTAATGAGGCATTCTTCACAGGAAATGAATCAGTTAGTTATCAGTTTATCTACAAAGGTAGGGGGATTTATTGAATTACGAACGGGATTGCCCGGCGGTATGAGTTGCTGATTGATTTCCAGTAGCCTGCCTGACAAAGAACCCAGACAACCCGGCCAATCCACCAACTAAACCACTTACAAGAGTTACCACTACCAGTGGAAGTAAAGCACTATTCGTTTTAAACAGTAACTCACTCATTCGGCCAGTTAAAATTCCATCCGTTCGAGAATGGATAAGTAAAGCGTAGACCAGCCACACTGCCGCAACCCCCAGAAAGCTATGCAAAAACGCTTCCCCTGCACTCTGACTACGCCAGAAACAAACAAGAAAGGCAACTATGGCGAGACTCCACCACGGCAGAACAAGTTGAGCCAATAAACTCAAGATGGCAATCAGAATGATTTGAATCATGGCGTAACGCGGCTGAAAAGCCATTTTTAATAAGTTATCTATTAGTTTGAGAGTCGCGGCTTTCCATCGGAACACCGACTGTCCACGTTATTTGATAGTTAGTTTTCGCTTAACGCGTGAGTTCGTATCTTGAGCAGACTGCATATATAACAGTTCATTAAGCTGGCCGGTACGCCAGGTTTCGAGCATATTCAGATAATAAGGACTGCCAGGATTGCCAGACTGGCCACCCGGATAAACACCGTAAGCTTTAGGTGTAGGACCTAGGGCCACCACCATTCGCCAAGATGGGCCAGTTCGTTCGGTGGTTGCATTAACGATACCAGCACCCCCGCCAATTTGTACGTTTAGCGCGCTGAGCGCGTCTAATCGAGCCAAGTGGCTGATTCGGGTAGCTTTGTGATTGCCCCACTGCCATGTTTTACCGATGGGACCATGCTGCCGGGTTAGGGAATCAACCGCCATTTGAAAACTTTGTAAAAGCACACTGCTCATCGTTTCATGAGCAGGAGTCGTTATATCATCGAACCAGTGGGCATTAGGCTCTTTTTCGGCAAGATGAAGCGTTCGGTCGAAACTTGGGTAGCGAAGTGTTGCGGTATCATTGCTAGGGAAATCATCTTTCCAGACGCCTTCCATATACTGCCGCATCCACTCCGTAAAAATGGTCGGTCCTGTTTCGGTTATGTCGTGATTGTAGTGCCACTTTTTAAGAATATCTAACGCTTTCACCTGTTCAGCTGATAAGGTTTTTCCCTCCACATAAGGCAAAAATACAGGAAGCGCGATAGCGGCCCGTAAACTCACATTATCATTTTGCAAAGAACGTAAACTGTCGGGTGTAGCCTTCGTCATGGCCGTTAAACGCTGATTGATTCGAGTCCCGCGTTCGGAAGGGGCAAATTGCCAGTTGATATAATATGGATAAGTCAGATCGGTAGACGATTGGTTTGCTGAACTAACAAAGCCTCTGGGTGGATTCTTGACGTGTGGATTCTGAGCTGCCGGAATCCAACCTTGCCAGTCATGGGCGGGATTAGTACCATCCAGCAAAAACTTGCCCTGATCTTTCCATTTAAGTGGGAAACGACCATTTGGAGAGATAGCAATGTCTTTGGCGACATCGGCAAAAACAAAATTCTGGGCCGGGGCACCATAATGACTCAGTGCTTTGCGGTAATCATCGTGATTTTTAGCGCGGTCGAGTAGGTAATAGGTCAAGAAATCATTGGAAGCTTCGTGCGCAATCCAACGGGCGGCATAACCAACGGGAACATTTTTTGCAAAGGGCTTCTGGCCTACCTCGTACATAATAGGGCCGTGATGCGTATAAAGCACAGTATCAACCACATCCGGCTTTCCTTTTACTTTAATCACCTCTAACCGACGGCTGATAGGTTTCCAGCGGTTATCGTGCCAGTATTCGCGTCGGGACGCATCTTTAAAGCGAATCTGATAGAAATCCAGCACGTCGGCTCCCACGTTGGTAACGCCCCAGGCCACTTGCTTATTAAACCCAATGATTACCCCCGGTGAGCCGGGCATTGTGGCTCCATAAACATTCATTGTTGGCGTTACAAGCTGCATTTGATACCAGATGGACGGTAAACTAAGCGACAGGTGGGGATCATTGGCCAAAATGGGATAGCCCGTTGCCGATTTCTGCGGGCCAACCGCCCAGTTGTTACTACCGATTGCAGGATCATGCTCAGCCCAATGCATGGCTAATGGTTTTGTATCTGGCAAAATACTAGTGGGAACGGCAGGTATTTTGACAGGCGCAAAATCCCACTTGGTTCCAACCGGAATAATAGGATCTTCTCGAAATGGATAATCAGGAAAGAGGTCTGTTGTAACAGCGGGGCCAAACTTTTTCAAAACATTGCTCATGTTCAGATCGTCGGCACCGAGGGCTAGCACACCTGACATATATTTCAGAAAGTAAGCACATTTAATTGGCTGCCAGGGTTCGGGGGCATACCCTAACAATTTGTATTCGAGCGGGTAATGCGCCGGTGTTAGCTGATTGATGTAGGCATTTACCCCGGCGGTATATGCTTCAACTGACTCGCGGGACCGTGGATCAGCCATCATTTCTTTCACCGCTTTCTCGGCACCGAAGCCCATACCCAAATGGCGATTATAACGGTCCAATTCCAGAGCCTTGTCTCCCACTAACTCAGAAACGCGCCCGGCGGCTGCATGTGTCTGAAACTCCATTTGCCAGAGCCGGTCGCGAGCGGTGAGATAACCCTGCGCAAAATAGGCGTCATGATCGTTCTGAGCAAAGACGTGTGGAATCGCCAGGTCATCAAAGACGACGCTAACTGGGGCTTTTGTCCCATTAAGCGTAATCTCTTCGTCAGTATTATTAATCGACTCAGCATTTTGCCAGAAACCCACAAACGGACTTAGCAACGGGCCAAACGCCGGAATGCTGCCCCACGACCGATTCAATGCCCAAACGAGTGTAATTGTAAGCAAAGAAACTAAAATAGCCTTCGTATAGCGCATAGTAAGTAGAAGCAGCAGAGAATATTACAGGTGCAAGTTTGCTATTGTACGCTGCAAATAAAAATCCTTCCTTTATGGACCGCCCAATTCTTTTCTTCATTTGTTAATAAAGACCGTTTAGTCAATTTTCATACCTGTATTTTGGTAGTTTTTATGTCTGGAATAGTTTTACGTATACAGCTTATTACGCTAAATCTGGAATAATTTAGCTCTAAGTAGCATAAATGATCGAACCAGAGTAGACCAGGAAACAAAGGCAAACTGAAAAAGTAATTGTATTTTTGAGCGTACCTTCTATCTGCTCTATGCGTGCTATTGTGTTCTTGTGTTTCATGACTCATGTTGCTGTCGTTCAGTCAGATTCGCCTATGTTCGACTTGCAGGGGCATCGGGGATGCCGGGGTCTAATGCCCGAAAATACAATTCCGGCCTTTTTAAAAGCCCTTGATCTTGGCGTTACAACACTCGAAATGGATGTCGTGATCAGTAAAGATCAACAGGTCGTTGTTTCCCATGAACCCTATTTTAACTCAGCCTTCAGCATTTCTCCGGATGGAGCACCAGTTGACAAAAAAGAACAAAAAAATCTGGTTCTTTATCAACTGAATTATGCCGATATTAAACGGTACGACGTTGGTTCAAACGGCAATCCGGCCTATCCCGAACAGCGAAAACTCAAGGTCTACAAGCCTCTTTTGAGCGAAGTAATTGAACAAGCTGAAGCATATCGAAAAGCTAAAAATTTACCCTTATTCTCGTATAATATTGAAATTAAAAGTGAGCCTTCTGAATATAATAAAAGCCAACCGGAGCCAGCTGCCTTTTGCGAACTCGTACAGGCAATATTAAAAAAACAGTTTGCGGCAGAACGTGTTAATCCAGACCGAATAGTTATTCAAAGCTTCGACTTTGCCATATTGAAACAATGGAAGAAGGGAGTTGATGGAACTGGCGCAGGTTTAGAAACAAAGTACCCGAAAGTTCGATTATCAGCTTTGGTCGAAAATTTGCGCAGTCTCGAAAAAAATCTGGAAGAACTAGGCTTTAAGCCCGATGTTTACAGCCCTCACTTCCGATTGCTGAGCAAGGATAAAATTATCCGGCTGCACGAGCAAGGTATTAAAGTTATTCCGTGGACAGTCAATCAGCGTGATGATATGAATCGCCTGAAAGAATGGGGCGTTGACGGATTAATTTCGGATTATCCTGACCGGGCAAGCAGCTTATAAATCGAATCGTTTGGATTTACGTTTTCATCACTAACCTCATCAGTCTGGTTAGTTTATGTTACTTTAGCCCCATGACTTTGCTAAATACTACGCTCAAATGGCTTCTGCAACGGCGAATACCGCGCATCGAAGCAATGATGCAACAGCCAGGTCCAGTACAGCACAAGGTATTTACACAACTTATTCAGGCGGGTTGCCGAACGGAGTGGGGCGAGAAACACGCTTATAAATCCATTCGGAGCATCCACGATTTTCAGCAGCAAGTGCCTGTTTCGAGCTACGAAGACCTCTTCCCATACATCGAACGGGTTATGAAAGGCGAAAGCAAAGTACTCTGGCCGTCGCCGGTGCGCTGGTTTTCCAAATCGTCGGGAACAACGAATGCTCGCAGCAAGTTTATCCCCGTCACCACGGAGTCGCTGGACGAGAGTCATTTTAAAGGCGGCAAAGACATGATGGCTCTATACATTGCCAACAACCCCGATAGCCGGGCATTTGAGGGCAAGGGACTTTCTATTGGCGGCAGTCTTCACCAAAACCCGTATGGCACCAACAGCGCGGCTGGCGATGTATCGGCCGTGGTTATGAAAAATCTGCCCAGTTGGGCACAGTATATTCGTACGCCATCCATTCAGGTGGCGCTTATGGATGAATGGGAAGCGAAACTGGAGCGAATGGCCGAGATTACATCCCAGGAAAACGTGACCAGTATGCTCGGTACGCCAACGTGGGGTATGGTTCTCATTGACAAAATTCTGGCCCTTACCGGTAAATCAAACATTTTGGAAGTTTGGCCAAACTTTGAAGTGATGATGCACGGAGCTGTCAATTTTCAGCCGTATCGGGAGTTATTTCAGCAACAGGTTTTTCCGTCAAAAATGGTTCGATATCAAGAGGTTTATAATGCTTCGGAAGGCTTTTTTGCCATTCAGGATGATTTGACCCGCATTGGCGAAATGCTCCTGATGCTCGATTATGGCATTTTTTATGAATTCGTGCCCATGCATGAAGCCGATCAGCCTTTCCCCAAAGCGTTCACTATTGACGAAGTAGAATTAGATAAAAATTACGCCCTTATTGTATCAACGAATGGTGGCTTATGGCGCTATAAAGTTGGCGATACGGTTCGGTTCACGTCGCTGTATCCACACCGGCTGAAAGTGAGCGGCCGTACGAAGCATTTCATCAACGCTTTTGGGGAAGAAGTAATTGTTGAAAATGCTGAAACAGCTATTACGCAAGCCTGTGAAGCCACCGGAGCCGTTATTGCTGATTACACGGCTGGTCCCAACTATATGAGTAATGGGAGTAATGGATGCCATGAATGGGTCATTGAGTTTACCCAGGAGCCTACTAATCAGCAACGATTCAATCAAATTCTGGATGATACCCTCCGTCAAGCCAACTCCGATTACGACGCCAAACGGTACAACGACATCGTACTCAAGCGTCCTCGTATTCATGTTGTGCCGCCGGGTACGTTTTATGCTTGGATGAAACAACGCGGTAAGGTGGGCGGTCAGCACAAAGTGCCCCGTCTAGCCAATTCGCGGGAATATCTGGATGATATTCTGGGAAAGGTTTTTGAACTGTAACAACACAAATGTTTTGCTTTGTCTCAACTATCGATTTGCTTCAGAAAGCCAGTGAAATTGCCTTTCGGCCAGTTGGAAATGCCGATTCTGGCGTTTAAGTGCTACTATAACGGAGTCATTACGAATTTTCCCTCTCAATAAAATACGATTGGTATCCGGCATGGCGTAATGCATCGTAAAAAGAGATAATGTATCACTGGCAAACTTTTTGAAGGCCATAGTTTTAGTAAGCGAATCGAGCGTATAGCTAAAATATCCCCGGCGGTAGCGTTGCCTGAATAAGGTGTCAGCGGTTTGAATACTACCCGAGTTGTTGGTCTCGAAAACAACATCTTTCCAGCGTAAGCTATCAACGGTATTTCCCTGAAATTGGTTAACGGTAAAAAAACCGGTAGCCAGTTTCTTCGGAGCCGAACCCTGATTTGACCCCATTGTCCCTTGGTATGATCCATATAAAGGCATTACCAGAAACAGAGCGACGAAAGCGATTTTCAAAATGATCTGGCTTGCTCGCATCCATTTTTTGGGCAACGTAAACCGGGGCGACGGCAGCGTTGGCTTGTTGAAAACAAAAAAATTAAGCAGACGTCGGGCATCGCCAAGCAGCAAAAAATTACTGCATAAAAATAGGTGGATGGAGAACAGTTTTACGGGAATGTCGTAGCACAGATTCATCATCATCACGTTCAGAAACACGCTCGCAGCGATAAATGCACCTAGTGTACTGGTTCGGCGATACAACAATAGCAATCCCGCCAACACTTCAGCCGCTCCCGAGAAAAACTGATAAGGTGTTGAATAACCAATAAAATACCAGGAAAAACGCATGGGCAGTAGATCGCCAAGAGGAGTAGCCAGCGCACTTAATGAAGGAAAAATCATCTGCTGCCCAAACAGTTTGATAATACCGTAAATTGAAGCGAACATCGCTACATAATACCTCACAAGCACCAGCAGCCAGTAATAAGCCGTATCGTAATTCTTACGTTTATCGAAGATTGTCCAGACTAATGTGCCCAAAACGGCTGCTAAGAGAAAGAAACATAACTGGGCATATCCGTAAGATGTATCTCCGCTGCCACTCATAGGAACCAGTACATCTTTCACGTGAAAGATGTGCGTATTTGTAAGATTGACAAGCCAGTTCTCGGCTTTACCATAATACTCACCAATTAAGTTCAGGAAAGGAACATCGCCAAGCCACGCCCAGGGCGACATATAGAGTATGAGATAAATACAGAAAAATCGAAATAGTAACTTACGCCACCAGGACCACTGGTCGGCTAAAGGCATATCAGCATGTACCATAACAAAATAAGTTGGCTTGAGGAAGGTTGGATGAACTACACTCAAATATAATCGCCAGCCCCTAATTACCCACCTATCAGGCGTTTCGCTCTCAGAAATTCATTTGTCATCACTTCTTTTTCCGGGTTCAGTACAACCTGCTTTAGCACTTCGCAGACGAACAATTCATGATCGCCCGCGTCGGTACTGTGCAGCACATTGCATTGTACATAACCAATAGCTTCTGTTAAATACGGACAACCGCGGTTGTCGAGGCTGTAAGGTAAATTCTTAAACTTGTCTTTATTTCGACCGGACTGTTGACCAAGTTTGCGGATCAGACGAGTTTGATCGGTTGCCAGCAGATTTACGTTTAGCATACCACTTTCCTGTACCAGCTCAACAGTGTAATCGACTTTGTACAAGGCCACGGCCAGCACTTTACCGCCCATATCTGTCTGGGTAAGCCACGTTACAATGTTGGCGTTCCGTTTACCATCGGCAGCCGTTGTTATGCTGTGAACATCATAGTTTTTGTATTTCAGCAGACGTTTGGGCATGATACTGTTGTGTGTAGTTCGTTCTGTACAGTTGTGTTTTCAGTTAAACTATACGAATGCAATTCAATAAATATCGTGATTAACTTTACACCGAACGAAGCGTTTTACTGTTCTGTTCTTACAGTAGAAACTATCACTACTGACGTAAGCTTACCGCTTACTTTCGTTGCGACACGGTCTGTCGTTGCGGATTCCGTTTCATTATTTCGCCCTTTTGGTCAATGAAATCCTTCGACATACCTGATTATTACCGCAGCAATATTATTACGCCCCTGAAAGAATTTCGTCGGAAGCGGGATAAATTGAAGCGGGATTTCACCCCTACTCTGCTCGACTTCGGTCCTATCCGCCTGTTAATTGCCCGGCATTTTGGGTTTTGTTACGGTGTCGAGAATGCCGTCGAAATTGCCTACAAAGCCATTGCAGAAAATCCGGACAAGCGTATATTTCTGCTCAGTGAGATGATTCATAACCCCGATGTCAATGCCGATTTGCAGGATAGAGGGGTGCGATTTATTATGGATACGAGCGGGCAACAACTCATTCCCTGGTCAGAATTAACGCCCGAGGACGTCGTTATTATTCCGGCTTTCGGAACGACCCTGGAAACTCAGAATCGATTAGCATCGCTGGGATTAGACGTCGAGAAATACGATACTACCTGCCCATTCGTCGAAAAAGTTTGGAACAAGGCTGGGCAGATTGGGCAGAAAAATTATACGGTAATCGTACACGGCAAACCGAGCCATGAAGAGACGCGTGCCACATTTTCACATAGCAAGGAATCAGCGCCGACGGTTGTAGTCAAAGACATGGCCCAAACGCAACAGTTAGCGAAATACATCACGGGCGAATTGCCAGCTGAGCAGTTTTATACCGAGTTTTTCGGTCAATACTCGATTGGCTTCGAGCCGAACCGCGACTTACAGCGCATTGGTGTTGTGAACCAAACAACCATGCTGGCATCTGATACCCAAGGCATTGCCGATTATCTAAAGCAGATAATGGTGCAGAAATATGCACTAACAGATGCTACTGTTGATATCCATTTTGCAAACACTCGCGATACCCTTTGTTACGCAACCAACGATAATCAGGATGCAACCTATGCGCTATTGAATCATCAGTCCCAACTGGGCCAAGCCGATTTTGCCATTGTGGCCGGTGGTTATAATTCCTCTAATACGTCTCACATCGTTGAGCTTTGCGAAGAAAAACTCCCCACTTACTTTATCGAATCAGAGCAGAAAATCCTGTCTGACAAATTAATTCGACACTTCAACGGGCATACGAAACAAGAAGTTGTTACAGAGAATTTTATACCAGCCACCAAACCAGTTACCGTATTATTGACTTGTGGAGCCTCTTGTCCCGACGCCGTTGTGGAAGGAATTATGCTGAAACTTGTCAGTTTTTTCCCCGATTCACGGGCGGTAGAGGACGTAATTCGTGAATTTTCGCAATAAGCTAGGGCACTTTTATCACGACCTCTTTGCTCTCGTTATGCAGCCGGTCGAGGGCGGTTACTACATACACATATTTCTTCTTTGGATCGGCAGTTTTGTCCAGGAAACGTGTGGATGATTCACCCATGCATTGCGCCACTATATACCGAGGGTCATCAATTAATAAGCGCGGATGTCGGCCCTCAAATCGGTAAACAACATACGAATTAGCACCATCTCCATCCATCGCATCCGCCGATTGCTGCCAGAAGAGTTCGACGCCGTCGGTTGTCATAGCCGCTTTCAAATCGCGGGGTGGCAGGGGAGGAATACTATCCAGCCATTTCATGGTTGGCACGAGTGCCGGATGCCGATAGAAATTATTTTGCAGTGAATCCCGAATAGCTAGCGGATTGGTTTGTAGACTTTTAGCGCTAAAAAATACGCTACCTTGCACAGCCTGCTGTTGCCGATTGTAACGCATCTGTTCCGGAAACTCTGTGGCTCGCCCCCAGCCCGGATCGCGTTCAGAACCATGCCCAACACGATAAGCGCCCTGCCCAATATAGAGATGGCAGTTACCGCAATTGTGCGTCCACCATTCCACTAATGTTTTATAAGGCACCCGCCCAAACTCCGAGCTGAAATAAACCTGGGGAACAATGTAATCAATCAGCCCGTCACGAACCCATTTCCGGGTGTCAGCATAGATGTCATAATATGCTTGTCCACCATTAGTAGCTGAACCTTCCGGGTCGTTGCTCTTATTTTTCCAAATGCCAAACGGGCTAATACCAAATTTAACCCAAGGTTTATTAGCTCGAATAGAGTCCCGAAGTTCGGCAACCAGCTTGTTGACATTGTCACGTCGCCAGTCGGGTTTTTTCATGCCGTTGAAGTTCGCCTGGTACGCACTATCATCACGTATGATCTGCCCAGGTTCGGCATAAGGATAAAAATAATCGTCGAAATGAATACCATCAACGTCATATTCACGGACAACATTGGCCACAACGCCCGCAATGTAAGAGCGAACGGCTGGCAGACCGAGGTTAAAAAGTTTTCGCCCACCATACGTCATCATCCATTCTGGTTTACGATAGATGATGTTAGTTGGGGCTACACTAGAGGCTTTACTGAACGTGGCCCGGTCGAGGTTAAACCACGCATGAAACTCCAAGCCACGCTGGTGAGCCTGCTCAATCATAAACTCCAGTGGATCATAAAAAGGATCTGGGGCCAGCCCCTGCTGACCTGTCAACCACTCCGACCAAGGTTCTGAGCTCTTGGCATAAAACGCATCGGCTGCCGACCGAACCTGCACGACCACAGCATTAAGGCCCATTTGCTGTTGTTGATCAAACATCGCAATAATCTCACGTTGCTGATCGGCAACGGGCAATCCTTTTTTACTGGGCCAGTCAATATTATCGACCGTTGCTATCCATACCGCCCGGAATTCGCGCTTGGGTGGTACCGGTCCGCGTTCGCTTGCTGTCTGGTTGGTGGCTTCATCAAATTCAAGGGTATCGGCGGAAGGTAGTATAACCGTTGGTTCAACGGGCTTTGGTGCTGGCGGTTTAACAGCGGCCGTTTTCGGCGGAGCCGGAGCTACCGAAACTGGGCGCATAGGCTTACTAACGGGCTTCTTGGCAGCAACAGGTTTGGCTTGCCGACAGCTGTCATTAAGAAATATGAAAAGAAATAAACTAACGTAAGCAATCAGACGCATCAGACAGAGCGGGTTAATTGCCAAAAATAGCTATAGTCCGGCACACCTACGATGGTTCGGGAATCGTTTTTTGTCGTTTACCTTCTGACCGACAGGCATCGCTGCAATAAATGACATTCGCCCAATCCCGCTCCCATTTCTTGCGCCAGCTAAAAGGTCGGTGACAAACCGGGCAGAGTTTCGTCGGAAGTTCCGACTTCTTGCGCATTTTCATTTACTCAGAACCCTTTGGTACATCAGTAAGTTTAAGCGCCATGAAATCAACCAGCAAAATACAAAACTTAGTAGATAGCGACATCGACCGCATTGTTGAGATGGCTTGGGAGGATCGCACTCCATTCGAGGCTATCGAAGCGCAATTTGGTTTATCGGAACAAGACGTAATTATGTTAATGCGTCAGGAAATAAAACCAGCCTCCTGGCGAAGGTGGCGAGCAAGGGTACAAGGCCGTTCTACCAAACATACAGCCTTATCGGCAGTTGATAACGCCCGGTTTAAATCGCCCCAGCAACGAGCTATTTCATTGAACAAGATGACCAAACGATAAATATCCTATTTGGCAACTACTGGAATAAACTTAATTTTGTGCCGCTTTAAAAGAGGATTAGCATTATTTGTTCTGTATTTTGTAGAAATCCAATAACTTTTAAGAATTTTCTATTTTAAAAGATGGTAAATTTGTACCGTCTTGTAACTAAGTATTAACAGATTGCTTTATTTATGTCGAGCCAGAAATTAGATCAGATAGATCGCAATGTTTTAGAAATTCTGCAAGCCAACGCCAAAATCACCAACGCTCAGCTTTCCAAAGAAATTGGCCTTTCTCCCGCACCAACACTTGAACGCGTTAAGAAGCTCGAAACATCGGGCATTATTCAAAGCTACCACGCTCAGTTAAACCGCGAGAAAATAGGTCTTGGTGTTACAACTTTTGTGATGGTTACTCTGGTGGGTCACAAAAAAGAAACCACGATGTCATTCGTGGAAAAGGTTAACGAAATTCCGGAAATCATTGAATGCCACCATATTACGGGTTCAGGCGATTTCTTACTTAAAGTTATTGCCAAGGATATTGCCTCGTATCAGGGGCTAATGCTGGATGTTATCAACGAAATTGATGAGGTTGCCAGCACGCAAACGATGGTTATTATGTCCACGTTTAAGGAAAGCAAAGTATTACCAATTCCCTGATAAGAAGGGTGTAGGATGTATAATCTATGTTTCCCAACCACATTATACATCCTATACCTTACTCTTTTCGTTTTCTTCGCTCTTCCCGACGCGATTTCTTAGCGTCGTCCAGCGCTTTTTTAGCTTCCTTATACTGGCTGGACTTGCGCTCGGCCTTGTCGATCACTTCGTTGAAGTACGATTGAGCCAGGTCATAGTTTTTTTCCTGAGTCGCAATCTTGGCCAGTCCCATTACCGACGACCAATAATAACCGGCATTAGTAGCATTAGTCTGTTTGGCATAGTCAATGGACTTCTGATAATAGATTTTAGCCTCCGGTATATTCTTATAAAACAGGTGGTTAACGTAAGCTAGAATGTAAGCCGCCGTACGACCACTTACGCCCTCATAACCCGCCTGCGTGCGATCAACTTTCGCCAGAATATCTTTGGAGAGTTTCTCCGCTTCGGCCAGCCGCCCCGTTACAAACGCCGACCGGGCGAAGTATCGCTCAAAAAATGGATTATCAGGATACTGCTCATTCATGTATTTCGACATTTCGTAAGCCTTATCGTACTGGTTCTCCATGCTATAAATCTGAACCAGAAAATATCTGGCCTCGACGCGGGTGTAGAAAGCCGAGTTTGCCGTTTTTTCTAATTCCTTAATCCCATTTATTTTATTTCCTTTGGGAAAAAATAGCAGAATTGGCTTTAGCAGCGGGTAGTTTTCAGGAATCCACTGCGCATAGTAATTGTACATGCCATCGCCAAACAGCAATTCCGGGCTAAAATCAGCATTGCCTTTGCACTTCTCGAAATACTTAAGCGCGTTTTTACCCGCAAACGTTGCCTTCGTCCATTTTTTGCGTTCAGAATACAAACGCCCTTTAAAAGCATAAGCAGCGGCCAGAAAAAATGCGGGTTCAAGTTTATTTTCGCTGTTGTCATAGAGCCTTTCAGCCATAGCAATGGTCGTGTCCATATAAGCCAGGCATTGCGTGTCATAGTCAGTTATGTCGGTGTTGGGCACAATTTTCCACCACTCGGCTAGGCCCATCAAAAAGTAAGGCATCGGATGCTTAGGATAGCGCACCCGCAACCAACGAAACTCCTTATCGGCATCGTAGAATTTATAATTGTACATCTGATTGATGGCCTCCGCCGATTCAATCTGAACGCCGGGGTGCTTTAACAGACCGTCGTATTTTTTATCAAACGCCGACGGATCGTAAAGTTGGGCCTGGGCTAGAGCCGCCAGACTAATTAGCCATACCGTCAACAGTATCTTCTTCATTCGTTAAAAATAGCTTTGTTAGTATATCAACGTAATCTGGCATCCGTCCGTTTGCCCATGCTTATTTTTCGGTAAAATTTTGCCCACTACTTCACCATCAATGTATCTTTGCGTCCCCAATACATCGATATGATGACGATTAAAGACAAAACGTTTGTCCCGTTTATTCCCGCAGAAGCCATTCAGGAGCGAATTCAGGAATTAGCTAAACAAATCAATCAGGAGTACGCCGACAAACAGCCGCTAATTGTGGTTGTTCTAAATGGTGCCTTTTTATTCGCTGCCGACTTGGCCAAACACCTGACGATATCCTGCGAAATCACCTTTATTCGGGTAGCTTCCTACGAAGCAACGGAGTCCAGTGGTCAAATTAAACAGATTCTGGGCCTGAGTGAATCCATCGAAGGTCGCGATCTGATTGTTGTCGAAGACATCGTCGATACGGGCTTTACATTACACGAAGTATGTAATCAACTCCGGGCTAAAGATCCATCATCGCTTACAATTGCGACGCTGTTATTCAAACCAACCGCGCTAAAGGAGAAACTCGATTTGCACTACGTCGGTTTTGAAATTGAAAATCGTTTTGTGTTAGGTTACGGCCTGGATTATGATGGGTTGGGTCGGAATACACAAGACATTTACGTGTTGGCCTAGAATCTGGATCCTACCGGTCAACTTCGCCCATCACCACATCAATTGACCCAATAATAGCCACTAAATCGGCTAGCATGGCCCCCCGGCTGATTTCGCTGATAACCGACAGGTTATGAAAGCAGCAAGACCGGGCCTTACAACGTATCGGCACATCCGATTTTCCATCTGTCCGAAAAAAGAAACCAAGTTCACCTTTGGCGCTTTCGGCGCGGGCATAAAAATCCATTGCTTTCGGCCGGATTTTCTTCGGTACTATAGCTTGGGGATCATAGTCTCTGGTCCGCTTATGATCCCCAAGTAGCTGATCCAGACATTGTTCTGTGATCCGGATGGACTCATGACACTCCAACACCCGAACATTGTTCCGGTCCCAGCAATCGCCAACGGTGCCTACTAATCCTTCACCAATTGGAATGTCAAAATCCAATTCGGGATAAACTGAGTAACCATCCACTCGCCGAAGATCATAACGTAGTCCCGAGCCGCGCAACATCGGACCTGTGCAGCCATAATTGATGGCTACAGCCAGAGGTAAAACACCGACATTGGCCGTTCGTTTGATAAAGATTTCGTTTTCGATTACCAACTGCTGCAACTCAACCAGCTTGGGTTTGAGATAGGTAATAAATTCGCGGCATCGCTCTTCAAAACCTACCGGAAGATCGTAAAATAACCCGCCAACCCAAATATAATTATATAGCATTCGGGCCCCACTAACCCATTCCAGGAGTCGCTGAATATGTTCACGATCGCGCATCAGCCACAGAAAAGCAGTATAAGCACCCATATCGAGGGCATATGTACCAATACCAACAAAGTGAGCCGCAATTCGATTTAGTTCGGCCACTAACACCCGGATGTATTCGGTACGCTTGGGAATATCGTTTTGAATTCCCAGCATTTTTTCGACACCCATTACAAACGCGTGTTCGGCGTTCATGGCCGCCAGATAATCGAGTCGATCTACAAATGGAATTGTCTGATTAAACGGGAGCGACTGGGCATGTTTCTCAAAACAGCGGTGTAGATAACCGAGGTGTGGCACCACATCAACAATAATTTCGCCGTTTGTAACAACTTCAAGTCGCAGCACGCCATGCGTCGATGGATGTTGGGGACCCATGTTCAGAATCATCTCGCCTTCGCTGAGCATTTCCGGCGTATATACACTCGGTTCCGACGCTCGAAAATGCCCCGGTGCGTATTCGTATTGGATCGTTTGAGTATTCATTGATTAGCACAACCAGGTTCTGGCTATTATCAGGGCAAAATCAAACAGCCAGAGTCTGTTTGTGCCATTACAACCTCAAAGGTCGAAAGTCGGCTACCCAATGGCAAACGTTACAGGCTTTTCTGACCTAATTCGCTACAAATCATCAGTTTTTCTCAACAAGCTATTGGCTAAGTAAAAGAAATTTCGTACCTTTGCCCTCCTTATCGAGAAAACGAACTTTAGCAATGGCAAAGAAAGGCGCCAATAGAATCCAGGTTATTCTGGAGTGCACCGAACAGAAAGACAGCGGTGTTCCTGGCATGTCCCGGTACATTACTACGAAAAACCGGAAAAATACTCCGGCTCGTATTGAGCGGAAGAAGTACAATCCGTTCCTTAAAAAAGTAACGCTGCACAAAGAAATTAAATAAGCGGTTGGTGATTATTGGCCAGCGGTTCAACGAACCACAGCCATTAATCATTTACCTCTAACCACTACGAGACATGGCAAAAAAGGTAGTTGCAACCCTGAAAACGAAGGATAACGGCAAGGCATTTGCCAAGATTATCAAAGCTGTTAAGTCGCCTAAGACTGGCGCTTATACCTTCAAAGAAGAAATGGTCCCGGTTGACGAAGTACAGGCTGCGCTGAAAAGCTAAGCGTTAGAAAAGTTAGCTTCCTGCACAAAGACATTCGTCCCACAGCCGTCAACGGTTCTGTGGGACTTTTTTTTATTAAAAAACAGTTAGGTCAGTTAGTGAGTCAGCCAGTCAGTGAGTAATTATGTAATGTAAAACTGTCTTACTGATAACCGACCAACTCACTGACGCTATCCTATGGCCCTATTTGGTTTATTCTCAAAAGAAAAAAAAGAAACGCTCGACAAAGGTTTAGAGAAGACAAAAGATAGTTTTTTTTCTAAGCTTGGCCGGGCAGTTGTTGGAAAGTCAACCGTTGACGAAGACGTGCTGGATGAGGTTGAAAACGTACTTATTTCTTCAGACGTAGGAGTTGAAACGACAGTCAAAATCATTCGTCGAATTGAAGAACGCGTTGCCCGCGATAAATACGTTGGGACGGACCAACTAGACCGCATTCTACGTGAAGAAATTGCAGCTTTACTGTCTGATAATAATACGGTTGATGTCGCCGACGATTTTTCTTTACCTATGGGCAAAAAACCCTATGTAATTATGGTTGTGGGTGTTAACGGCGTTGGTAAGACAACGACCATTGGCAAGCTGGCTGCGCAATTTCACAAACGGGGTAAAAAAGTGGTGTTAGGTGCGGGTGATACATTCCGGGCTGCTGCCGTTGACCAGCTTAAACTCTGGGGCGATCGCGTAGGTGTTCCCGTTGTTTCGCACGGCATGAATACTGACCCCTCGGCTGTTGCCTTTGATGCCGTAAAAAAAGCTACTGAAATTGGTGCCGACGTCGTTATTATTGACACCGCCGGCCGATTGCATACGAAGGTTAACTTGATGAATGAGTTGACAAAAATTAAGCGCGTGATGCAAAAATTTACGCCTGATGCACCCCATGAAGTACTTTTAGTACTCGATGGATCGACTGGGCAGAACGCGTTCATTCAGGCGACCGAGTTCACCAAAGCAACGGAGGTTACAGCTTTGGCCATTACGAAACTCGATGGCACCGCAAAAGGTGGAGTCGTCATTGGCATATCGGATCAGTTTAAGATTCCGGTCAAATACATTGGCGTGGGTGAAAAGATAGATGACTTGCAGACCTTCAATAAAATGGAGTTCGTGGATTCGTTTTTCAAAAATAATGGTTAAGACGTTCATTTATCTGTCGCTACTGATATTCAGTTTATCACTGACTACCTGCGCTCAAAAGCACACCGCCCGAAAATCAGCAAAGACCGTCGTTAAGCAGGGTATTTGTGGAATTGTCGTTGTAAAACGTGGCAACTATATGCCCAGCCCTGGTTCTTCCCGGCCTAATCCTGATGGTACACCCAGTGAGCGTGAAGTTCTGTTTTTCCCACTCCTGAACATGAGTCAGGTGGAAACCGGTGAAAATGGTTTCATAAATTCTGTTGGGGAAGCTAAACCCATTCAAACTGTTAAATCTGGTAAGGATGGTAAGTTTTGCGTGAGCCTGCCGGTTGGTCAATACTCGGTGCTGGTTCGCGAACCGAAAGGTTTATATGCAAATTTGTCAGATACACATAATAATATTTTTCCAGTCAGCGTACAAAGAAACCACACGATTACCGTAACGGTGGCGATTACGCATCAGGCTGTATTTTAATTAAGGCGGACCGTCCGCCATGGCGGTTTACGTCCGCTATTTTGCTATTCGAAGCAGGCTACTGTCTGCGTACTTGTATGAAAACCAAAGGAATACGTACCAATAAAATTAACATCGTCACGCTCGGTTGCTCAAAGAACCTTGTGGATTCGGAAGTGCTATTTACGCAACTAAGGGGCAACGGCATGAACGTGACGCACGAATCGAAAAAAGACGACGCTAACATTGTTGTCATCAATACGTGTGGCTTCATTGATAATGCCAAGGAAGAATCCATCAATACCATTTTGCGCTATGTAGACGCCAAAGAAGCGGGTATAGTGGATAAAGTTTATGTAACAGGTTGCCTTTCGCACCGATATAAAGACGAACTCGAAATCGAGATGCCAACCGTCGATGCCTGGTTTGGCACCAACGAACTTCCCCGAATGCTGAAAACACTTCGGGCTGATTATAAGCACGAACTTGTTGGTGAACGGTTGCTGACAACGCCAACTCATTACGCATACCTTAAAATTGCGGAAGGCTGCGACCGCCCCTGCTCGTTCTGTGCTATCCCATTGATGCGCGGTGGCCACGTATCGCGCCCGATAGAGGAATTATTAACCGAAGCGCGTTCGCTGGCACGCCGAGGCACGAAAGAACTGATTCTGATTGCCCAAGATTTGACCTATTATGGGCTCGACATTTATAAAAAACGCAACCTTGCCGACCTTATTGACCAATTGGCCGACGTAGAAGGTATTGATTGGATTCGGTTGCAGTACGCTTATCCTTCGGGCTTTCCGCTGGAAGTTTTGGACGTAATGCGCGACCGGCCAAACGTTTGCAACTACCTGGATATGCCGTTGCAAACCGGCTCAACTGAATTGCTGAAGCTCATGCGTCGGGGAATTACGCGCGAGAAAACCGAAAATTTGATTCAAACCATTCGGGAACGCGTGCCGGGCATTACACTACGGACAACGCTGATTGCAGGTCACCCCGGCGAAACGGAAGCTATGTTTCAGGAAACGTATGATTTTGTTGAGCGGATGCGTTTCGATCGGTTAGGTGTGTTTGCCTATTCGCACGAAGATGATACGCACTCATTTTCCATGCCCGACGATGTTCCGGCCGATATAAAGCAGGAACGTGCCGATGAATTAATGGAAGTTCAGCAAGGGATCTCGCAGGAATTGAATCAGGCGAAAATTGGCCAGACGTATAAGGTTTTGTTTGATCGGAAAGAGGGCGGTTATTTTATCGGTCGCACCGAGGCTGATTCGCCAGAAGTGGACAATGAAGTATTGGTTCCGGCAACCCAGTATGTGCGACTGGGCGACTTTGCCAATGTCCGCATAGACAAGGCCGAGGAGTTTGATTTGTACGGAGAAGTTGTAAGTGTATAGGATATCATCAGCTCCTTATTTGATAATAGAGGTGTGCATCAACATAAATAGTGCCTCGAAACCGTTAGAACGGTTCACTTTATTGACCCTAATTTATTAGCCCACGACTTAAGTCGTGGGCTGAATGAAACACGGTCGAACCTTGCGGGTTTTTTCGTTGTTAAAATCCGGTAAACGCAACCCCGCCTACCGCATGAACTGTCAGTACCTGCCGCTTACCTCAACCGGCCAGTTTTCTCCTCTTTTCCTCGATTACATTACGAATAAAGATAGTTTAAAACCCTTTTACAGCCGTTTTCCTGATAAGGTGGCCTTTGAGGGGCAAATAAAAGACAAAGTATTCGACGAATCAAAACGGCGGATTTTAGTCGACGCCCTTGAGCAGCAATACCAGCACATCAGCACAAAGCCCGACTTTTCGGTGCTGCTTCAGCCTAATACATTTACAGTTGCGACGGGCCACCAACTCAATATTTTTACGGGTCCGCTTTACATCATCTACAAACTCATCACGACGATTAATCTGGCCAAGCAATTAAAAGAAGCTTACCCCAGCTATAATTTCGTGCCGATATACTGGATGGCGACTGAAGACCACGATTTTGCCGAAATCAACCATTTTTCTTTATTAGGTCGAAATTATGCCTGGCAAACGGCCCAACGTGGTGCCGTTGGCCGCATGAATCCACAAGAGTTAAAGACCGTTTTTTCCCAGATTCCAGAAAAATTGTCTTTATTTGAGGACGCCTATCTGAAACACAATACTCTTGCCAATGCTGCCCGCCATTATGTTAATGAACTGTTTGGCGCTGAAGGATTAGTTTGTTTAGACGCTGACGATGCGGCATTGAAACGTGTTTTCGCTCCCGTCATGCACGATGAGTTGACACAGCAGAAATCGGGTGAGTTAGTCCATAAGCAGACTGAACTGTTGGAAACGTTAGGCTATAAAACTGTCATAACTCCACGCGATATCAACCTATTTTATCTTGATGATCAACTTCGTGAACGAATTGAGCGTACTGAAGACGGTACCTATCGGGTGTTGCACACCAAACTAAAATTTTCGGAGAGCGAGGTGGTGAGTTTGCTTAATGAACATCCTGAACGATTCAGCCCGAATGTAGTGCTGCGACCGTTGTATCAGGAAACTATCCTGCCTAATCTGGCTTACATCGGCGGGCCGTCAGAAGTGCCCTACTGGTTACAATTAAAAAGTGTATTTGAGCATTATCAAACGCCGTTCCCGATTCTGATGCCCCGCAACTTTGCGATGTATGTACCCGCCGTAAGTGCGAAACGAATTTGCAAACTCGGTCTTACACCAGAAGAATTATTTCAGGATACGCTTAAGCTCAAGCGTGAGTATGTCGATACACACAGTCGCCATACGCTCAAGTTTGATAACGAGAACAAAACCGTTCATAAAGCACTGGACGCCATTCTGCACAAAGCACAGATGGTTGACCCAACGCTCGAAAAAGCGGTTTTGGCCGAAACAAAGCGGTTTGCTAATGCCGTTGCCCGACTCGAGAAGAAAATGCGACGTGCCGAAGAGCGCAATCAGGAAACAGGTGTCCGGCAATTGCTGGCAGTGAAAAATGAGCTTTTCCCTAACGGCGGCTTGCAGGAACGAAGTGAAAATTTCCTGTCGTTTTATCTGAACGACAAAACGTTTCTGCAAAAAATGATGTCAGTATTCGATCCGTTCGATTACCGGATGCAACTTTGTCTGGAGTAAAGTTGATACACCAGGCTGGCCGGGAGCATATGTATGACAAAAGTTGAGCTACGCCAGGAATTTCTTACTGAACGTAAAGCCCTGACTGCCGATGAAGTCAGCCGCCGGAGTCTGTTGATTGCAGAACTGTTTTTCAACTTTTTGGCAAAAAATAAACTAGCCAGCGAGCCGGGTATTCTTCACACATTTCTACCAATTCAGCGAAAGAACGAAGTTGATACATGGCCAATTATTCGTCATGTATGGGCGGCTTTCAAGCATATTCAAGTTGCTGCATCAGTCACCGATATTGCTCAGGGAACGCTAAGTCATTATTTAATTTCGCCCGAAATCCCGCTCGTAGAAAATCGCTGGGGCATCCCGGAACCGCCAACTCAGGGCAACCAACCCTTCTTTCCCATTGATTTCCACATCGTTCTTGTTCCCTTACTTGTCTTTAATCAGCAAGGCCATCGTGTTGGTTATGGTGGCGGGTATTACGACCGTTTTCTGGCCGATTGCCGACCAGATTGCCTGAAAATTGGCTTATCGCTATTTGAACCAGTTAAGCAAATTGACGATGTGGAAGAGACCGATATGGCATTGGACGTTTGCCTAACACCAAAACAAATTTATATCTTCAATTAAGAATACTTAATCAACGTTTATTCACTTTTTAATCTGTATTTTCACAGTAGTTGTTAACTTTCTTCAAAATCTACCAACTACTATGAAAAGCCTTCTGCTGTTACTTCTACTAGTATGCCCATTCGGACTATGGGCACAGACAGATTCTCTATCCCCCTCTTTATTACCGTATCGTCAGGAGAATCTCAAGCCTATTGAAAGTGATTTGTTGCCAGCCTATAATGGCCGTTATGGCAGAAGTGTGCGGACCCAATATACGTATGACGGTCTTGATGTTCGGCGAGCGAAAGATTTAGGACCCTATATTATGGCTTCGGGTAATCCAGAAGCCATCCATGAGTTTAATGCCTACATTAACAGCCGAAAAGCCGGAGCCTGGCTCATTGCGGGTGGGCTTACGTCAATGATTGTTGGCGGAATAATTATGGGATCGAACGGGCCGGGGGCCGATGGAAAATTTACAATTCAACAGCCTTATGTTTGCCCAACGGGTTATGCCTGTGGTGGATCTTCCGGTAGCATGGTGTATGGTGGACAAATCGCTGGTTATCAAACCGGTATTGACACTCAGCGACAAAATACTTACGCGGCAGGAGGGCTTACTCTGTTGACTGGAGCAATTATGGTAGGGATCGGCTGGGGATTAAATATGCCCGGTCAGCATGTACGACGTTCGGTGCAATATTATAACAGAGCGTTGAAGCAACGCGGTATATCGTGGCAGCTAACGCCCTATTCGTCCTTATCTAATTCGGGGCTTGGTTTACATGGCCGTTTCTAACTTTTTTAGACTATATTTCCTGTGCGTCAAAGTTTTGCCGTATTTTTGCACTCCAAATTGTATGGCGGACAAGGACCCGCTTTTTATTAATCACTTAAACGCGGATTTCCACGGCATTGCCCGTTCCGCATTACTAAAATGAAAATCGCAGTCGTTGGGGCTACTGGCTTAGTCGGTAGTGAAATCCTGAAGGTTCTGGCAGAACGTAACTTCCCCGTATCTGAACTCATCCCCGTTGCTTCCGAGCGGTCGGTTGGTAAACAGGTTGAGTTTAAGGGTAAAGCCTACACAATTGTTAGCTTCGAGGATGCCATTGCTGCCAAACCCGCCATTGCGATTTTTTCGGCTGGTGGTGGTACATCGCTTGCGTTAGCGCCAAAATTTGCCGAAGCCGGTATCATTGTTGTGGATAACTCGTCGGCCTGGCGTATGGACCCAACCAAAAAACTGGTCGTGCCCGAAGTAAACGCCGATGTGCTAACGGCTGACGATAAAATTATCGCCAACCCGAATTGCTCAACTATTCAGATGGTCGTTGCGTTAAAACCGCTTCATGACCGGTATAAAATCAAACGTGTTGTCGTGTCAACGTATCAGTCTGTAACCGGAACAGGTAAAGCGGCTGTCGATCAGCTTTTTGCAGAACGAGCTGGCAAACAAGGTGTTGAGAAAGTATATCCGCATCCAATCGACCTTAACGTATTGCCCCACATCGACGTTTTCCTCGACAACGGTTATACCAAAGAAGAGATGAAAATGGTCAACGAAACCAAAAAAATCATGGGCGATGACTCGATTCAGGTTACGGCCACAACGGTTCGTATTCCAACAATCGGTGGTCACTCCGAAGCGGTAAACGTTGAGTTTGAAAACGAGTTTGACCTAAGTGAGGTGGTTGATATCTTGACCAACGCCGAAGGCATTATCGTACAGGACGATCCGGCTAATAAAATTTATCCAATGCCCTTGACGGCCCACGGTAAAGACGAAGTATTTGTTGGTCGTATCCGACGCGACGAGAGCCAGCCCAAAACATTGAACATGTGGATCGTGGCTGACAATCTCCGCAAAGGAGCCGCAACCAACGCGGTGCAAATCGCAGAGTATTTGATGAAACACAATTTAGTGGAAAGCGAAGAAGTGCTTGCGTAACCATTCTTCCTGTCTGCTTACCAAAAGTCCCGTTTAGCTTGTTGCTGAGCGGGACTTTTTACGTAAATTTAATCACAACCGAACCACCTGATTAATGAACCCGCCCCCTGTTATCCAACTCCAGACTGTTTACAAATCGTACGGGTCAACGCCCGTCTTAAAGGGCATCGATCTGAGCGTTTCATCCGGCCAGATCGTGGGTTATATTGGCCCAAATGGAGCAGGCAAATCGACCACAATCAAAATCCTGATTGGTATGCTACCCGATTATACGGGCGAGGCCACGGTGTTAGGCATGGACGTAAAAACGCAGTCGCTCGAAATCAAACGTCGAATTGGCTACGTTCCTGAAAATGCGGCTCTGTATGATACACTGACACCGTTGGAATATCTACAGTTCATTGGACAGCTTTATGAGTTAGATACCGTTCACATTGACCGTAAAGCCCTCGAGCTGCTACGCCTTTTTCAACTTAGCGACCACGCCAATGCCCGAATGACGACTTTCTCCAAAGGTATGCGTCAGAAGGTTCTTCTCATTTCAGGGTTAATTCATAATCCCGATGTCATTTTTTTGGATGAACCATTATCGGGTCTGGATGCCAACGCTGTTGTGCTTGTCAAAGAAATAATGCGGCAGTTAGCCAACAGTGGCAAAACCATTTTCTACAGTTCGCACATCATGGATGTGGTGGAAAAGATCTCGGACCGCATCATTATTATTAGTCAGGGTCAGATTATTGCCGATGGCACCTTTGCTGAACTACAGCACCAGCGCCCTGAATCACTCGAACAACTGTTTGCTCAGCTTACAGGTAGTGATGGACAAACGGGCATAGCTGAAGAGTTTATTCACGCGCTTAAAAACTGATCGGTATGACAAGCCTTATTCTATGGCTCCTTGACCGGGTGCAGTCGTTATTTCGACTATTAGGCGCTGATTATGGCCAATTGCGCGCTATTGTGCATGTAAAATTGATTATGGATAACCGCCGGAGCGTCGTTAGTTTGGGGCGTTATGGAAAATCATCGGCGGAGAGCAACAGTAACTTTACCCGTATTTTGGGGGTTTACGCGTTCATTGGTGGGCTGATTAGTTTAGCAATGCTGTTAACTCCAGAGCGAGACAGGCTGTTTTTTCCGCTCACTTTGCAGTTCTCATATATTATGGCGTTATGCGCCATGACGCTCATCTCCGATTTCTCATCGGTCATTCTGGATTCTTCCGATAATCAGATTATTTTGCCCCGCCCCGTTAGCAGCCGAACCCTGTGGATGGCTCGCATCGTACACATTACCAGCTATTTGTTCGCCATTGCACTGTCTCTATCAGTGGGTGGTATCCTGGTAGTTTCGTATCGATTTGGTCCACTGCCAGGGCTGGCTTTCTTAGTTATGAGTTTGTTATCAGCGGTGTTAATGGTCTTTCTGACCAATGTATTTTACTTAGTGTTGATGCGTTTTATTAGCGAGGAAAAGCTTCGCGAGGTAATCAACTATTTCCAGATTGTGATGGCTGTCCTATTCTACGGCGGTTATCAACTTTTACCTCGCCTGATCGACTCTCAAGATATATTAACGCAAGTTGTCGAGCACAAATGGTGGCATTACCTGATTCCACCGATGTGGATGGCAGGCACAGTCGACACCCTTATTCAACCCATTTTTGACTCAACTCATCTAATTTTTGGCGCCTTAGCCCTGTTCATGCCATTTGCTGGCTTGTGGTTTATGAACCGCTTTTTAACGGCGGATTTTACGCAAAAACTAAGTGTTATTGACGCCGAAAGTCGTCCAGAGTTATCTACCCTGTCGTCACAACAGGCAAAGCTGGGTAAAACAAATTGGCTAGAGCAGTTATCGGTCTGGTTCACAAATAATCCCCTCGAGCGAGCCGCTTTTGCCTTTACATGGCGCATCACTGGCCGAGATCGTAAATTCAAACTTAAAACCTATCCACAGTTAGGGTTTGGGCTGGCGTATGTTGTGGCCATGTCTTTCCAGAGCCGAAGTATTGGATCGAGCGGATTTTTTTATCTGTTCGCCCTTTATTTCGCGGGTCTCTACGTCATGGTAGCCCAGTACCAACTTAGCATTTCAGACAGTTACCGAGCCTCCTGGGTTTACGGTAGTGCGCCAATTCAAGCCCCCGGCGATGTGCTTGCTGGCTCTTTAAAGGCCTTGATAGTTAAACTATTAACACCTTTTTATGTATTGCTGGCGGGTTATATTTTATTCCGTTATGGCATTGACAAAATCAGCGACGTGTTGCTGGCATTCAGCAATTCATTGGTAATGCTAATTAGTGCGGCTCTCTTGTCAACACGTTATATGCCATTTTCAATAGCGCCCGATGCGCTCAAACAGAACAATACGGCTCGTGGCTTACTGGTCAGCATTGTTTTAGCAATTGTTGGCTTTTCACATTTCGGTCTGACATTCATACCATACGGTGTCTGGATAGCCATTCCGGTGTCTGCTATTGTGTTTTGGGCCTTGCTTCGGCACTATAAAAAGACTGCCTGGGCACAAATTGAAATGATCTAAAAGCAACTATCACATTGACTTCGTGCTATTTATAACTTAACCTGTACTGTCAGAAAAAAGCTACGAGCGTCGGCCGGTATAATGCCTGGTCCAGGGTAACTATCGGCGCGACGGGTAAAATAGCTACGGTTTGCCAGATTGTTAATTGACCCTTGCAGCGTAAAGATTTTGCTTATTTTGTAATAAGCTGACAAGTCCATCACTGTATAAGCGGGCACCAAACCGTCTATCGCATTGGAAGTAAACACCGCATTGGTTGCATCGGTAAACTGCACACTGGTGTAGGACACTTGGTAACTGGCCGAAAATCTATTATTTTGATACGATAGCCCCGTTTTAAAAATAACGTCGGGAGCAAGTTCAACTTTTTTATTCTGGTAAGCGGGTTCGCTGCTATTAATATAGCGGGCATTAATCAGGGCAAGATTAGTAAACACAGACAGTTTCGTAGTACTCAGTTGTTTACGAATAAAATGTAGTAATTCTAATTCGGCAAATGATTCCAGACCCAAGCTTCTGGACTGCGAAACATTGGTACGATATCGGTACACGTTAAACGTGACAGGATCTGATTTTTGCACCGTACCAATTCTATTATCGTAGTTGACACTAAATAAGCTGATATCGTAATTAAATACACCTGACAAATTTCCTCTCATGCCTAAATCAGCGGTATAGCCTTTTTCGTCCTGCAAGTTTGGATCTACCTGTATATTTGGGTTTACTGAGTGAATATCATTAAAATTAATGGCCCTATAGTTTTGAGATATGTTAGCGTAAAGCTGAATAGCCTGACTCTGAAAATAACTTAGCCCAATACCACCAATGATAAAATGCCGGGTGTTATTTTTATTTTCCTGTACTTGTTGATGATAAATAATATTACCGGCCTGGTCTTTGTTGATAATAGAATAAAATCCATCAGCTCTGGTAATAATATTCTCAAATCGAATTCCCGGAACAATACTTAATTTAGGATTGACTCGAATAATGTTCTCAGCAAATAAAGAAACATTATAATTAGGAAAAGTATATTTAGAGTAAGCGTATTCATCTGAGTTGACGTAATTAAAGTCCGATGTAGTACCCATAGAACCGTTATTCCCCAATCCTTGCTGGCGGTTCGTTAATCCTCTATAATAGCGTACGCCTACCAATAAATTTTGTGGGTTATTCTTGATTTTATAAGTGTATAATAGCCGACTTTCATTACCATAATTTGTATACTTATCTTTATACAAATCTCTGGCATTTCCCGGATCGGCCCGATTAATAAAGTCTAGATTACCCAACGCATATCGTCCAGCTGATAAACCAAAAAAACGAGAATTAAACCGTAATCGCTCGCTTAGTTGGTAATCTACCAGTACGGCTCCCAAATTCCAGTTCACGTTGAACCAGTTTCGCGACCGTACCGATTGGCGGGAATTAAGAGCAAATTCGGCATCGGTAAGGCCACCGGGCTGGTGAGCTAGATAATCCATATAGGTATATTGGACGGTTATTGCCAATTTTTCGGTGGGCCTATAGGTAGCCGCAGCATACGCAGTATTGACGTGAAACTCAGCATTAGGCCGCCAGCCGTTTCCAACTTTATGCTGAAAAAACGTATAATACTGCACCTTTTTCACCGTGCCACCAATACTATTCGTCGTGTTAAAGAATCCCCATGAACCGGCGGTCTCCCGCGACGTAACTTCAATAGGTTTATTGGCTGCACCTTCTTTCAGTTTAAAATTAATGAGTCCGCCAAACTGGGTTCCATATTGTAAAGACGCAGCACCTCTTAATATTTCTATTCGTTCTGTCAACTCTGCCGGTGGCGAATAATAGCTTTCCGGATAACCCAGTGCATCGGCACTGATATCATATCCATTTTGCCGGGTATTAAAATTAGTTACCCGATTCGGATTTAACCCTCTACCACCGATGCCTAACTGAATACCGGCGCCATCATTTTCCCATATATTTAGTCCAGCTACTTTAGCATAAATTTGCCTGCTATTATTAGTGGCTTGATTAGCAACAAGATCGCTCAGTACTATTACTTCACTTTTTTTGCCTTCGTTAATATTGGTTCCTTCAACTCCTTTTAATCGGGTAACACCAAACGTTTTTTCCTGCTCTGCTTTTATTTTAACAGCATCCAATTGCTGAACAGCTTCCTCCAACACCAGATTAATAATTGTATTATCACTAATTTTTATTACCTGACTCGCCGATTTATATCCCACAGCAGAAACGGTAAGTATATAGTTACCGGACTTAACATCTTTCAATTTATAATTACCCAGTGTATCACAGGCTACCAAATAGTCAGTATTTTTAATAAACACAGACGCATTAGCAATCCCTTCACCCAAAGCTGTTTTAATTCTACCGCTTACCGTAAACGTTTGCGCTACTGATTTGAGGGAAATAAAAATCAGCATTAAGATAATCAGTATAAAAACTCGTTTCATTTGTTTTGCTTTTGCAATGGAAGAATCCATTTTTTGTGGCCGAACGTTTCCTGTTCTTCCGCCAGATTTACCGTACTGTCAATATACAATCGGCTACCACTTCCGTTAAGAGTTATATAGCTTTCGGCAGTTACGATAGGATTTTCGATGCCCTTTTTCTGATAGGCCTGAGCAAGAAAATGAGCGAATTGCAGGATCATATCCGGCTGGGTAACCATCATTTTCTCCTGCAAAGTGGTGAGGTACTGAGAATTGAGAACTTCAGACTGCTTGCCCGTTTGAGGGTCTTTCACATGAAAAAAAGTAGTTCCTCCTTTTTCCATTAGCATAACACGCCACGAAAATCGGTAGCCTTCCTCAGTCCAGTAAAGGCTGCCGGGATAAAATAGAAATCGAAATGGCAGTAATAGCTGAATTGTAAAATGCACGAATAAAATTGCCCCGATGATATTGCATTTAGGCGCAGATAGTTGATAAAGACGTATTGGCACAATATGAGTTCTTGATGTTGCGCCAATACGTCTTAACAAACTTATAATCTTGAGATGTGTATGTCCTGAAAAGAAAATAATGGTAACACAAATCATTATGTAAGGAAACATGCCGATGTTAAAAAGCCAGCCGGTTGCCAGATGAAAAACAATAACCGTCAAATAAGCTGTCTTTCTGGTTCTGGCATTGAGCAATAAAAACCCAATACCTAAATCAAATAAAGCCCCAAACCAACTAAATACATAAGCTACCCATGTCTGAGTCATCAAGCCGCCGATTATGGGTAAATGGGCATTGGCTGGCAACCATATTCTGAGGGGCATGGCGGCTATCAGCCAGTCGTAGTTTAGTTTGGAGAGCCCGGCAAAAAAGTAGACCAATAACAACTGTAATTTAACTATGTCGATGGTCCAGCGGGGCACCTGGGTTACCAATAGCTGTGGCTTACGTACTACATCAACAGAGAAATACCGATGCGCCGGGACCAGAATCATCAAGAAGGCCATTACACTGATAAAGTAATAATGGTTGAGATACGTGGTTTTATCAATCAGTTCTATGTACGTGAATCCCAGGAAAAAAGTAAGGATGGCTACTCGGTAAAACAGTCCAATGATAATCAGCATAGTGGACACAACGAGGCTCCCAAACAATAGGTACATCCCCGTTGCGCCCAAGGGTCTTACCCAATCAAAGCCATAAAAAGTAAAATGAAATTTGGGAATAATGTAAAATGCCGAAACCCAACCTTTTACTATAAAGCGAACGGTACTGACCAGCATAATGCTCCCAAATGCCATCCTGAGTACAGCAAGTGGAGCAATATGCCTTGGCGCCTTGAAAAAGGAACTCAATGGCTGTTTCACAAAATCGAACATGCCCTTAATCTCCGTCGTTATCTCCGTAGGTTATCAGGATAGCTAAAGACGAAGTCATATCCGTTTTGAGCAATACCGTGAGTTTTTGCAGTTCTGTATAAGCAGCCGTTACGGTAGTTGGACTTGCTTTAATTTGATCAGACAAGGGATCTGTTAAAGTTTGCAACTTGGCAATAGCTGCTGCAAACTGATTATTGATCTTATCGTTTAATGGAGTTCCATCACTGTATTTTGCGTTGGCCGACGTTAAATAATCATCCAGTCCCAATCCATCCCCCTGCGCACTTTTGCCCAAATAAATAGCTTGTATGGCCTGTATATGCAACAGAGTTAACTGAACTGACATTTTGGAATAATACCCCTGAACCTTATCTGGATACGTTGTTCCCATCGACTGTACACCGGCAGGAATACCAATCTCATAATTTTTAAGAATTTCGTAGTCATAAATCAGTTGATTAACCAGTTGCCCTGCCGAACTACCCACATCTGTACCGGCAGCATTGATAAATGTAGCCGGGTAAGCGGTATTCCAAGCCGTTGACACAGTCGTTGCGTTGGTCTTTAATTCAGCCGTTAAGGTAGTCAGATAGGTTTTTCTGTTCGTCGCTTTACCATCTGAGGTGTATTGTAGCAGAATGGCGCTATTATCGGCACCAACACCAAATAACAAGTAGTCGAGCGCTGGAAGGCCCTTTGCAGCAAGGTTGGCCAGCAAACTTGGGTTGTATGTGCCAGCGCTAACATTGGTGTTTATCTGCGCAATATCAGCAGGATAAGTATTCGTGTTAATTCGCAGATTTACTTGCTCAGCAGGCCCAAATTCAAATACGGAAGTGGATTGCCATTGCTTATAAGCAACCTGAAATGCCGTTTGCAACGCTGTAAGTTTAGCATTATCCGGATTGGCGGCAAACGCCGTAGCCGCAACGTCTAAGTTAACTACCGCCGTTTGAAAAGATGCGTAAGCAGGAATAATGATATTTGTACTCATATTCGTCAGCATACCTTTACGGTCAAACGATGACGATTGAGCAGGTGTATCCACATCCGATTTCGAGCAGGATTGTGTGATAACAAACGTTGAAGCAGCCACTAAAGCGGCATAAATTAGTTTACGCATAGTAGGAATATTGTTAACGTAAAACCATCCGCACGATAGACATGCGGATGGTTAGTTCTACTAAGCTTGCTGTATTACTTGGATTACAACCAGCCAGAAATTGATTAAAGAATATCTTTCACACTATCGAAGTCATACTGTTTGGCAACAGCATCCCTGATATTATTCACGTCAGTTAGTGTCAGATCATAGAAGTTTTTGGGGAACAAGGCTAATATTGCATTGATCTGAGCATCAGTGATCTTACGTTTTGGATTGTATCGTAATGAGTTGATAAAACCGTAACACTCCGATAATCGACTGTTTCTCAAAATATTATCATTCAGGGACTCCTTAACTTCTTTGATTTCCTGTAGTGCAGCCGCGCCGGTTAACCGCTCAAACGTTTGCATGATAATTGTAGCCTGCGCTAGTTTGGTCGCATTATCTTTATTACTAATAGCCGCTCTTCCTTTGAGGAAAGCATCAATCAGAATGCGGTTGGCATGGTAGCCCGAATCAACCTGTGTGCTGTAGCTTCCCCACAATTTAGCGCCCGTTTTATTGGTTGGAAAATCCGTTGGAACACCCCAGTAGCCAAACGCCAGATCCCAATTGTGCTCCATAGCCGTTCCGCTACCCGGAATAACAGTTGAATTATCGACGGATGATGCGATACCACCATCCATATAATTATTGACAATCTGGTAGGTGATCAAACCGCCCATGATGCTTTTATTGAATACTTGTGCATAATTAACGCCTGTTGCCGTCAACGCATATTTGGAGGCTGCATTGGCTGAACTAGCACCTACGCCAGCAACGCCCCGGCTGGCGGGAACCCCCGATTGACTCACTTTTACCAAGCTATCTATATAACTGACTACATCGGTTTGCAAAAGCGCAAAGCATTGATCTTTAATCTGTAAACCTGATGTATTGTAGGCTGCGGTTGTAAAAGGAGAACCGACGTTGGCAAACATGTTTTTCAGTTTTACCCCATCCAAAACACCAGTCGTGGCATTTTTCATGAGGTTAGACATTTCAGTTACCATACCCAAACGAGTCGTAGCATCTGAAAAATTGGTGTTAACGAATGTATAGCTTGTTGGAACAGTGTACGTTGGAACCGGATCAACTGAATCGGATGACTTACTGCAACTTACTGTGAGAAGAAGCACTGCTGATAGTATACAGAGTGCGGTAAAGCATTTTTTCATGATGGACCGTTACAATGAATTGTATTTCGGCACAAAATTAGATGCGGCAATAGGGCGCAACAATACCCCCGAGGAGGTATATTTAGCATTAGTCTAAATAACTTTTACTTAATTAAGGTTGTCAGAATCAGTTAATTTTATGTGAGTGGTCCACATTACAATTTATGCTGATTCTCTAAAGCCTTGGTCAAAATACTATGGGTCTGTCCTGATTAGGAGATAAAACCTCGAAAGGATGATGATACGAAACTAGTTCGGGAAGCTAACTGCTTCCAACAAGAGCCAAAATTAAGCCAAGCTTTTACTTTGCACAGTCCCAGCCAACATATCGTTCAGGTAATCGAGTAGAAAAACGAGATCGGAGGCATTCTTGAACGTAAATCCAAGTTTTTTTATAATATTCTTACGATGTGTCTTAACTGTATGAATACTTAAAAACAGTTTTTCTGCAATATCTCTATTAGCCATACCATCAGCTATTAGCCGGACAATTTCCGTTTCACGGAAAGTTAGCATTGGCCCATTATCATCTTTTTTTTTCGGCAATCTATCCCCAAAAAGTTCTTGTAATGTATTCTTACAAAAGAACTGCTCGCCTTTAGCGGTGGCATAAATAGCCATTATTAGTTCGTCACGACTGCATTCTTTACATATATAATTCTTTACTCCCTGTTCAATAACATCGAGAATCTCACTTTTGGATTGCCGATTTGAAAAGGCTAAGATATGGGCCGATTTAAATTGAGCATGGTTTTTTTTGAAGTCCTGAATAGTGATATATGGACTAAAATAATAATCCATGATAATTACTTCTGGCTTAAATTGGGTAAACAATTGTTCCAGTTCAGTAAGTGATGTAGCCGTGCCAACAACCTGAATATCACTACTCGTAGATAAAACAGATATTACTCCTTCCCGAGTGAATGTTTGATGATCCGCAATTAGGACATTGATCATGTGAGATTATTATCTGGTCTAATTCTACATAGTTTTTAGACAAATAATTATCACATCCGCTTCTTTTAATTGAATATTAATGCTTGTGTTTTGAGTAACCGCGTATCCACAGCAGTAAGAATTAAGCGATAGTCCTTTGTTTATGGAGACATTAGCGACTTGAAAATTCTATCCCCGATAAAACAAAAAGCCCTCAATCGGTTGATTGAAGGCCTTATTAATGTGCCGAAGGCGAGACTCGAACTCGCATGTCCGTAAAGACACACGCCCCTGAAACGTGCGTGTCTACCAATTTCACCACTTCGGCAGTGCGTTTCCCCGCATTGGGATTGCAAAGATACGGCTCTCAAAGCCGATTGCACAAGGTTTTTAACTAATTTTTTCTATTCTATCGGTCAAATAGCAAACGTTCACCCGGTATATTATTGATAAACTGACCATTTTCATAAACCAGCTTGCCCGATACGATTGTGTGCGTGACGCTGGCTCCAAAGGTATGTCCTTCCAGGGGTGACCAGCCGCACTGATACAGAATATTTTGCTTGGAGACCGTCATTGGTTTATCGGTATCAACCAAAACCAGATCGGCCCAGTAGCCTTCACGAACATAACCACGCCGGTCTATTTGGAAACAATCGGCGGGGGCATGACACATCTTGCGGACAACCGTTTCGAGAGATAATTTGCCCTGCGCCACGAAGTCGAGCATCAGTAACAGTGGGTGTTGCACCAGTGGCAATCCAGATGGAGCCTGCCAATACGGTTGTTGTTTTTCCTCCCAGGTATGTGGGGCGTGGTCGGTGGCAACTATGTCTAAACGATCATCTATCAACGCGGCCAAAAGAGCTTCTTTGTGGTAGGGTGCTTTAATAGCGGGATTACACTTGATTTGATTGCCGAGCGTCGCATAATCAGTGCTATCAAACCAGAGATGATGTACACACACTTCGGCCGTAATACGCTTTTCAGCCAAGGGCAATTTGTTATCAAATAAAGCCAGTTCGTCGGCGGTTGAAATATGCAACACGTGCAAACGGGCGTTGTGTTGCCGGGCCAGTTCGACGGCAAGCGACGACGATTTAAAGCAAGCGTGCTCATCGCGGATTAATGGATGTAGACCTGCCGTTGCATGATCGCCATACTCCGCTTTATAGTGTTCTGTATTAACGCGTATAGTAGCTTCATCTTCGCAATGAGTAGCAATAAGCATCGGGCTTTGTCGGAATAAACCGTCCAGAACCTGCTCATTATCAACCAGCATATTCCCCGTTGACGAACCCATAAACACTTTAATCCCGCAAACCGTATTAGGGTCAGTTCGCAGGACTTCATCGAGATTGTTGTTCGATGCGCCCATGAAAAACGAGTAATTGGCCAGCGAGGTATGAGCCGCAATGTCGTATTTCTGAGCAAGCAACTCCTGCGTCAGCGCATTCGGAACGGTGTTGGGCATCTCCATAAAACTCGTAATGCCACCAGCCACAGCCGCCCGCGCTTCAGATCGGATTGTGGCTTTATGGGTTAAACCGGGCTCCCGAAAATGCACCTGATCGTCAATAACGCCCGGCAAAAGATATTTTCCTTTAGCGTCGATAATCTGGTTAACGCCCACGTCGGACAGGCCAGATTTAATTTGGGCGATAAATCCATTTTCTACCAGTACGTCGGTCTCTACAATTTGCCCTTCATTAACCAATCGGGTATTACGAATCAGGAGTTTACTCATAAAAGTCGGGCTGCTTCTTTGGCGAAGTAGGTCAAAATTACGTTTGCTCCGGCTCGCTTAATGGCCAGCAGCGATTCCATCATTGCCCGTTCGCCATCGAGCCAGCCGTTTTGTGCGGCAGCTTTTATCATGGCGTATTCGCCACTAACGTTATAAGCAGCAATGGGCAGATGAAAATTATCGTTCAGCAATTTGATGATATCCAAATAGGCCAAAGCAGGCTTTACCATCAGAAAATCAGCGCCTTCTTCAAAGTCAAGCTGAGCTTCTATCAGCGCTTCACGGCTGTTGGCCGGGTTCATTTGATAGGTTTTCTTATCCCCGAACTTTGGAGCCGAATTAAGCGCATCGCGGAAGGGGCCATAGAAAGCACTTGCGTATTTAGCCGCATAAGACATAATGGCTACTTCATGAAAACCACCTTCATCCAGAACCTGCCGAAGGTAACCTACGCGGCCATCCATCATGTCGGAAGGTCCAACGATATCGGCTCCAGCTTGCGCTTGGGCGAGAGCCATTTTACCCAAAACTTCCAGCGTTGGGTCATTCAGAATTTTACCATTTTCCACAATGCCATCGTGCCCATCTGAACTGTACGGGTCCATTGCCACATCGGTCATTATGGCTACGTCGGGAAAGCGGTTTTTAATCGCCTGGACAGCTTGCAGATATAGACCATCGGGATTGTAACTTTCTGTGGCGTATTTATCCTTCTTCGATTCGGACAGATTAGGAAACAAGTCAAATGTTTTGATTCCGAGGTCAACACACTCCTGAATTTCATCAAGTAATAAGTCCAATGAGAATCGGTAAATACCGGGCATGGACGATACTGCTGAACGAACATTCTGGCCTTCCGTGATAAAGACCGGCAAAATAAAATCAGTGACCGACAGGCGAGTTTCCTGCACCATGTCGCGGATAACGGCCGATTGGCGGTTCCGACGGGGACGGCGTATTAGGTTCATACTTTATAGTTTTCGGTTTTCGGCTGAGATTCCGTTAACGTCAATCTCAACGGAGAAACGTACCCGAATACAATAGATCCCGGCGGGAATCGCGAAAACCATCAGACAATCAATTTAAATCCTTCGCCGTGCACGTTAACAAGCTGAACCGTTGCGTCCTCTTTGAGGTATTTGCGCAGTTTTGTTACGTACACGTCCATGCTTCGGGCATTGAAATATGAATCGTCGCCCCAAACCATTTTCAACGCAAAACTACGACTGACCGGCTGATTCAGGTTCTGCGCCAGCAATTTTAATAACTCGGATTCCTTACTGGTTAGTTTCTGCGGCAGCGATTCGGCAGCAGCCAATTCTGTTGCCCGTGAAAGTAGTTGGTGCGGATAATCAAAGGAAAATGAGCCAATTTGGTAAGTGGTTGGCTCTACCGAATCGGTTAAACGTTGATACCGACGAAGAATCGCCTGAATCCGCAGCAGCAATTCTTCCATGCTGAAAGGCTTGGTCATGTAATCATCAGCGCCAACCTTAAATCCCTGAATGGTATCTTCCTGCATGGATTTTGCGGTCAGGAAAATAATTGGCACGTCGCGATGGTGCATTCGAACTTCCTTCGCTAATGTAAACCCGTCTTTCTTGGGCATCATCACGTCGAAAATGCAAAGGTCATAGCTACCCGCCATAAAGAGTTGCAGGCCCTGATCCCCATTGATAGCCCGATCAGTAATGTACCCTTTCATAGTCAGGTATTCCTGTACTAATAGGCCCAGATTTGGGTCGTCTTCAACGAGGAGAATGTTGGTTGGCATAAGTAAAAGGTGAAAGAGTGAAAGAGCAAGCGGATAGTTTGGCAACCGACCGATCATTCACTCTTTTGTTTGTACGGTATAATGACCTCAAATGAACTGCCTTTGCCCGGCTGACTTTCGACCAGAATCTGGCCGTGATGTTCGTCAATCATCTTTTTAACGTAACTCAGCCCCAGCCCAAAGCCTTTTACATCGTGCCGGTTGCCGGTTGGAACCCGATAGAATTTCTCAAAAATGCGACTTGTTTGATCTTTCGACATGCCCAGCCCCTGGTCTGTTACAGTAATACTAACGCCGGGCATGGCTGATCCTTCAGGAATACTGCGGGTGCTGAAGGTAATGTACGGGCTTTCGGGCGAGTATTTAAGTGCGTTATCTAACAGATTATAGACGATATTAGTCAGGTGCAACTCATCCGCTTCCACGACTTCGCGGTCGGCATCGAAGTGAAGATCAACTTCGCCCCCACGCTGCTCAATTTGTAATCCCAAATTATTCAGCACCTTCTCAATGACATCATGAACGTTTACGGGTGATAAGTTGAGTTTAATTTCCCCCCTGTCCAGTAAAGCCATTTGTAAAACCTTTTCGACATGTGAACCCAGACGCCGGGTCTCATCGCGGATGATTCCCATGTAGCGAGTTAGTCTGGCCGGCTCAATCTGTGTCAATGTATTGTGCTCATTTGATTCGTCGGCCCGCAGTTGTTCCTGCGCCATTTCGACCGCTAGCGAGATAGTCGAAATAGGCGTTTTGAACTCGTGCGTCATGTTATTAATGAAATCATTCTTGATATCAGCCAGTTTTTTCTGCCGGACAATCGTGCTGATAGCAATGTAGAAACAGGCCAAAATAACGAGAATCAGTAAGACCGATGCACCAAATGTGAATCCTAGTTGACCTAGAATAAATCGCTGTTGCGTTGGGAAATAGACATATACGTAATTCCCTGTTTCGAGCAAGTTATTTGGAAACAGGGCCGCTTTATATCCGTTGTCGTCAAACTGCTGGGCTTCTATTCCCATTGATGTAAACAGGAATCTGGGCCGTTGGCGGGTCCGAACGGCATAGGCAAGCGGAATATTGATACCCCGTTCGGTCAACGACTGATGTAACAACGTATCGAGCGCCAACCGGTTAACCCGATCTTCAATAGGCCGGTCGGAGAGCAGCAAGCCTTTGAGGACATCTTTAATCATGCGGGATTGCTCTTCGGCCCTATGCTGGCTCATGCTGGCCGGGTGAGTTGATAAACCAGACTTAGCCAATGTTAACTCATTTACAGCTTGTTTTTTCTGCTGAGCAGCCCGCCGAAGCCGGTTTTTAGTCGCCCGAACTAACGAGTCCTGCTGTACCTGATTATTGATTCGATTAAGTTCGTCGTTTAATACCCCTTCGACCCAATGGTCAAATTGTTGCTGCTGCGCCACCTGCGTTTGCCAATCGCCGACTGCCATCAACTCATCCTGCTGACGGAAAAATTCTTCAACAACGGCCATCTGCTCAGCCGAGAGTGGGCGTACGATTGGATGCAACACATCGGACTGAACAACTACGGCACCGGCTGGTGTCATGCCGGGCATTACTCGTGTAGCTGATTGTGGATTTGTTGATGGATGGGTTCGCTTTAACGATGCCGGTCGTACAGGTTCATTAACAACCACCTGATGTTCCTCAACCTTATTTGTGATTGATCGGCCTTCTTTTTTGGCAATGGCCCTTAACCGGTTCTGTTGTTCGCGGGTCTGAATACGCTGCTTGGTCAAGTAAACTATTTCCTGTCGTTCCAGCGTCCGAACAACCTCCTGCAAGGCATCGGTCACTTTATACGCAAACTGTTCTTTCTGCAACTGTAATGCGCTACTAATCCAGTACAATTGAAGCCCTACAAGCCCCAATAGGCCGATAGCCATTAGTGCGACAATCCAGCGTATGCGTTCTTTAGACATTTTTTTACTCGCTCATGCAACCTTTGTCCAACTTTTTCATCTATAAGAGAGCAGTTACAATGGTTAGTAAAAGTACGAACCGAGTTGGCTACTCATTTGATCGTTAACAAACTTTAACAACCGCTGTATCAACCAGTTTAGCAACTTATTGTTCCTTCGTTCGCAACTATCTCGTACTATGAAAAAAACAGTTTTAGCCGGGTACCAGTTCACATCGGCCCTGCTCCTGGCAATCACGCTCAGCGGAGTTGCCTCAGCTCAGAAACAAATTAGTCCGTCAACAAAGTCAGACAAGAATGATGTAAATGTCAGAATTATTGAACGTAATGGCGATGAAGTTCGGGAAATTGAACGTACATATCACATAAACGGGATGAGCGACCCCGAGCGCGACAAAATGGTCATGAAGTTGGTAGATTCGCTGAAAGCAACCCGCAAAGGAGATGGTAAAAGGCAAATGACTATTATCGTTGAGGATACGGATGGCGATCGAACGGTAACTCGGGAGCGCATCAATCCTGGCAAACGACGTGCTCCGGCTGATGCTTATGCGCAGCGGGGCAAATTACCCCGAAACAATCAGGATTTCGGAACGAATCAAAACTGGCGATACGAGTTTCGGCGCGGAGCCGATTCCCTGGCTGATCAACTCAATCGGTTCAAATTTCAAATGCCCAGAGATTTTGACCGGCAATTGGTTCGCCCATTCGAAGACTGGGCTCGAAATTTTAACGGTAAAGCATCAACCATTCGTGGTTTGGATGCGTATCCGAACAACCCGGATCACGACCAGCTGAATGTTCGGTTTACAGCACCGGCTAAGGGTGATGTAAGCATCGTTGTCACAAACCCAAAAGGGAAAGAAATCGCTAAACGTGATATTAAAGATTTCTCCGGTGAGTTTATTGGACAAATTGATCTGGGCAAAAAAGCACAGGGCGCTTATTTTATTACCATTACCCAAAATGAAGACGGAGCGGTAAAACGGATAGTAATCGACTAATTTACCCATTAAAAGGTGTCCAATTATACATAAAATTGATAATTGGACACCTTTTTCCTACTTTTGAAAAATATATTTAATAAAATATAGTACTATGTATTGCAAGATACCAAACTAAACCTATATCTTTGCATTGTTCTAAGACACCACAGGTCATGAAAACTCTCTTTGTAATCGGCATTTTATTAGTAGGCATCAGCGGTCAAGCGTTTAGCATGGGACATCCGCACAACATGTTTGCGGCCCGTAAGCAAATGCGGTCGAAAGCATCGACATCGGTAGCTAAAAGTAAAACTAATGTTTCGGTATGCTGGCAGCAAGCTGTTCAGGAAACCAAAACAGCCTTCAGCGAACGTTTGCTGGCAGCTCTGACGCATGTGCGTCCAACACAGGCATACTGATTTTGTAGTTACCTGTTCCCTTCGCGCCCTAACCAGTCGTCAGAATGTACTGCACTGGGTTTCCTATTTTGCCCGTTTCGGGCTTTTTTTATTTTATCCCTTCTCTAACGGTTATCAGCTAATTTCCATTTTCCAGTCTGGCATCACCTGTTTCTTCTGACAATACTGTTCTTAAAAGGCTTACTATAAATACCTGCTGGCATTTAATGCGTATCTACACTTTGTGGCGGCATTATTTTTGTAGCTATTCCAGTTCATAGTGTGCAGTTTAAGTAGCTGATTTACTGCACAAAACACCCTTTTCTCCATAAATTTAATTTTGTATTAATCCATTACCAGAAACAATTAAGGTACATTATTTCGTTAAAAACTTAGACAATTCAACGATTGGTTATGGTTTTCGACAGGCATTGGCTATTTTTATGGTTTGGCCTAAAAGCAGTGTGAACTGATTAATTTTTTTTACTTATTGAGTGCCCATGCGGAATACTGTTGTACGACCAATTTTACTCGTCGGCCTTCTATTCGTCAGTTTGTTAACTGCCTTTGGTTTAATTAGGCCAGGCCGTAACTACTGGGCGAGGCTCGCTCATACGAAGGCGCTTAAAGCAGCAAGCAAACGGGCAATAGTCAATATACCCAAGGTGGTGGTTTCGCCCTATAAATATGGGCCAGCCGCTCAGCCGGTTGAGGTATTCGTCATGTCTGACAGTGGGCAACATTGGGTAGACAGCGTTTTTCATTCACTGACTCCAGAACAGAAAATCGGCCAGTTTTTTATGGTAGCCACGTTTTCAAACCGCCATGAAAATCATTATCAATATATTGACCACCTTATCCAGAGCAATCACATCGGTGGATTGATCTTCTTTCAGGGCGGCCCTCATCGGCAAGCTATTCTGACAAACCGCTATCAGGCAGAATCAAAAATACCGTTACTTATTGGCATAGATGGCGAATGGGGCTTGGGAATGCGGTTAGATAGTGCGATGGATTTCCCGAAGCAAATGTCGCTCGGTGCCATTCGAAATAATGAGTTGATTTACCGAATGGGCGCTGAAATCGGGCGTCAATGCCAGCGATTGGGCATCCACATCAATTTTGCTCCCGTATCAGATATTAATAGTAACCCCGCGAACCCCGTCATTGGGGTGCGGTCATTCGGCGAATCGAAGGAGAACGTAGCCTTAAAAGCATCAGCATATATGCGTGGGCTACAACAAACGCACGTCATTGCAACGGCCAAACATTTTCCGGGTCATGGCGACACCAGCACCGACTCGCACCACACGTTGCCAACCGTCAGCCGGTCATCAGAGCAGATGCGTGATATTGATCTGTATCCTTTCCGTAAGCTTATTGCCGACAGTTTGATGGGCGTTGTCACGGGCCATCTGCATGTACCGGTAATGGACAATACACCCGCTTTGGCCGCAACCTTATCGGAGAAGATCGTTACAGAACTGCTCAAAAAAGAGCTTGGTTTCCGGGGGCTGGTCTTTACCGATGCGCTGAACATGGGTGGTATTAGCCGGTCGCCCAAGGCAATGGATGTTAACCTTCGTGCCTTGATTGCGGGCAACGACATTTTACTTTATCCTGAAAATGTTCGGGATGCGGCAACGAATATTCTGAACGCTATTCAGCAGGGGGTTATCTCGCAGGAATTGGTTGACGAGAAAGTCAAAAAAATTCTTCGCGCTAAGTACTGGGCCGGTCTTGGTCATTACAAACCAATCAATCTTGCGGGCTTATCTACCGATCTTAATTCGCCCGAGGCACAACTCCTTAAACAGGAATTATGCGAACAGTCGGTAACGGTGGCCGACAATCAGAATAATTTGCTTCCCCTAAAGCGCCTGGATACGTTACGGTTAGCATCGGTAGCTATTGGCGCCGAGCCAGGAAATGTATTTCAGAAAACGCTAAATCAATACGCGCCATTCCAGACGCTGACTTACCCTGAAAAGCCCGTTTCGGAGGCTGATCTCACGACTATACTCGCTCAGGTTGGTGACGCAAACACGGTTGTGGTGAGTTTCCATGCGATGAGTGAATCAGGCTTGCGCAAGTACGGCATTACCAAGCCTTCGCTCGATTTAATTACCCGCTTGAAACAGCAAGGCAAAAAAGTGATTGTCACGGCTTTTGGCTCACCGTATAGTTTGCAACAGTTTGCTGGGGCTGATGCGCTGGTTTGCGCTTATCAGGAACTTGACGATATGCAGCGGGTAGTACCACAAGTACTATTTGGTGGTTTGGGCGCCAAAGGCATGCTGCCCGTTTCGATAGGTGAACTGAAAGTGGGGATGGGGCTAACACTAAATTCAGAAGGACGGCTATCGGTCGGTTCTCCGGAAAGTGTTGGCATGAAATCGACCATATTAAGCCAAATTGACGCCATTGCACAGGGAGCGGTTAAAAATCATGTTGTACCCGGCTGTGAAATTCTGGTAGCCCGAAAAGGCAAGATTGTTTACAGCAAAAACTTCGGGGCATTAACCTATGCGCCCGGTGCTGAGAAAGTTACCGATGAAACCCTGTATGATCTGGCTTCGCTGACAAAAGTGCTGGCCACTTTACAATCGGTCATGATACTGTATGACCGCAAACAAATTGACCTGACTCAGAAAGCATCGGTTTACTTACCCGAATTGCGCAATACAAATAAGCAAAACATTACCCTTCTGGACTTGCTCTGGCATCAATCAGGTATGGTGTCGTATTATCCAACCACCTGGGATCGTACCCGACTGCCCGGCGGAGGACTAAAAGCCGAATATTACGCAGCTACGCATGATAGTTTGCATACACTTCAGATAGCGCCAACACTCTGGGGTGTTCCTACACTACGGGATTCGGTCTGGAAATGGGTAGTTCAATCGCCTATGTCGCGCAAAATGGACGAATCTGGCAAGCCTGCTTTTGTGTACAGCGACCTTAATTTTCTGACATTACAGAAGGTAGTTGAACGGGTTAGTAAGCAGCCGTTAGATAAGTTCGTTACTGAAAACGTGTATAAACTACTGGGTCTGCACCAACTTGGATTTACGCCTTTACAGCGTTTACCGCATCCGCAATGCGCCCCAACAGAGCAGGATACCTACTACCGAAATCAGCTTTTGGTGGGCACCGTTCATGATCAGATGGCAGCTGTACAAGGTGGCCTTTCCGGCCATGCCGGGCTATTCGGCAACGCCCATGACATTGCCACGCTTTTACAAATGAACCTTCAGAAGGGAATGTATGGCGAAGAACGCATCTTTCAGCCAATGACAGTTCCCTATTTTACACAAACTCTGAGCAATCGAAGTCACCGGGCACTCGGATGGGATAAGCCTAATCCCGAAAGTACAAGTAGTGTATATATGGCCCAACAGGCATCGCCCCGTTCATTTGGCCACACGGGTTTTACAGGTAATGTCGTTTGGGTTGACCCTGATGAAGAGCTGATTTTCATATTCCTCTCCAACCGCATTTACCCTACGGCTGGAAACAATTCTATTAATACAACGAAACTCCGCCGACGTATTCACGAGGTTATTTATAGTGCCATTCAATAGTTATTTTATATGTTCATAGGGTTCAAAAGGCCTTTCTTGTTCTCCTCCAAGTAACGTAATGCTACTTCTTCATAGAAGTGGCATTTTTATTGCTGTATGTTTCCGCACAAGTGTATTTTTTCATATAAATAATTGAAAATATATAAAATATACATTTGACTATCAATATATTACCTAACAAATTATTCTCTATTCACCAACTCGCAACACGTATAGAACGGTTTATCGACATCTATATATCGTACATAAATGCGTTAACTTTAGGCTCCTAACCGCTTTTTTCTTCTGTCTTATGAAGGGACGTATTTTTTACTCCTGCCTACTCGTTTGGTTATGCCTTTTCGGTCTAACCTCTCGCAGCCTTGGACAAACCATAACCAGTGTCACTTTTCCTGCGGCACCTATCTGTCCGGGAAGTGGGCTTATAATTACGTTTACAACCAGTGCCTCCTTTGCATCCGGCAATATGTTCACCGCGTACCTATCTGACGTAACCGGTTTTTCATATACAACTATTATAGGAACTGTTATAGGAAGAGCCAGTGGAACGATCAATGCAACTATTCCAGCGTCTGCGGCTGTAGGTTCAGGATATCGTATTCAGGTCAGGTCGAGTACAGGCACCCCAATTGCATCAACAGTAAGCCTAAATACGCTTACTCTCAGTAGGCCAGCCGCACCGGGTGTAACTTCTCCTGCTCTACTTTATTGCGAAGGTGATGCCGCACCAGCACTGGTAGCAACACCAGCTTCTGGTGGTACGCTTAACTGGTATGGGACCAACCAAACGGGGAGCACGGCCTCGGGTTCTCCAACTATACCTGGTACTACGGCAGCTGCTATCGGTAACACTATTTACTACGTTAGTCAAACAGTTAGTGGGTGCGAGAGTTCACGGGCGGCTATTACAGTAACTGTAAAGGATAAACCCAATGCACCCGGGACAGGTGCATTAACTTATTGTATAGGCCAGGCAGCAAATGCATTAACAGCTACGCCGGTGCCAGGTGCTACACTTAACTGGTATGGAACCAACGCATCGGGCGGAACAGCCGCATCGCTTCCACCTACGCCATCAACGACAAGTGTGGGAACAACAACTTATTATGTTAGCCAATCGCTAAACGGTTGCGAAAGTCCACGGGCTGGCCTTGCTGTAACAGTTAACAGTCCACCAGCGGCCCCTACTGTCCCTGCCGCTTTAACTTACTGCGAGGGTGCAGGAGCATTGGCTCTTTCGGCCACGCCAATAGCAGGGGCAACTTTAAAATGGTATGGAACAGCAGCAACCGGCGGATCAGCCTCAACCACCCCTACTACACCAAGCACGAGTCAAGCTGGAACCCTTAATTATTACGTTAGCCAAACCGCCAATGGGTGCGAAAGTCCACGAATAGCCGTTCCTGTAACCGTTAGAGCTAGTCCCAGCGCTCCAGCGTTTACCGCTGTTCCTGCTTATTGCCAGAATCAAACAGCCGCTGCCCTCGTAGCCACGCCAATAGCAGGGGCAACTTTAAAATGGTATGGAACAGCAGCAACCGGCGGATCAGCCTCAACCACCCCTACTACACCAAGCACGAGTCAAGCTGGAACCTTTAACTATTACGTTAGCCAAACCGCCAATGGATGCGAAGGCCCACGAGTAGCTATTCCTGTAACTGTAAATGCAACACCCACAACACCGGGAGTTGCCAGTCCAATTATTGCCTGTCAAAATCGGGCTGGATACGCGCTAACCGCAACACCATCCACTAATGGAACGCTCAAATGGTATGGAACAGCAGCAACCGGCGGAACACCGACATCGACTCCACCTGCTTTATCAACTACAGCATTAGGTTCTACCACTTATTATGTGAGTCAATCTGTTAACGGTTGCGAAGGTGCCCGTGCTTCGTTGACGGTCACGGTAAACGCGATACCAGCAGGGCCTACCGTTGCGGCTCCAACTGCTTATTGCGAAGGTACAGTAGCACTAGCTTTAGCGGCAACACCCTCTGCGGGAGGTACATTGAGATGGTATGGGACCAGCCAAACGGGGGGCACCGGATTGGCCACTCCTACCGTTCCTAATACTACAGCCGCTGCAATTGGCAGTACAACATACTATGTGACACAAATAGTGAATGGCTGCGAAAGTGATCGAACGGGTATATCTGTACAAGTGAAAGACACGCCCAATGCTCCAGTAACGTCGGCTATCGATTTTTGTCAAGGGACGGGGATACCAACACTGAGCGCTACATTAATCGCTAATGCTACACCTAACTGGTACACTAATTCATCGGGAGGACCATCATCAACTACCGCACCGATACCGAATAATACTACTGTGGCTACAACAGTTTATTACGTTAGTCAAACCCTTAATAACTGCGAAGGACCACGCGCTGCGCTGCCTGTACGAGTGAAAGCAATACCAAGCGCACCCGGAGTTAATCCGATTAGTTTTTGCAACAATAGCCAGGCGCAACAATTAACGGCAAACGGCGTAAACCTTAAGTGGTATGATACGTCTGATAATGCACTGAATAATCCTCCAACTCCCAATACGGGTAATGTTGGCAACCAGGTGTACAAAGTCTCACAGACAACTGAAGGTTGTGAGGGACCTAAAGCAAGTCTAATCGTTGTCATTAATGCGCTACCTGGACAGCCTGGCGTTTCCAATATTACTTATTGCCAGACGCAACAGGATCAAACACCACAAAATGTAACATCTCTGGACGCTAGTGGGCAAAATCTAAAATGGTATTATGCGGCAAATGGGCCATCCTCTACTAATGCACCAACGCCCTCTATTGCACAAGCCGGCACACAAGTTTATTATGTTAGCCAGACTGTTAATAATTGCGAAGGTGCCAAAGCGACTATTCAGGTAACCATAACTACACCAGCTACACCAACCATATCAAAGCCAGTGGTTATCTATTGTATAAACGACAATGCTGTGCCGTTGGAAGCAGTTGGTGAAACAGGCAGTCAGCTAAAATGGATTGATCCATTTGGCCGAGTTACCAGCAATGCACCCACACCATCGACCCAGAATACAAATATTCAGCCTGACGGAGACCCATTCTATGTTTTCCAGATTAGTTCAAACGGCTGTTATAGCGCACGGTCAACAATTCGGGTTATTGTCAACACAATACCAACGCTATCTCTGTTAGCCCCCACAACCAATGTTAATCTGGGTCAGAAAGCTCCTTTACAGCTAAAATTTACGGGTTCAGGACCATATAGTTATAGTATTACGGGTGGTTACTCAGGAACAACCCGTAGTGATACCACGATTTCGGTATTGCCGCGCGGCATTACAACCTATCAGGTCATAACGGTGACCAATGGCTGCGGAATAGGCCTACCGGGCAATCCGGCAACAGCCATTATTTCGGTTCGTGTACCAACAGTATCCACCAGCGCCTTAACAACATCAACCTTGTGCGCTGGCACATCGCTCGCGGTTCCATTTGCAACAACGGGAAACTTTAATTCTGGCAATACATTCAGAATTGAGATGGTTAGCCTGGCCGATACAACGAAAAAATACGATGTTTCAGCAACAGCCAACTCCTCGCCCATTAGCGGACCTTTACCCCTTACATTAGCCAGCGGCCAATATTATGTTCGGGTAAAAGCCGATAATCCAGAAATAGGTATAACAGGCAGCAACAGTCCTACTCTATTGACAGTGCGCTCATTACCAACGGCAACCCTGACCGGAACACAGGATAGTTATGAAGGCATGCCCGTAAATCTGACCCTTACATTTGGGGGAGATGGTCCCTGGAATGTGACCTATGCCGACAGTAACCGAAGTTACTCCGCTACGGCAACTACCAGCCCATATGTGGTAGAGGCCCGCCCTGCCCGCACAACGACATACCGCCTGATTGATGTCACAAATACCTGTGGCACTGGGGCCATTTCCGGCACCGCTACAGTAACGGTGTTAACCCTGTTAGGTGTTGATGACAATTCGCTTGATCCACTGGTAAAAGCGTATCCTGTGCCAACAGAAACTACCTTAATGGTAGAATTAAACCTCCCCTTAACGCATGAACCAGCTACACTATCATTGACCGACTTGAGCGGACAGCCAATTTTACAGCAGACCACGCGCAACCGACTTAATGAGCTTAATCTGACCACGCAGCCGAATGGTATGTACCTCCTGCGTATACAAGTTGGGGATCGCCAAACAGTGCGAAAAGTCTTGAAACAATAAAAAAAAACGTTGCCGAAAAAAGGAAAAGACCATTATGTTCATCGGCTTTATCCTTTTTTTGCGGCTTCCTGTCTACTTCTTTTCTCATGCCTGACGATTATTTTATGGAAATGGCACTTGCTCTGGCGGAAGAAGCCGCTGACAATGGGGAGATTCCTGTTGGGGCTATTGTCGTTTGCCGAAACCGAATTATTGCTAAGGCGCGTAACCAGACCGAACAGTTAAACGATGTAACGGCTCATGCCGAAATAATGGCGATTACCTCTGCCACGCAGTATCTGGGCAGTAAATACCTTACCGACTGCACTATGTATGTTACATTAGAACCATGTGTAATGTGTGCAGGTGCTCTTTTCTGGGCACAGCTTGGTCGGTTAGTTATTGGCGCAAGTGACCCAAAACGTGGATACAGCCGTATTGAAACATCGCTATTACATCCTAAAACCAGAATTGAGACAGGCGTGCTCGCCGAAGAAAGTCAACAGCTGTTGGCGAAGTTTTTTACCCGCTTAAGAACATAATTTCAAATAGGGTTGTTAATTCAAACGAATAAACTTCCATCTAACTAATCAGTAAAATGGCTTTTGTATTAGACCCACTTCCTTACCCTAGCGATTCGCTTGAACCGAACATTGATAAGCAAACCATGGAAATTCACCACGGAAAGCATCACAATGCTTACGTGACGAATCTAAATAATGCTATTGCAGGGACAGACATGGAAAATAAATCCATCGAAGACCTGCTGGCTAGTGTTAGCAAAGCACCAATCGCCGTTCGTAACAATGGGGGCGGCCATTATAATCACACACTATTTTGGAATACTATTTCGGGTAGTGGCGGTGGATTGCCAACAGGTACGCTGGCAGAGGCAATCAACCAAAAATTTGGTTCATTGGATGCCTTTAAAGAAGAGTTCACAAAGGCTGCAACGACCCGTTTTGGCTCAGGTTGGGCCTGGTTGATTGTGACGCCGGAAGGCGAGCTAGCCATTACATCGTCGCCAAATCAGGATAACCCATTGATGGACATTGCCGAAGTAAAAGGCTTTCCGGTAATTGGTCTTGACGTATGGGAACATGCTTACTACCTGAAATACCAGAACCGTAGGCCCGATTATATTGCTGCGTACTTCAATGTAGTTGATTGGAATGCCGCAGAGAACCGGTATCAACAAGGCAAACAGGCCTAATAATTAGGAACGATGTGTTATGAATGATGTGCATTGTGGATTATGTCTGCAAAAAACTTGTCATTCATAACTCATCATTCATACTTTATCATTACTTTTGCACTCTCAAAAATGGTGATTGTAGCTCAGTCGGTTAGAGCGCCGGATTGTGGTTCCGGAGGTCGCGGGTTCGAGCCCCGTCTTTCACCCATCGTTAAAAGACCTTGATTTTATCAGGGTCTTTTTTGTTTTCTCTCAACCTCTTTCAAGGTTAATCGGCAAAAAATACAGAAAAAAAACGCTGGCCTCAGGGAAGCCAGCGTTTTCTAAATATCCTATCCACACCAATGGCCACGCCATTTGGCAACTGATAGACAAAGTAATCAAAACTTTCTGTTTATCAATAACAATAATCGGTAACTTATTTTGTGGCACGAATGAATATTTCTGCTCAGGAAAAAACTGCACAAAATAGAGAGTGTATCTTCAACATTTATAATTCCCGAAACTGTAAATGTAGCTGGGGTCTGGAGATGATTTTGTAATCTATAGTCTTCTATTTTGCCCCCATCCAACAAGGACAAAGATGTACCACTAAACTTACAATGCGAAAGCCTAACGGCCATCCTTATCATCATTGCTGATCTTCTTGCCTTTTTTACCACCGGTGCTCATTTGCCCAAATCGCCATTCAAACGTGAGCCGCACCGAACGGCGGATATAATAAGAACGAGAATCTGACTCAAACGTTGGTGCTGACTGTTGACTCGTTTGCGTCACACCCCGATTGAAGGGATTGTTTAACCCCAAAGTCAGACTAGCCTGCTTATTCATAAATTCGCGTTTTGCCGAGAGACTATGCCAATAAAATCCAGTATTTGTGCCCTGTAAACTAATCCAGCCCGAGCTAAAATTACCATTGGCCTGCAAGGTATAGTTGTGAGGTAGTTTATAACTCGTGTTTAAATTTACGCTCCAAACCAACCCACTATTACCCTGATTCAGGGCTGGACTGTACAAGTTTACATACCGCAAATCGCCCCCACCGTTGAGATTCCAGTTTTTATTTGGCTGACTGCTTACGTTTAAGTTCAATCCGTAGGCTTTCCGCTGAGCAATATTCTGTGGTTTATTGATAGATATACCGGCCGCATCTACGGTTGAGATATATTCGATAGCATTGTTAGTGAGACGCCAGTACAAGGCCGAATTGATCGACAACCCGCTTTTGGTACTCACATTGTATGATAGTTCAGTAGCGTGGCTCAACTCAGGATTGAGATAAGGATTACCAGTCTGGATGTTTTTAGGATCGCTCTGATTGAGCCAGGGATTCAGATACCACACCATGGGGCGCTGAATACGTTGGGTATAGCTAACCTTTAACGTGTGGGTTTTGATACTTTTGGATAAGGTGACACTAGGAATCAAATTATCATATTGACTGGCCAGTTTAGTTTGTGTAGTCAAAAAATCACCCCGGATATCGGTGTGCTCGAACCGGGCTCCGGCATTCAGACTCCATTTACGTTTTGTATCAATTCGCAAGGCGGTGTAGCCCGAATAAACTCGTTGAATATAGTTGAAGTCGTTTGATTGAGTCGAATCCGAGACCAATGCTCCTTGTCCATCCAGGGATTGAGTTACCCGATATTCACTACCAATGTTGCGCAGGATACCTTTCGCTCCAATCTCAAGTTTGATAGTCGTTGTGTCTTTTCGTCCATTAATTGTGAATGGATGGGTATAATCGGTTTGAAAAGTAAATTCTTTATTACTACTGTAATTGGTGCTGTGTTGGCGATAGATGAGCAACTCAGACGTGGAGTAGCGATCGGTATCGTAAAAATAATTGTCGGGCATTCGACTAAACTGCGTCAGCAATGAAAATTCCTGACTCGGCTTTTGAAACGTTTTGGTGTAACCAAGATCAAGTTGGCCATTACCGTAGGGATTACTGAACTTGATATCGTTGCGGAAAGCTTGCAATTCATTGCCTGTCGGGCTAGTCAGCCGGTTCAATACCGTACTGTTATTAGGGTAATAGCCGCCCCAAACATTGGCGGCAAAGTTGATATGATTAGTCGAATCGGGATCATAATCCACACTCATTTCGCCATAGCCACCCGTACCCGTATTATCTGCAGTACTGCTCTGCGTCAATATGTTAAGTGGCTGACTTGGCCCGTCGCTACTGGGCATCAACGTGGTACGAACCGATTGATTTTCCCGCCTGTTACGAAACTGGTATCCGTTGGCTGATAAGGAAAGACCAAATTTCTTTTTCTTCAGATTCAAACTGGTACCGACTCCCCGATTCATATTACCTGCCGTTACAGTAGCTGTACCATTAAAGCCCTGAAGTGCTTTTTTTGTGATGATATTAATGATCCCAGCCGAGCCTTCTGCGTCATACTTGGCGCCGGGACTAGTGATTACTTCAATGGATTTAATGACGTTGGCAGGCATCTGCCGCAAAGCATCAGCCAGGTTACGGGCCATCATGGCCGAGGGCTTACCATTGATGAGTACTTTGATATTACCGTTACCCCGCATTTGCACATTCCCATCCATATCGACACTCAGCGTTGGCACTTTTCGAAGTACGTCCGCAGCTGTACCTCCTGCGTTAGAGATGTCTTTTTCGGCATTGTACACTAACCGATCGCCTTTGTCCTCGACCAACGCTTTTTGACCCGCTACGGTTACTTCACCAAGCGTTTTACCTTCTATCATCATCAGGATGGACCCAAGCTGGCGTGCAGGTTGATCCGTAGAGAGCCTTACAGATACAGTTTTAGTGCGGTAGCCTACAAAGGACAAAACCAGGCTATACGTACCGAGTGGCAGGTTGGACAATATAAACGCACCTGCTTCATCGGTAGTTGTGCCGGCAATGAGTTTAAGGCCATCCATTAAGGCAATTGTAGCGAAAGGAACAGGTTTAGCCGTAGTTGAATCGGTGAGTGATCCAGCTAATTTGCCGGGATGGAGCGTTTGAGACAGGGCACTAGTAAGCCCTACGCCAAGCAGGAGCAGCGTAAAAAGATGTTTCATCGAGAAGTGGGTTGGAGTCGTACCTGTTTGGTGCGAGTTACTAAGAGAGAAAAGGTTAAATACTATTGAATCAACGGAAGCATGGCCTGGCTTTCATGCTTATCTGTTTGTTATGTCAAGGAGGGGATCAAACGGCTACGTGTTGCATCGGACGTTGAAAATTTTTAATTATTTATTCAGCGGCTAAGAACCATAGCAAGTCCCTTAACCTTACTGATTCTGCTAAATTTTTATATCTTAGGATTGCGACTGATTATGATCCCAAAAATTTAGACTATCCAGCCTAAACGTTTAGAACTCGTTACTTGTAAAGACGATTCAATGGGTGAAACATTACAAACCAGTGTGATTTTTGTGCAAAATCAGCGGTATATCCTTAAATCAACGCCTTATTATCAGGGAATTAGGCGTCGTCAGCACAGTTGTATTTTTCATCTATTCACCGTTTAGAATGACCTTCTATAGGTAAGTTCCCATCAGGAAAGAAGTAGAAAATGAAGGGAGGGAAAGTGGGGTTAGGCAACAAAAAAGCCCTGTACGCGACGTACAGGGCTTTTTGTATTTCTTGTGGTCCTATAGGGACTCGAACCCCAACCAACAGTTCCGAAGACTGTGATGCTATCCATTACACCATAGAACCATTTACTAACCGCAAAAATAGCTTCATTTTTCCAATTTAGGGCAACAAAAAACTTCTGTATCTTAAGACAGTTTATTCAACAAAAATGCAAAAATCCGCGCGCTCACTGTTCATGCAAATTAATAATCTCACTATCAATCACATAGCTTTTTTAGTTGGCCTTGCTTGTTGATAGTTTTCCAATAAAGGTTAAACAAAATATAATTATGGAAGTTTATTAGCCATCATATGTATCGAATACTAATTCATGAGTACGTACTCAATCAGAGATTTAGAGCAACTTTCGGGTATTAAGGCGCACACGTTGCGAATCTGGGAACAACGATATGCTATTCTGGCGCCCGAACGGACAGACACCAATATTCGTACTTACGGCGATGAAGACCTTAAACGGGTTTTGAATATTTCTTTATTAAAGGATCATGGGTACAAAATTTCGGAGATTGCAAAATTGTCGCCGGAGGAGTTAAATCGTGAAGTATTTAAGATTTCGGATGAGCAACTCAATTATCCCGATCAGATTCATGCTCTAACCATTGCTATGCTTGATCTGAGTGAAGAACGTTTTGAAAAAATCATTAACTCAAATGCTCTTCAATTTGGATTTGAAAATACAATGATTCATATCATTTACCCGTTTTTGAGCCGTATAGGAACGCTCTGGGTAACTGGTTCTATTGGCCCGGCGCAGGAACATTTTATAACGAACCTTATCCGGCAAAAAATTATTGTGGCCATTGACGGGCAGGGAAATAAGCAACATCCAAATGGTAAAAAGTACATGCTGTTTCTACCCGAAGGTGAATTTCATGAAATCAGCCTCTTGTTTGCCAATTACGTCATTCGTTCCCGAGCAAATAAAGTCATTTATTTAGGACAGAGTTTACCCTTCAATGAATTAACTTTTGCTTACAAGCTCCACCAACCCGATTATATTTTCAGTGTGCTGACCTCAGTACCTGCCAATCATGAGGTTCAACCCTTTGTTGATCGCCTGGCTAGCACCTTTCCAAACGCTCAGATATTATTGACAGGTTATCAAGTTGTTGGTCAGGATATTATCAGTCCCGACAATACACTAATTATTAGCCAGATCAATGAGTTACTGCACATTGCCAGCCACTAATCTATGGAAATGAATTAAGCCAAGTTTTGAGCAAACGACAATGCTCGTCGTTCGGCATAGGTGTATTCATCACCTGCTAGTTGAAAGCCAACATGGCCACCCGTTCGGGGAGTTTCCAGAAAAATACACGGGTGAGTTTGGGCTAACCAACCTGGCGAACACTCAGGCGAAAGAAGTGGGTCATTCTGCGCATTTAGCAACAGGGTTGGCACAGTAATACCAGGCATAAAATTAACGGCTGATGCCTGCGTATAAAAGTCAGTTGCATCGTGATAATTATTAACTGGGGCCGAAAAAAACTCATCAAAATCCCGCCATTGTTTTACCTGTTGCAACTTACTCATATCTAACCGGCCCGGAAACAGATCAGCCTTTTGGCTTAACTTGACAACTAGTTTTTTCATGAACCGATTTCGATAGAAGCGATTCGATCGTCGGTCGAGAAGTCCCGCGCTGGCACCTAAATCGGTTGGAGACGAGATAGCAATACCGCTTTTAATAACATCAGGGAGCTGGTTTCCATGAACGCCAAGGTATTTTAGCGTAATATTGCCACCCATGCTATAGCCAACTAATACGATCTCCTTATAATGCTTTGTTTGTAGCGCGTGTGTAATAACTTCACCTAAATCGCCAATTTCACCGTGATTATAAAGCCGAAATGCCCGATTCATTTCGCCACTACAGGATCGGCAGTTCCAGGCCAGTACATCATACTTATATAGAGCAAATAGTTTGGCCGTGCCCCGAATGTACTGTCGATTGCTATCACCCTCCAGACCATGCGTTAGTACGACTAAGCGGTTTTGACCGCCGTCAATCCAATCCAGATCGACGAAATCACCATCATTTAACGTCAGACGTTCGCGTTCATAGGTAATTCCAGATACACTACGTATCAGGCCGGGAATGATCGTTTGAAGGTGACCGTTGTATTGGTAAGCTGGTGGCCCCAAATAAGCAGAGTGAATAAGCGGCATAGTATCAAAACAACGGATACTTTTGTAGCGTTGTTCCAGAACCTACCTCCACTATGCAGTTCGCCAAATACATTTCTGTCATCATTGCCAGTACAGTCAAGTTTGTAGCCGGTCCCCTGTCGGGGGCAGCCCTAGGTCTAAATTGGTTAGAGACAGCGGCTTGTACTGCCCTTGGCATGATGATTAGCGTGGTAATAATAGCTTATGCCGGAGCAGCATTGCAGGCTTTACTCCACCGGTTTCGTCCCAGACCGACGAAACGATTTACAAAACGGACACGCATGGCAGTTCGCATCTGGAATCGCTTTGGCCTTGCCGGAATTGCTTTCTTAACTCCCCTGATTTTAACACCAATCGGCGGGTCAGTCCTGGCGGTATCGTTTGGAGTTGACCGAGGTAAAATTCTTTTCTATATGCTTGTTAGCGCTATTCTCTGGGCTATTGTTCAAACATTGGCTCTTTATCAAATTCCTGGATTGAAGGGTATATTTGGCTGATTGATGAGCGATGAATTGAGTTTTGTTAGTTGGCACAGAACATCATTATCGGCTCACCGACTGCGGTACGGATGTCGGTGTTTTTTTTCGAAAATCTCCCTGCGAGAAATATTTTTCAATCAGGCAGTACATTAGGATGAAAAAATAACGGCTGCCCATTTCCTTAATCTTCAGTTTCGATTCACCGTACTTCCGGTTCGTCCAGCTATTAGGCACAACCGCAAAGGAGTACCCACGTACAATTGCCTTTAACGGTAGCTCAACTGTTAGATTGAAATGGGGTGCCAGAAAAGGTTTTATCCCTTCAATAGTCTCGCGTTTATAAAGTTTAAACGCGTTTGTTGTATCGTTATAATTGATGCCCATCACCATCCGAACGATAAAATTAGCAACACGATTGATAATTTTTTTCAGCGTTGGATAATCAACCACTTTACCACCTTTTTCCCAGCGAGAACCGAAAACAGCATCGACGTCAGAATCAAGCATTTTATTGTAGAATCGCACTAAATCTTCGGGATCATCAGACAAGTCGGCCATAAATACGGCTACACAATCGCCAGAAAACCGCTCCAGACCATAGCGAACAGCGTAACCAAACCCATTAGGACCAGGATTTGTATAATACACCAGAGTCGGTATTTCGGTAGCAGCCAACTGCTCCAACACCTTCAGCGTACCGTCTTTCGAGTTGTCGTTTGTAACGCAGATTTCGTGAGGAATACCATGCTTGGCTAGTGTTTGATAGAGTGCCCGGAGTGTTGGCGGCAGCGACTCTTCTTCATTATAAGCAGGGATAACAACACTTAATTTCATAAATAGTCATGTGCGGGATAAATCCGCAATTGGGGTTAATCAATCCCGCAACATCTACCGGTGTGGCAGTAGGCGTAATGTACTATAAAGTTTAGCGACTGGTCCTGGCACAATATAGTCTCTAATCACATCTTTTGCTTTATCCCAACCCGGTTTGGCCATATAAAGATACTTGAAGGCTATACGGGCTCGTCGGAAATAACTATCCTGATATTGTTTGGCATCAAGCATCATTCTGTAATAGCGAGCTATGTTCCGGCGTAGAATGGCATCGTAGCGATAGTCGAGTTCCCGGTTGATGTCGCTGTACATTTGGATGCGGTTCCGCAGGAATGTTTCGTTCTGGTAGTTATCATGGAAACTGGCTCCGGCACGATTTTTTCGATACACTGACATAACATCGGGGATATAGCCAATCTTGCCGAGTTTAGCTTTCAGAATCAACCGGGGAATGTCGCCACTCGAAGAATCCCGAAACCAGGCTGGATACTCCTTAATACTGTTCCGATACATGGTACTCGATGTAGCCATAAACCAGACTTCATCTTCACCAATCAGGTCATCAACCGTATAAAACGGCTTCATATCGTCGCCATTGAGTATATGCGATGGGCTGCCGTCCTCGTAGATAATCAATGCATTATGAAATGTCATTGAATAATCTAGATGCGCATCCAGGAGATCAGCCTGTTTCTGAAGTTTCAGCGGATTGGTCAAGTAATCATCCCCGTCAATTAAGGCATAATATTCACCCTTCGCTAGCTTCAGTGTCTCTAAAAAGTTAATACCGCCATTTTTACCCATGTTGTGCGGATGCAATACGCCAATAACCAGACCAGGATACTGACGTTCGTATTCCTGAATAATCTCCCGTGTACCATCAGTTGAAAAATCATCGCCAACTAATATTTCGATAGGGAATGTCGTCTTCTGCGCCAAAACACTATCAATAGCCTCGCGGATGAATTTCTTCTGGTTATACGTGATAATCAGAACACTAACTTTTATCATAATAATCTGTAGTAAGGAATAAGCTGGGAGGCATCAGAAAAGTTTCCTCTCTGATGCCTCCCAGCTTATTCCTATCACCTTACGTTTATATAGTTGTTTCTTTAGCCGTTTGAATCTGGGCTTTCCAACCCTGAGGCTCATCTTTTTCAGCCGGTTTGGCCCAGGGATCGTAGAAAGGCAGAATAGCTACCCAACGTCCAGCAGGATCATCCCAGCTAAAACGGTCGGCAAAGCTGGATGGACTAACCCAGTGCGGCAGGTCATAGCGGAATAAAATCAAATCACCGATGTCCTGATAACCTTCTGTTTCAACAATATGGTCGTTGATAACATAGCCTGTACCACCTGAATTATAGTCTTTTCTGTATTGATTCAATGCCAGAATAGTGCCAACTTTTTGCGGATTAAGCGGGTGCCAGTGGCGACCGAAGAAACTGCCTCCCAGTGGATAGTGAGTTACCTGCGGATGAAAATAAGGTTGACCCTTGTGGACACCATATTCTTCGTTATTTCCGGTCAGGTTATTCCAGAACTGACGCATTGGTGTAAAAACACGCATTAAGGTCTGTTGCGTTGGCTCCTCAAGGTCAAGAATGGCATCGAAGGTATGATCGTGAAACAGTTGCGGAGCTTGCTGAATTTTGGCAATGTGCAACCGCTGCTTGTGCTGGTTATTGTCGAATGGGTCGGGAGCTTCGGCCAGAGGAGTTTTGGCTGCCCAGGTATGCGTGGCCTTTATAACGTCACGAAGTGTTTCCTCCGGAATACCCGTTTTAATAATAACAATATTTGGTTCGTTGACGAGTCGCATTACCTCTTCATAAGGAATCTCAGGCACAATTTCGCCATCCTTGAATTGAGCGTCAACTTTTATAATATATTTTGCTACTTCTTCCATGGTTATTCGCTTACTGATTTGCTGTCACAAAGTAGATAGGTATCCAGAGAAAATACAAATCTCGGCTACTGATTTTGCTCATACAACGGGCTGAGTTGCGAAGCCAAATCCCGATGCGCCAAAACCATTTCCGTTATATAACATAACCCATTGATCATGGTTCTTGAAAATATGACAATAATCCATCATCATTGAATCCCAACCATCAGCCGACCGTTCGATACCTGCCAATTCATCTTTCCGTTCCCAGCTTATACCGTCTTTCGACTCAGCATACCCAATTCGGTAACTGCGCTGAACATCGGTACGGTAGTTGGTCGCGTTACGATACGAAAAATACATTTTGTACAAATCTCCATCCTTATATACTGTCGGGCGACCAATGGCATCCGTGAACTGGTCGTAACCTACACAGACATGGCCTGTGCGCTCCCAGTTAATACCATCTTTCGATTCAGCATACTTAACATCATAAAAGGGTTCGGGATGGCCGTTGATCACCTCAATTTTAGTACAGGACAAATACCACATTCGCCAATTGATAGATCCGTCGGCTTGTTCCTCCCGCATAACGCAGGGCTGCGCTATCCAAACCTGATCGTAGATAGACCGGTCGAGCAGAGGGCCTGTGTATTTACGCTCAAAGGTTAATCCGCCATCGCGGCTGATTGCCAACCCGATAGAAAGTCGATAACTAGCCGTTTCGCTTTTATTCCACCCTGTGTAATATAACCAGATTTCGTCACCTACTGGTAAAAACCAGGAAGGCATGGTTCCTGTTTCGTCGAACATGCCAACTTCACCTTTGCTCAAACAGGCTTTGTCGTGAATGTAGGTTACTTCCGACAAGTTATCAGGGTTAACCTCAACGAATGAAACAGCCGATGCAATGCTTTCATCGCGCGTAGAGAAATACACCCGCAATTTATCCCCCATAGGATAACCAAATGGAACTTGTGCGTGTGTGCGACTAAACGGTTGTGAACCGTCGGGTTTATAGACCAGTCCTTCTTTTTGCCAAATCATTAAATTCAGTTCTTATATGTATGGATCTACCAGAGTATAGTCACGGCAGATAGACATTAAATAGTTGGTAATAAGCGCGCTGCCATACTGTGGTGAATCTGGGTCATCGTTTCTTTCAAATCGAATGTCCAGTCCCAGCCTGGGTAATGCTGCTTGAATTTGGTCAGGTCAGAAATGTACCAGATATGGTCGCCACTGCGGTTAGTTTCCGAATACTGGTAGTTCATTTTGTTGCCCGAAATGGTCTCGCAAAGAGCAATGGCTTCCAGCATTGAGCAGTTGGCATAGCGGCCACCGCCCGCATTGTACACTTCGCCCGGACGGGGGTTTTGGTAGAAATGCCAGAACATATTTACTAAATCCCAGCTATGGATATTGTCGCGAACCTGTTTGCCTTTATAGCCAAAAATAGTATACTGATTACCTGTAATGGCACATTTCATTAAGTACGACAGGAATCCGTGCAGTTGCGCTCCCGAGTGATTTGGCCCTGTCAGGCAACCACCCCGAAACACACCTGTATTCATGCCGAAGTAACGACCGTACTCTTGCACCATAATATCAGCGGCCACCTTAGAGGCCCCAAAAACGGAGTGCTTCGTATGATCAATACTCATATGCTCGTCGATGCCGTTTTTGAAATACGGATGATTTTCGTCGATTTCCCAACGCGTTTCAGTTTCTATGAGCGGCAGAAAATTTGGATTATCGCCGTATACTTTATTCGTTGAGGTAAAAATAAATACAGCCTCAGGACAATGCAGGCGGGTCATTTCCAGCATATTGAGCGTACCGACCGCATTAACACTAAAATCGGTGAACGGCTCACGGGCGGCCCAGTCATGGCTTGGCTGCGCAGCCGTATGAAGTACTAGCTTAATATCAGTACCAAATTCACCAAAAATTGTCTCCAATTGTGCTACTTCCCGAATATCGGCTGGCCGATGCTGGTAATTGCCGTAGGTTCCCGACAGGCGGTTTTTGTTCCACTCAGTAGAGCCATCAGCTCCAAAAAAGTACTGCCGCATGTTGTTGTCAATGCCAATGATCAAGTCGAATTTATCAGCAAAGAAAGCAACTGCTTCACTGCCTATTAAACCAGCAGAACCCGTAATTAATGCAATTTTCATATCAGTTTGAATGCGTAATGCGGCTTTTATAACCAAATAATACTACTTCTTTAATAATTTGACTGAACAAAGTAACGCAAAAATTCAGACTTACATTCCTTTTTGTCACCTCTGTTTAGTAAGCGGGTAAACAAAACGACAGCGATGAATCAGCGTCTATGCGCCAATCCATCGCTGTCGTTTTGTTTGTCAATTAAGTTTATGCGCCCTGCTGAAGAGATTTGTTTTGACCGAATAATTTCTCACGGATTTTTTGGGTCCGGGCATCCAAGTCTGGATTAGGCGTGTATTTATATTTTGATTGTACAGCCGCAGAATCTCTGCCAGCGCCATATACTTCAGGATCACCCGCCCGGTAATCTGCCCGGTAGTCGTCGACCCGGTAGTCGTTCTGGCGGATTGAGTTATATTTTTGATAGTCGCAGGATGCCAGCGATAATACCGCTACAGCCAACAAACCTATACTTAGTACGCGTTTCATAGCCACTTGATTACGAATTGATTCAGCAAAAATAGGTTAGACCTCTTAGGTTTCCAAACGGGAACCCTGACTTCTTATTAAGCAACATTCTTCAATTTTTCAATCTCCTCCCAAACAAATCCCATTAATTCCTTAATGTGCTCGTAAGAAAAGTCAAATGGTACGTTGGCAGCCGCATAAATTTCGCGAATTGGCGCTTTATACCCTAAACTCAGCGCTTTCTTATAACCTGCCAATCCTGCTTGCGGATCACGACGGTAGTTGCGCCACACACCAATAGCACCCAACTGAGCAATGCCGTATTCGATATAGTAAAACGGCACCTCATAAAGATGTAACTGCCTCTGCCACAAATACTCTTGATAAAAAGCAAACCCATCCCAATTAGTAATCGTATCAGTAAACTGGTTATAAATACGGAGCCAGTTCTCCCGTCGGTCAGCATCCGTATGGGTAGGATTTTCATAAATCCAGTGCTGAAACTTATCAATTGTAGCAACCCAGGGAAGCGTTTCGATAATGGATTCGAGGTGTTGAAGCTTGGCTCGTCGCAGTTCTTCGGGATTCTCAAAAAATACGTCCCAATGGTCCATTGATAATAACTCCATACTCATAGACGCCAGTTCGGCAACTTCCATCGGCGGATTACGAAAGGCTTTCAATGACAAATCACGCGTTAAGAATGAGTGAACAGCGTGGCCGCCCTCGTGTACCATCGTCACCAGATCGCGCAGGCTCGACGTAGCGTTCATAAAAATAAACGGCACACCAATTTCTTCGAGCGGATAATTATACCCGCCTGGTGCCTTGCCTTTACGTGACTCCAAATCGAGGTGTCCCATCGCCCGCATAATTCGCAAATCATCCCCAAGTTCTTTGTCGAGTCGATCGAAGCAAACGATCGCTTTTTCGAGGAGTTCGGCACCAGTTGCAAAAGGTTTTAAGGGCGGGCGACTTTCCAGATCAACCTTCGCATCCCAGGGACGCAATGTGCCAACCGAAGCATCGGCTTTTGTCAACTTCTGTTTACGTTCTTTGGCCAGTTCGTTTAAGTAAGGGACAACAGTCTCAGCAACAGATTCATGAAAGTCGAAGCAATCCTGTGGGGTGTAGTCGAAGCGGCCCAAAGCAGCAAACGAATAGTCTCGAAAGTTTGCAAAACCAGCGTTAACGGCAATTTGATGCCGTAAGTCGCGCAACCGGTCAAACAGTTGGTCGAGTGCTTCGTGGTCCTGATACCGTCGTTCCCAGATTTTGCGCCAGGCCTCTTCACGCACCACCCGATCGGTTGATTGAAGCCGGTCGCTGGCTTCGGGCAACGTCATTTCCTTGCCCTCTATCTGTACGGTCATGGCACCGACAATAGCTCCATACTTACGTTCTTCGGTCTGGAGATCCGTCTGAAGGGGGATATTTTCGTCTCTAAAAATTTCGATGGCTTTTTTCATGCCGCGCACCATCACATCATATCCATCATCGGTTAACTGACTCAGGAACGGGCTGTTAACGGCTTTCAGATCTAGCTCGTTACCGAAGGTGGTCATGGGTGGCTGAATCTCTTCAATGAAGAAATTCAGTTGGTTGATCAACTCTTCGTTGGAGGTATCGCAGGTCATACGAATGTATCGCCACGCAAAGTTTTCGGACAAATAAGATTCCAGTTCGCTCCGGTCAATTAACCACTGCGTTAACTCATCAGCATTGTCGATTGAACGATCCAGTAACTCTTCATACAGGGGTTGAACATTGTCCCAACTTGTCAGCTCAATAGTTTCACCAATAAATGAGCGCGTAGGTCGGGCCGGAAGATTCAAGGTTTGATCTGCTGTCATATAGTATTGTAACGCGACTTTCTAGCCGCGTAGCCAAAGGCTAAATTTTATGTATCTTGTTTATTCAGAAATCGCGACTTTCCAGCCACGTTAATAAGCAATTCTAAAACTTTTTTGTTCACAAACTTGCATATACGAAATCGTTCGTATATGTTTGCTACGAAATAATTCGTACATTAATGAAACCAACCGACGCTGAATT
>CAXVWN010000105.1:0-4295 GCA_964263725.1 Spirosoma sp.
GAACTCGTTGATCTGGAGATGATGGGCCGACTAAAGCAGAAATACGGTTTTATTTTAAATGTAGACAACTGTTTTGCCACGCCAATTCTACAAACGCCAATTGATTTTGGGGCCGATTTATCTGTGCACTCCGCCACGAAATATATGGATGGTCAGGGTCGTGTACTGGGCGGTATTGTTGTTGGCTCGAAAGAACTGATCCAGCCGATTCGTTTCTTCGCTCGGCATACGGGGCCTTCATTATCGCCGTTCAATGCTTGGATTCTGTCGAAAAGTTTAGAGACGCTGGAACTGCGTATGGAACGCCATTGTCGGAATGCGTTGCAACTGGCCGAAGCGCTGGATACGCATACAGATGTTGAGCGTGTATTGTATCCGTTCCTTCCCTCCCATCCGCAATATGACCTGGCCAAACGGCAAATGAGTGCGGGCGGAGCCATCGTAACGATTGAGCTGGAAGGTGGTTTTGAGCGGGTAAAAGCCTTTTTCGATGCGCTGACTATTCCAACACTGTCATCAAACCTCGGCGATTCGCGCACGATTGTAACGAATCCGAACACGACTACACACGCCAAATTAAAACCCGAAGAGAAAGCCGCGCTGGGTATTACGCCGGGTCTTATTCGAATTTCGGTTGGATTGGAAGCCATTGACGATTTAATTGACGACTTTACCCAGGCAATAGAAAAGTCAGCAGAAGTGGTTAAAGAGAAGGTAGCATAACATATGACTCGTCTGGCGGACCCGGTTGTCGAGGAAAAATATTACTACTCTATAATTACTTAGATTCCTTAAACTGGCCATTCATGATACGTCTCACTGCTTATGTTACTCTGTTTCTACTGGCACAACTCACCTACGGCCAAGCGCCTAAAAAGCCGCTTCGCGTGGGTATCGTTGGGCTGGTCCATTCACATGTTCACGGCATTCTGAATAAGGCGTTCAAGCAACCGGGCCAGACAGACATAGAAATTGTTGGTATCGCCGAACCCAATCGAGAATTGGCCGAACGATTTGCCAAGCAACATGGATACAGCATGAGCCTGGTTTATTCGACCATCGACGAGATGCTGGACAAAACCAAACCCGAAGCAGTTACCGATTTCGGACAAATTGTTGACCATAAAAAAACGGTAGTAGCCTGTGCGCCACGCGGCATTCATGTAATGGTTGAAAAACCATTGGCAACGAGTTTCGTGGATGCGAAGCAAATGGCTGCGCTGGCCAAAAAGCATAACATCCAACTCCTGACCAACTACGAGACAACCTGGTACGGCAGCAATCATAAAGCCTACGCGCTAGCCAATACGGAAAAAGCCGTTGGCGATCTGCGTAAAATTGTTGTTCACGATGGGCATCAGGGACCGAAAGAAATTGGCGTCAATAAAGAATTTCTGGACTGGCTAACCGATCCTGTTACAAACGGCGCGGGGGCTTTGTTCGATTTCGGTTGCTACGGAGCTAATCTCTCGACTTGGCTTATGCATAATCAACGCCCCTTGTCGGTGTTGGCTGTAACCCAGCAGATTAAGCCGGATATCTATCCTAAAGTAGATGACGAAGGAACCATCATTCTGACTTACCCAAAAACGCAGGCGATTATTCAGGCATCGTGGAACTGGCCATTCGCCCGAAAGGATATGGAAGTATACGGGCAGACAGGCTACGTTTTTACGGTAGATGGCACCCAAATGCGCATTCGGCTTAAGGACGAAAAAAGTGAACACACTGCCGAAGCCACGTTGGCCGATGCCCCCGCCACCGATCCGTTTGCTTACTTGGCAAGGCTCTTGCATGGCGAAACTAAATCTGATGAATTAACGTCATTAGAAAATAATATTATCGTCATGGAAATTTTGGATGCCGCCCGGCAATCGGCCAAAACAGGCAAGGCGGTGATGTTAAAATAATGCATTTACACTAAAAATCAGGGTGCTATGCAATTACTATTGTACTGGATTGTACTCTTCCTATTTCCGTGGGTTTTTATCTGGAGCTTTTTTTGGGTTACAAATTGGAAGTATATTAAACAATACATAGTTGCTAACATACTTTTGGCATTGACCTATGCTTCTTTTATCAATTATCTGTCTCATAACGATTTGGATGGTTGGGGTGTAGTGATTTTCAGTTTTCTAGCGCTTTATTGCCACTTCATTACTGGTGTATTGGCCGCTTTATTCATCAAAAAAAAGTATTTACAGCGTTCATGATTGCCGAATCTACCTCATACACGCTCGAAAGCCTGAGCAAGCAACTACGGGGCCTAAGCAACGTCGAAGCACTACGTATACTAGCCGAACAGTTTCCCGGCGAGGTCGTTTTTTCGACCAGCCTGGGCTATGAAGATCAGATTATTACAGACCTGATTCTGGCAAACAACATTCCCATTAAGATTTTTACGCTCGATACGGGTCGAATGTTTTCGGAAACTTATTCGGTTTGGAAAAAAACGAACGACCGCTACGAGACTAAAATCGAAGCCTATTTTCCGGACAGGACAGCCGAAGAAAGGCTGATGACGGGAAAAGGTCCATACAGCATGTATGATTCCGTTGAGAATCGGAAAGAGTGCTGCGGCATTCGTAAAATTGAGCCATTGAACCGGGCATTGACCGGTCAGAAAATATGGATTACGGGTATCCGTGCCGAGCAGTCGGCCAATCGACAAAGCATGCCGCCACTCGAATGGGACGGGGCTCACAACCTCTTCAAATTTCATCCATTGATGGACTGGACATTCGACGAGGTGAAGCAATACATAAAAGACCATAACGTACCCTACAACCCACTTCACGATCGGGGTTTTGTGAGCATTGGTTGCCAACCCTGCACCCGTGCCATTCAGCCGGGCGAAGATTTCCGCGCTGGCCGCTGGTGGTGGGAAGATAACTCCAAGAAAGAGTGTGGGTTACACACGCATGAGGAAGCATTCAAACCATAAGTTATTCATACATACGTTGCCGAAATAGACGGCCCGTACTGATGAATGACGATTTAGTGATTTGACATTACGATCAAAAGCCAATGAAATTCGATTATTTAGATCAGCTCGAATCCGAAGCCATCCACATTATTCGGGAGGTTGCCGGTCAGTTTGAGCGACCTGCGCTACTTTTTTCGGGTGGCAAAGATTCCATTACACTAGTGCACTTGGCGCTAAAAGCATTTCGGCCGGGCAAATTTCCGTTTCCGCTGGTGCACATTGACACAGGTCATAACTTTCAGGAAGCGCTCGACTACCGCGATAATCTGGCCGAACGAATCGGCGAAAAACTTATCGTTCGCTACGTTGAAGATACCATTCGAGACAAGAAGTTAAAGGAGCCAACCGGTCGTAATGCGACGCGTAACGGGTTACAAACCTTCACGTTGTTAGACACCATTGAAGAGTTCGAATTCGATGCCTGCATCGGCGGAGCCCGTCGGGACGAAGAAAAAGCACGGGCTAAAGAACGTGTCTTTTCGGTGCGCGACGAGTTCGGTTCCTGGGACCCCAAACGCCAGCGGCCCGAGCTTTGGAACCTGTATAACGGTCGTATTCACAAGGGCGAAAACGTTCGCGTGTTCCCAATCTCGAACTGGACCGAACTTGATGTCTGGAACTACATCCGGCGCGAAAAAATCGATCTACCAAGCATTTACTTCGCCCACGATCGTGAGTTAATCATCCGGGATGGCAAACTGATGGCCACCGCCGGGGGCGTCATCAAACCCGAAGCCGACGATCAGATTGTGACGCGTCGGGTACGTTTCCGCACTGTTGGTGACATTTCCTGCACAGCCGCGTCGGCATCAACCGCCGAAACCCTTGACGCTGTCATTGACGAAATTCAGGCTACGCGCATCTCCGAACGGGGCGAAACCCGCATGGACGATCAGCTCTCCGAAGCGGCTATGGAAGACCGCAAAAAAGGCGGGTATTTTTGATGAGCGAAAGAGTGAAAGAGCGTCAGCAGCTAATCACTCTTTCGCTCTTTCCCTCTTTCTCACTTTAGAATAAATGGACCTCTTACGTTTTATAACAGCCGGCTCGGTTGACGACGGCAAAAGCACGCTCATCGGGCGGCTTCTTTACGATTCCAAATCTATCCTGGCCGACCAATTGGAAGCCATCGAACGCGCCACCAAACGGCGTGATGATGGCACTACGGTTGATCTGGCACTTCTGACCGATGGACTTCGCTCTGAGCGGGAACAGGGCATAACGATTGATGTAGCCTATCGCTATTTTCAGACGCCTGCCCGTAAGTTTATCATTGTGGACGCACCCGGCCATACTCAGTATACACGCA
>CAXVWN010000106.1:0-7335 GCA_964263725.1 Spirosoma sp.
ACCGTTCAAACCACACTTCGCGAAATGCACCATTGAAACCGATATACGGCTAATAACTGCCCTTTGTTGAATGTAGCTTACAAAATAGATTGGTCATTTTATCAGTTAAACTCACTCATAACGAGCCGAATAGGTTAAAAAAAACCGTTAACATAGTTCGTAGACTTTTGTGTTACCAGTGATGTGTTATTCGATATATTTACGATGAATATGTTCATGTAACTCGTAAATTATTGATACTAAGTACCATGAATGCACCTTCCTCTCTAAATACGTTTCCACATAAAAGCGAAACGTTAATTCGGCCAAACATTAACGTATTATCAGAATCTCAGAATCAGACGAATTCGGGTAGAAAGCCACAATCGACTTTTTCGATTTGGAGCGTACAGACTGGATTTATGAAGACGATGGCACGCTGGAGTGTAGTTGGACTAGTACCCTGGTTGCTACTCGCCTGCTCCTTCTTTAATCTACAAGATCATCGAATCGACAGCCGAACCCTGGTGCAAAATGCTGTCGATAGCGTTCGGGCAAGTCTGGAAAAAGACCTCCAAAATCAGGTGCCCTCACTTAATGTGTTTATTCAGACACCAACCGAAAAAATCTTTGTTTCCTCGGTGCCATCGGGTAATACACCCATCACCGAAACAACTTTTTTTCGCTTCGCCAGCAACACGAAAAACTTTACAGCTACCGCCATTTTAAACATGTATGAAGATGGTTGGCTGGATTATAAAGCGCACACACCGACTTCATTCCGGGTACGTCAATCCCTTATGTGCCGAATTCGCCGGACTGGAATTTTCCTAACAAAGGCTTGATAACTATTGAACAGTTACTGCAACATAGCTCAGGGGTTTTCGACGTCGATAACGACCCCGTTCCGGGATTCAACGGGTCGACATACACCGAATATGTTATGGAAAAAGATCCTACCCACCAGTTTACAACCGATGAGATGATTCATCAACTCATCATCAATAACCTGTCTTATTTTGCTCCCGGCACCAATTACCACTACAGCAATACGGGTTACGCCATATTAGGGGAGATTATTGAACGCGTTTACTCGACTAAAAGTGGCAGTGCCAAGACCTATGACGACTACCTGAAAACCTACGTAACAGGGCCTACGACACCTGTGCCAGTGGATATTCATTTTCCCGTTAGGGCCGACAATGTCATATTGCCGCTCCCGCATGTGGAAGGCCTTATTTTGTTGCCGGGAAAGACAGAAAGATACAGCGATTATAACATGAGCGGGCAGGTGGCCGAAGGCAATGGATATGGTACGATGGCTGCCCTCAATACGTACATACGATCCTTGATGAAGGCCGAAAATGTGCTGAAACCCGAGACGGTAAAACTTATGCAAACCGACGTTTCATCGGGCAATGCAAATTACGGGCTGGGTTGTTCCATTACACCCATCGGATACGGGCATAATGGGGCTCGCATTGGATATTTGTCGCAGATGGCGTATGATCCCATTACCGACGTATCGGTGGTGGCGCTCCTGCCTATTTGGGATCTTACAAAAGGTAACGATTCATTTATAAAGTGTTTTAATGCGTTGACCGGCGCTACAAGTGCCGCCAGAAAAACACTGGGTTATCCGAAATAAAGTTGGGCTTACGCTGCGTTATTTATAGCCAAGTATACCGCTTTAAGATCATAAGTAATCTTCCTAAGTTAGCTTCCACAAAATGTGCATAGCGATCAGAAATAAGGTGAAAATAATCAGTATCCATTTTAATACGGGCAGGAAGGGCCAGTGGGCAACCAGAAACAGAATAGCGATGGAGCCCACAATGGCCAATACCGACCAGCCCAGTATAACGAATACCATAAAAGTTACGCTAACACCCATGTCACGAATGTCGTTGTAACTAGCCGCTCTGCTCAAAAATCCGACTAATAATATAACGCCAATCAGACTGGAAAATCCAATTCTGGCTAACCAGCCCCACTGACTTCCTGATGCCCAGAATAAGGGTACAAAAGCTATCATAACGCCAATTGCGGGCAGGTACGAATTTAACGAGATAAGTTTTAAGTGACCCAAAGCCGTAAGAGGCTGGTTTGCGGCAATAACGACAGCGGTTAGGCCGAGCATTAATACCCAGACTAATTCGGGTCCTATTAGATAAGCAACAGTGCGATTCATAAGTAAACGGCGAATTGCTCGCTATCAGAAGGGTTTGTAATTTTTTACATTTTCCTGAAGCGAAGCCAGCTTACTCTTGAGTTGTATATCAAGCTCTGAATAAATAGCCTGGAGATCGGTTGAGTTTTTCTGGCAGTACGTTTCAATAGGTACCGGTTTGCCACTGCCATCTTCCACATCAATTTGTGTAATGGTTGCCCGATATTTTCGATTGGCGCATTCAATAATAAAACTATACCGAAACGTATAAACACCCCCCGCCGAATTCTCGGAACGTGGCAAGGTGACCACCTGAGATACGCGCCCGGCCAAATCGCCGGTTTCTTTGTCGCTGAGGGTAAAGGTATCCTTAGTCGAGTAACAAGACTGCGCAACCCATAACCGGACTCTTCTGAACAGATCAGCCTGCGAAACGCTACCACAGTCGGCAACATCCGTGTAGGTTACTTTTTGATTGACAACGGGCAGGACACCATGTAGTTTTCCATTCGTGATAACCGGTGGGCAAATCGCCATTCCGTACCCTGTACTTAATAGGAGGGCCGTTAACAGGCCAATGAACATAGTATGCATAATTTACTGATTCGAGTAAGGCTGGAAAAGTGGAAAGCATTATATAATCTGCCCAAATGTAGATAGATGGGTAGGGGAGTATCCAGCAAGACTTGGTAATCAGTTGACTTGGGTAAACAGGTAGCGGAAAAAGCGGTATAGTTCGTTTTGTTGACTCTACTCGGATTGGACTTTCTTACCGCGCCACTTCAATTTTATACTTTTTCCCTTTCATCTTTTCCTGGCTAATCTTCGCCAGAAGAGCCGGAACTTTCTCTTGTTTTACAGCCGCGAATGAGATGAAATCTTTCACTTCGATAAGCCCTAAATCACCTTTGTCGAGGTTGCCTTTTTGGGAGAAAAAACCAACGATATCGACTTTGTTTAGTTTGTTTTTCTTGCCACCGCTGATGTAAAGGGTTACAAAATCGGGGGGCTTGGGTAATTGCAGCCCAGAGGTTTTGTTTGCCAGAAATAATTCCTCAAGCGATGTATCCAGATAGGCCGGGCGAGTTTCGTCCTGCGATAGAATAACATAGGCCGTCCCCGACGCGTGCATCCGGGCCGTCCGTCCGTTGCGATGCGTAAATTCATGTTCCTGTAACGGCAAGTGATAATGGATAACGTATTTCATTTCGGGAATATCCAACCCACGAGCGGCCAAATCGGTCGTGACTAAATAGCGGGTGCTGCCGTTTCTAAATTGAATGAGCGCCCGTTCGCGGTCGGCCTGTTCCATGCCGCCATGATACACCAACGAATGAATGCCCCGTTCGTTCAGTAATTCGCTGGTTCGCTCGGCGGCATCCCGGTGGTTGCAGAAAATCAACGCGGAGTCCGAATTTAGGGTACAAAGCAGGTCAAATAAGGTGTCGATTTTATCCTTCGATTGTGAGTAAACCACCTTGGTCGTTAAACTCGATTGGCTATCATCTTCGGCCGTAAACGTTAGCTTCGTTGGGGATTTGAGCCGGATAAAATCGGGAATGCTAATGCCCGATGTCGCCGAAACCAGCACTCGCTTTCGGAGGTTGCGCAAGCCACTGATAATAAAGTCCATTTCGTCATGAAACCCCAGCGCCAGCGACTTATCGAATTCGTCCAGAACCAGCGTATGGATGCCTTCCAGCGAGAAACTTCGGCGGGTGATATGGTCGGCAATTCGGCCGGGTGTGCCAATCAGAACGGCAGGCGGATTGCTTAGATTTTTGACTTCGGTTTCCACCGGATGCCCGCCGTAGCATACATTTACTTTGTAACCCGTTGACATTTTTTTCCAAACCTGCTCAATCTGCATCGCCAGTTCGCGGGAAGGAGCCAGAATAAGGCATTGTACACTTGTCTTATCAGGCTTAAGCAAGCTGAGAATGGGTAACAAAAAACCTACAGTTTTCCCGGAACCGGTGGGCGCTATTAAAAAGGTATCGTTATCCTGACCAATTGCTTTTTGGGCGGCTTCCTGCATCGGGTTTAAAGCCGAAATGCCCAGGCTTGCCAGAATTTGTGTTTGTTGCTGCGGGGTTATCATCCTGTAAAAGTAACCGAAAATAAACTGTGCTCGTGGTAGAATGTCCCTCCATTGAGGTCAGTTATAGCCCCATAAGTCAAGCAGGACTACGGGGTGTGGCGTGGTGGGTTCACGGATTAAGGTTACCTTCGTAGTCTATTGGACTGATACAACTATGACTTTCGACGAACTGAATCTGAATAAACCACTTCTTAATGCCCTGGCTGATCTGGGTTATACAACCCCAACCACCATTCAGCAAAAGGTATTCTCGGTTGTGATGTCCGGTCAGGATGTGTGCGGCATCGCGCAAACGGGAACGGGTAAAACATTCGCCTATCTATTACCCAGTCTTCGGCAATTTCAGTCGTCAAAAGATAAACTTCCCCAATTGTTAATCATCGTTCCGACGCGTGAATTGGTCGTGCAGGTAGCCGAGTCGGTCAAAAAACTGACTACCTATATGAGCCTGACTGTAGTGGGTGTGTATGGTGGCGTCAATATGAAGAAGCAAATGGCGGAGGTACAACAGGGGCTGGATATTCTGGTTGCCACCCCCGGCCGACTGTCTGATTTACTGCTGAATGGGGCCTTGAAAACGAAAGCGATCAAGAAACTTGTCATTGACGAATTCGACGAAATGCTGAACCTTGGGTTTCGGACCCAATTGAAAATTATTCTGGATTTGTTGCCCCCCAAACGCCAAAATCTACTGTTTTCTGCCACCCGTACCGACGATGTCGATCAACTGGTTAATGCGTATTTCAACAAGCCGGTTCGGGTAGAAGCAGCCCCTACGGGCACTCCGCTGGAAAATATTGAGCAGACTGCTTATCTGGTCCCTAACTTTTACACGAAAATAAATTTGCTAACGCTTTTGCTGAACCGCAATTCAGCTATGACTAAAGTGTTGGTATTTGCCGCAACAAAGCAACTGGCCGATCAACTGTATGACGAGTTGGAAGCTGGGTTTCCTGATCAAATTGGCGTTATTCACTCAAATAAAGCTCAGAATCAACGCTTTGAGGCTGTTAATAAATTTAAGGCCGGTACGTATCGAATCCTGATTGCCACCGATATTATAGCCAGAGGTATTGATGTGGCCGACGTATCGCACGTGGTCAATTTCGACCTGCCCGATGTGCCTGAGAACTACATTCACCGGATTGGACGGACCGGCCGGGCTGACAAAACAGGCATAGCCGTTTCGTTTATTACGGAGAATGCAAAGGAGCAACAAACGGCCATTGAGCAACTAATGAATCAGCCGATTTCGCAAATTCCTTTACCCGAAAATCTTGTTATTTCGGACGAACTGACCGAAGATGAGAAGCCTAAGATATACATGAAAAGCGCTGAGGTCAAGATACCCAAACGCGAAGATGTTGGTCCGGCTTTTCATGACAAAAGCGATAAGAATAAAAAAGTGAACGTTCGGCGCGATCATGCTGCCGAGAAAATGTTGAAATACGGTAGACCGATTAAACGGGTTGGCGGGAAGAAAAAAAGAGACTAAGAAAGCAGATAGGGGCAACGCCAGCCTGATGTCCAGACCTAAACCCGCAACGAAAGTAATGGGTTGTTATTAAATATGTCCGACACTTGATCTTCGGTCATTTACAAATCAGTTTATATGCCTTTTTCATCGCTCGGTTTATCAAAACCGCTTATAAAAGCAGTACTAGCGCAAAGTTATACAAAGCCATATCCTATTCAGGAAGAGGCTATTCCCGCCATTTTGCAGGGCCGGGACATTCTGGGAATTGCCAAAACCGGTTCGGGTAAAACCGCCAGTTTCGTGCTACCGATTCTGGAAATGTTTCAGCGGAAAAACGTAGGAAAAAATAGGTATGTAAAAGCGCTGGTATTAGCGCCAACCCGCGAATTAGCCGTTCAGATTGCAGAGGTTTTTCAACTATTTGGTGAGAACCTTCCCCGAAAGGTAAAAACATTAGCGGTGTACGGCGGGGTATCCATCAATCCGCAGATGATGGCTTTGCAGAATGTCGAAATTGTTGTGGCCACGCCCGGCCGATTACTCGACCTGATGTCGGCCAATGCGCTACAACTTTCGGACGTTGACATCCTCGTTATCGACGAAGCCGACAAAATGCTGGACCTGGGTTTTGAGGAAGAAATGGAGCATATTTTCGACCGGTTACCCCGCGACCGCCAGACAATTTTGTTCTCAGCTACCTTAGGCGACGCTATTCAGGATATAAATACAGCTTTGTTACGCAACCCGGTAAAAATTGAGGTTGTGGAAGAAGAGCAAAATCTGGATTTGATTAAACAGATTGCTTATCGCGTTGATCCTGAGCGAAAAGGGCCGTTGTTGCGCTATATAATCAAATCGGGCCAGATGAAGCAGGTATTAGTATTTGTTTCTTCTACCCGAACAGCGGATAATGTAGCCATCAAGCTGAATAAAAACGGTATTCAGGCGGCCGCCATACACAGTGGGAAAACGCAGGGTGCCCGAATGGATGCGCTCACCAAATTCAAAGCGGGAAGGTTGATCGTGCTCGTTGCTACCGATTTGATTTCCCGGGGAATTGATATTCAACTCTTGCCTCACGTCATCAATTTTGAGTTACCCCGTTCACCCAAAGATTACATTCACCGAATTGGCCGGACCGGCCGGGCTGAAGCTGAGGGAGAGGCAATTTCATTGATCTGCCCGGAAGACGAACACCATTTTAAAATTATTCAGAAAAAGATGGGCAAACGGGTTGAAATTATTGAAACAGCCGACCTTGATTTGATGGGATATTAGCGCGCTCAAGGCTATAAAACAGGGAATTGACCTAAGTCATTCATTGCTGGATTTAGTTTAACGTCTTTTCAGAGTAAAATAAGTTTCATTTTATTATACCTAATTATACTATATTGATACATATTGCATTTGGAAACAAATGAATATGATCAATGAAGAAACATCTCTACGCTACATTTTTTCTAATTTGGGGTTTGGCTGTTATGCCAGCTTTCAGTTTTGGGCAGATTTACACGAACACCTTCACCGGTGCTGGTGCCTGTCCAACCCAGGGTAATACACCAACCGTAGCTGCCAATGCAACGGGTACTCCACTGTCGAGAAGTACAG
>CAXVWN010000107.1:0-3145 GCA_964263725.1 Spirosoma sp.
CCAAAGGGGTATCCGGGTATGCCCGAAGTGGGAAATATGCAATTGCCTGCAAAAATCCTGGCGCAGAACGTTCACGATATGATCCGTATTTCGGATGGGCGCATGAGTGGCACTGGTTTTGGTACAGTCGTCCTGCACGTATCACCCGAAGCGGCCGTTGGTGGCAATCTGGCTCTGGTGCAAAATGGCGATCTTATCACCCTCGATGTGGAAAATCGGAGTCTGCATTTGCATGTTTCTGACGAAGAGCTAGCCGGGCGACTGGTTCATTTTAAACCAATCGACCTGGGTTACGAGCGGGGTTACGTGAATCTGTACATTCGCCATGTGACTCAGGCTCATGAAGGCGCAGATTTTGACTTTTTGCGAGGTGGTTCGGGTAGTGAAGTCAAGCGGGATTCACACTAAACGTGGCTTTCATTTCGATCGTGAATACACGAAGTTGGTTTTAGGGAAAACTATGTTTTAATGATTGATTTCAAAAACCAAACGGTACTTATTACGGGTGCAGGACAGGGAATTGGCTTTGCCATCGCCCGTTCTCTTGCTCAACAGGGGGCGGCTATAGTACTCAATGATTATGATGAAATCTTAGCCCAAAAAGCTGCTGAGATGATTCAGCAGGAGGGAGGTAATTGTCTGGCTTTCCCCGGCGATGCATCCGACGTTGCCTTTATTCAACAAATGGTCGATACGGCAGTTCGTACTTTTGGATCGCTGGATATTGCTATCGCCAATGCAGGCATCACCATTTTCGGCGACATCTTCACCACTACACCCGACGCGTTTCAGAAAATCGTTGACGTTAATCTGCGGGGGAGTTTTTTTCTGGCTCAGATTGCCGCCCAACAAATGCGGGAGCAGGGGCGGGGTGGTAGTATACTGTTTATGTCGTCGGTAGTGGGGCATCAGGCGCATCCGGGATTGCCCGTTTACAGCATGACCAAAGCCGGATTGGAAATGTTGGCCAAACAACTAGTCATTGATTTCTCACCCCTTGGCATCACCGTAAACGCTATTGCGCCGGGAGCAACATTAACCGAACGCACTCTGGATGATCCGACGTATGTTCCCATCTGGTCACGTATTACACCAATGGGTCGCCCGGCCACGGTAGAAGATATTGCCAATGCGGCCTTATTTCTAGTTTCACCCGCGTCGCGGCACATCACAGGGCAAAGCCTGATTGTGGATGGTGGCTGGACGAGTATAAGTCCTCCGCCGGTTTAATGAATGATTGAATGCCTGCGTCAGCAATCCAATCACTCAATCATTCATTCATTAAACATTAAATCACTTCCAATAATCATATTGCATATACCGCGCTGTTGCGTCGGCTACGGGCTTGCCAAGTAGTTTGCTAACGACGTAAAGCGACATGTCAATGCCCGCCGAAATACCGGCTGACGTGATAAATTTGCCATTATCAACATATCGTTCGTTTGGCAAAACGGTTGTTTGCGGAGCCATCTGAGCCAGACTGTCGGCGGCTAAGTAGTGCGTTGTAGCCGAAAGATTTTCCAATAGGCCAGCTTTCGCCAACAGCAAAGCACCCGTACAAACAGATAGTACTAATTCGGCGCTTTCCGATGACCGACGAATCCAATTTAGCACAACAGGATTATTCATTTCGCGCCGGGAGCCGTAGGGTGTGCCATCAGCATGAAATCCTCCTCCGCCGGGTACAACAATAATGTCGGCCTTTGGGTGATCGTTGAGTAAATAAGTTGGGCTGATACACAGACCGTTTCTAGCATACACAGGGCCGTTTTCGGCGACGGTAAATACCTGAAATAGAGCGGGAAAGTCTGGGCCTGATTGCTTACCGGCAACGCCAAAGACTTCGAAGGGTCCGGCAAAGTCTAAAACCTCAATTTCGTTGAAAAGCAGAATAGCGACGGTACGCATGATGAATTTTGACTAAGCGAATGATAAGTGAAGTGGCTATGCGAATGGCTTTTGCCTCAGTTGTTTACGTCATATAAAGGAAAAGAAGCCCGATTAAGGAAGTTTTTTTGTCATCCCGACAACGGAGGGACCTTACGTGTTAGGTGATTTCAAGATCCCTCCGTTGTCGGGATGACAAAAAAACGCTTTTTATAAATTCTAAACAGGTTCAAAATTTAGCTCCCTTTAATCTAAAAATTACTTTCGTCCCAGTGTAATTAGGATGACGCCTACGAGAGCAACGATAGCGCCGATGAAGGACTGGCTTGAAAAGATTTCACCGGCAAACATAGTACCCAGCAGCATAGCCACAACGGGATTCACAAAAGCGTAGGTCGATAACAATTGAGGGGATGCATTGCGGGCTAACCAGGAGTAAGACGAAAAGCCGATGATACTGCCGAAAATGACCAGATAAATCATGGAGCCGATGGCTTTTGCCGGAGCGTCGAAAATACTAAAGAGGGTAACTGGCTCCATGGCTAAACTGATCGGTAACAGAACGAGTCCGCCTACAATCATCTGAATACCACTCGAAATAGTGCCCGATGGCAACGCAAGGCGGGGTGTTAACAGGGTGCCGATAGCCCAGGCAAAGTTGCCTAGCGCAACGAGTACTACACCAATAAGTTTAGAGTCAATGCCGCCTGTGCCCTGCAATTTATCAGGTTTGATGAGCAGATAAATACCGATCAGGCCAACGATTAAACCAGCCAACGCCAGATTACTGGGCCTCTTTTTGCCAAATGAAACCCAGTTTAGTGTGAGCAGGTAAACGGGCAACAAGCCGCCTAGTAAAGCCGCCATACCGCTTGGAATATATTGAATCCCCATTGACAGGCACCCGTTAGCAATTGTCAGCAACAACACCCCAATAATACCCGCAGACCGCCATTCGAGACGTGTTGGGCGAGGAGTACCCGTTAGTCGTGCAAAGCCGTATAAAATGGAACCGGCAATTAAATAGCGAACGGACACCATATACAAGGGGGGCATCCGTTCGGTCATGAAATGAATGAACAGGTAAGTTGACCCCCACAGGATATAAACGGAAATTAAATTGCCCCAAAGCGTAACACGGCTGGGAGTAGTTGTGGCAGGAGAGGTAATGGCTTGCATACTAACTGATTCGTTAATGCTGGAGTAACATCAACAATTTGTATTTTTCTCCTTTTCTCCCTGTTTTTTCGTCCTTTCT
>CAXVWN010000108.1:0-4567 GCA_964263725.1 Spirosoma sp.
CCGAACTGGTGCTTACTATCAATCGCAATAAGGCGGCTGAGCTGGGGATTTCGGTGGCTGAAATCGCTCGTGGGTTGCAACTGGCTCTGAGTGGTCAGCGATACGGGTATTTCATCTACAACGACCGCCAATACGAGGTGATTGGTCAGTTGCAGAAGCAGGATCGCGATACGCCGTACGATCTCAAAGCTATGTATGTCCGCACCCGAACGGGGGAAGTTGTTTCTCTGGATAATCTGGTTTCGTTCAAGGAAAGTATCAGTCCGGCGGCTATTTACCGCTACGATCAGTCGATTTCGGCAACTGTTTCTGCCGGGTTAGCGCCGGGAAAAACCATTGGCGACGGCGTTGCGGAAATGAACCGGATTGCCCGGAAAGTCCTGCCGCCGACCGTCAAAACTTCCCTGGCGGGTGAATCGCGCGACTTTGCTGAAAGTTCATCGAGCCTTCTGTTTGCGTTCGTCTTCGCCCTGATCCTGATTTATCTGGTGCTGGCGGCTCAGTTCGAAAGCCTGATCGATCCGTTTATCATCCTGCTCACCGTGCCGATGGCCATGACGGGTGCCCTGCTCAGTCTGTGGCTTTTTGGTCAGACGCTGAATATTTTCAGCCAGATCGGGATTATCACGCTCATTGGGCTGATCACCAAAAACGGTATTCTGATCGTGGAATTTGCCAACCAGAGCAAAGAGCAGGGATTGAGTCCGTTTGAAGCGGCCAAAGCAGCCGCTGCGTCCCGATTCCGGCCAATTCTGATGACGAGCCTGGCCATGATTTTCGGTACAATTCCCATTGCACTGACCGAAAATAGCCGTAGTTCGCTGGGAACCGTAATTGTCGGCGGGTTATTATTCGCGGGCTTCCTGACCCTTTATATAATTCCAGCCGTGTATTCTTACTTTTCCCGAGTGCCAAAACCAAAGGAGGCAGCCGACCTATTGGAGCCAGCAATTGATCACGCAGAATTAGCATAAGCCATTAACTCGTATGCCCCTTCAGGCCGGTCCTGAAGGGGCATATCAATCTCATTAGTCTAATGTTCAGGCATTTAACCTGCATTAAATCTTTCTTTTTACTACAATCATCATGAGACATACGAATTACATCGTCGTCCTTTTTATAGCTTTTTTTACCCTTTCCCCTAATCAACCCGCCCAGGCCCAAGTACGACAACTAACAATGGAACAGGCTGTTAGGTTGGCAATCGACAAGAACCGAGACTTACAGGTAGCCACGATGGAGACATCAAAATCCGGCCATAAAGTGCAGGAAGCGCGTGGCTACGCCTTGCCAACCGTTGCTGCATCGGCTCAATATCTGTATTATTTCAACAAACAGGTTTCGTTTTTGCCCGGCAGTTTTGTTGGCCTTGGCGACAATCAATTAGCCACATTTCGCGTTGGTGGGTCGAATGCTTTACTGGCCGGAGTTGCGGTATCACAGCCCTTGTTTCAGGCGAGTATTCGTTCGGGCATCCGGGCCGCGCAGATTGACGAAGCAGCTACATCTGAAGGGTTAACCGACGTTCGGGCCGGTGTCGTGACTGATGTAAAAAAAGCTTATCTCGACGTTTTGATCACGCAGGAACAGCTCCGGTTGCAGCAGCAAAGTATTGTTCGCAATGAGCAGGCATTGAAAGATTCCCGTTCGCTTCTGGCGCAGGGTCGTGCCTCTCGTGTTGATACGTTACGCGCGTTCGTTACGGTCGAAAACCTACGGCCAACCCTGATTCGGTTGAACAATCGGGTTGGCATAACAAAAACCGTGTTGAAGCGAACGATGGGGCTGGATGAACAGGAATCCATTGACCTTCAGGACTCGCTTCGTTATGATGAATCATTATTCGTCTCACCCGGAATAGATGCTTTTTTTGATGCCGTTCAGGCACGACCCGAAGTACGTCGGCTGGAGTTAGTTGAAAAGCTAAATCAAGAGCAAATTACGACACAGGTTGCCGAAAAGAAGCCTAAGTTGTCGGCAATTGGGCTGGTACAATCGCAGTCTCAAGCCAATAATTTTCAGGTAGGTGATTACAAATGGCCGGTGAGTTCCTATCTGGGCCTGCAATTGAATGTGCCAATTTTTACCGGTTTCCGAACGAATTCGCGAATCCAGCAGGCGCAAATTACCCGCCGACAAAGCGAAACTCAGCTCGCGAATCTTAAAGAAATCGTTCGGGCTCAGGTAAAAATTGGTTTATCCAATGTAGAGGAATCAAAACTACGTATCGAAAGTCAGCGGCAAACCATATCGGTAGCAGAACTAGGCTACCGAATCACCCGCGACCGTTGGAAACAAGGTATTGCTTCGCGTTTAGATTTATCCGACGCTGAACTTTCGCTGACACAGGCCAAATCAAATTACCTACAGGCTGTGTATGATTACCTGACCGCTACGGTCGATTTGGACAAAGTGTTGGGACGTATTAAGTAACTGGACTTTTTTATAAGATAACATTTCTGTAGTGTCATGTTTGAGGACTTGACACCACAGAAATGTTATCTAGATTTCAGGATGTTGTTCTTTCAATTGCCAATATTGCAACCGACTATTGTCCTTTTGTTTCAAAATAATAGGTGCATTTATGGTCCCTTCACTATCGGAAGGCGTTAGATACAAGTCCGTGTTTTTTACTTTGATACGATAGATTCCAGAGCTAACAGGTACAAATTCATATTGTTGACTACTATTTCCCGAAACCAATGGTTGCTCTTCCAAGGCAGTGCCTTCTTTAGGACTCGTGGAGGGCAGCATGGTTTTTCGGGAAAACAAATTCATAAGCTGGTAAGAATTTTCCTGTTGCTTTTTAAAATCCCAGGTAACACATTTCCAGTTGACAGGCGAATAAGCGACAATAGGAGTTCCATTTTTTGAATTAGCATCTTTTATTCGAATGAAGATACCCGTCTGAACATTTTGGATAGCATAAGTGCCGCTAATATCCTGACAATACGCACTGTTAATAAAAAGGCAAATACTTGCTAATAGTAGCACCAGTTCCTTTCTCATATACAAATTTTTTCTTGGCAAAAACTCTGATAATCAAGGAATTAAACTCTTATTGCTTTACGAAACGACCGCGAAGTGTTTGTGCTGAGGTTGTAAGAATATCAACAAAGTACGTGCCAGCAGGCAAATGCGATACCTTAATCGATAACGTGTTTGTGTACTGATGAGTCGATGGTTGATTCATTACTTTTTGACCCATCGAATTATAAACCAAAACCTTACGAATAAACTGGTCCTGAGGCATAATTAATGTTACCTGGTCTGATGTTGGCGACGGATAAACGATAACCGATGCTAAAGAGGAGTTTGTTGAGGGTTCTGCCGGTGTATAGAATCCTTGCTCGGCCAAACGGGTTTCGGCGTCTGACCCCAAGCGAGCTTGTGCAGGATTAGGCACGTTTGACGTTGAGCTACCGGGCGTAAATTCGTAGGCACCTATATCGTAACCGGCCTCCCGCGGGTTACCCGCCATGTCGGTTATAACCTGCCAGGACGAAACGTTCGTACCCGCATTAATTAGCACCGAACTGGCTGTTAGTCGAAAATCGATTGAATCATTAACAAACCCCGCTGCCGCCGAACTGACAGCGGTAAAGTTAGTCGACATACTGGCTGTGGCACCCTGTTGAAAAACAAAAGCTTTCCCATTTAGAGAAGGGCTCGCATTCATGTAGGTGATAACATTATTGGCAATAGTATTGGTGTTGATCTCATTATAGAGTCGCATACCATCACGACCGACTTTAGTAATGGTATTATTCAGAAAGGCCATGGATGTATTTGGCAATGATCCAGGGCGATCATCACAAAATATTCCATCCTGACCTACATCATAAATGACGTTATTATAAATACGATTGTTTCCTAAATGTCCGATCACAATTAAACCCGTTCCGGATACATGTTTAATTGTATTGCTATAACAAACCCCGCCCGAGCCGCTACTAATTTGCAAGCCATTATTCTGATAATTGGCAAATGGGCTGATACCAGCGTACTGAATGGTGTTGTTATGTACTTGAGCATCAGGGGCACAACCATATTGCAGACCTTCAGCTCCGGTTCGTTCTATGCGATTATTGTAGGTTTCTAACCCCTGAATCAGGTGTGGATAAACGATTTTCGAGACGCCATTGCAGTTGACCGTCACCCCATTATAAAACGAGTTACCAATATAAAGACCTTCCCCCCCGGTGTCATGAATATAATTGTCATGCAGCTTGACATTGTACATGGTGAAGTTCTCCCGCCAGGTGCTGGTATCACAACTGGGATCAGTTTTGACCATAAAACCGGCAAAACCCGCAGCCGCCACCTCCACCCGCTCCACCTCACAGTCTGAACTGAGCCCCCCAATGCTCAAACCCGAGGCCCCCGCATACGATTGGTCCAGCTTGATGCCGTACGGATAGGTCTCGTCGCCCGAACCCGACAACACAAAATACCGGCTGGCGTTGAACTGAATCCCTGAGTAGTAAGCATTTATACCTACGCTGACTTGCCCTCCACAGTTGACAAACCGGATGGGCTGGCCCGGAGCGCCCACAAATCCATTGAA
>CAXVWN010000109.1:0-19998 GCA_964263725.1 Spirosoma sp.
ACGGACTTGAGTTACGACACAGGGACCCGTCTCAATCACTGTACATGCCAGAGCCTGCCCGTCCGCATTGTACACGCTGGTCATCCCGATTTTCTTGCCAATTAAACCAGACATTTGTGTTTGTTTAAAGTAAGCAGGTAATTAAGATATTGAATTCCCATTCTCGGTTCTGCGAAACATCGCACTGCCAGAATCGGGCCGCAAAGGTAGGGAAAATATCGAACGAATCCTATATCTACTTAACAATCAGCCCTAAAATGACATAAAAAAAGGTCGGGTGCGCTGCACCTGACCTTCAATGGCAGACATAGTTCCGCAAGGCGGGATCTGTTTGCCGAAAAGTCAGATGTGGTTTCCTTGCGGACCTTCACCCTCGTATGTCGTTGTCTCGATGTTCTGAGTTTGGGAGTGCAAAAGTAGATAATAGTTAGGAGAAATGGAAAAATTATTTTAAAGAAGTTTTCGTCGACGTTTTTTGCAACCAATTTATCCAGTTTGGCTGGCAAGTGAACGGTTAAATTTGACAGTGCTAAATGCCCGTAAACAGTAGGTTTACCCGTTTTTCTCATTTACTGTATTAATCTCCAAACGCCTGAATCCTGTGCCGTTCATGTCTCAAACTATAACTCGTCGCCAAACATTGGCCGCATTGACTGCCTCTGTAGGCGCATCATTCTCTCCTAATTCGCTGGAATCTATGCCTGCGCCAACCGCTCAGTCCCCCTTCACGATTTGCCTGAATATGAGTACGATTCGGGGGCAAAAGCTCGGTTTTGTGAAAGAATTGGAAGCGGCTTCAAAAGCCGGTTTTCGATCAGTCGAAATATGGGTGGAGACGCTACAGACTTATTTGAAAACCGGAGCTACGACTGCTGACGCTCGTAAAGTGCTGGGAGATAATGGCATAAAGGTTGAAAATGCCATCGGTTTTGCGCCTTGGATTGTCGATGATGAAGCCGCTCGTGCCAAAGGAGTTGACCAACTCAAGCGTGAGATGGAGATGCTGGCCGAAGTGGGTTGTAAACGCGTGGCCACTCCACCAATTGGAGCACAGTCCTCTGGAAGCCCTAAAATTGACTTATATAAAGCGGCCGAACGCTACCGGGCAATTCTCAATATTGGTGATAAAACGGGTGTAATTCCGCAGTTAGAGTTATGGGGATTCTCGCCTAACCTCAGCCGATTAAGCGAAGTAATGTTTGTCGCTATTGAAAGTGGCCATCCATCGGCCAGAGTGCTGCTGGATATTTACCACCTTTACAAAGGCGGCTCCGGTAATACAAGTTTGCCCTTAGTGGGAAAATCGGCGATTGAAGTCTTCCATGTAAACGACTATACAGCCAATTTTACTCGTGAAAAAATAGTCGATGCTGATCGGGTATTTCCGGGTGATGGCGTTGCACCAATCCGTGAGACGTTAAAGTTGATCAAACGTACCGATCAACCTATTGTCTTATCGCTGGAAGTATTCAATAAAGATTACTATGCACAAGATGCCCTAACCGTAACGAAAACGGCGATGGCGAAAATGAAAGCAATGGTCGCGGGGCTTTAATAGGCCCAGGCCATTAAACCCCCATCTACCGAAATCGTTTGGCCGGTTATGTAGCCCGAAGCAGGCATACACAAGAACGAAACTACTGATGCCACTTCTTCCGGTTCGCCAATACGGTTCATGGGCGTTCGTTTTAGAATACCGGCTAATTTTTCAGGATTAGTCAGCACGGGCGTTGCCAACGGTGTTTTGATATACCAGGGCGCAACGGCATTTACCCGAATATTGTCGGGTGCCCACTCAACAGCGAGGTTTCGGGTAAGCTGAAGCATAGCCGCTTTGGTCATGCCATAAAGCGATCCGCTGCTGGTGTGAGCTAAACCCGATACCGATGACACCATCACAATTTTGCCCCCTCCAGTACCAGCAACTTTCAAGAGCGGGTAAGCTGCCTGACTCAGTTCATAGGCCGAGCGTAAGTTGGTGTTTAGAATATGTTCATAATCGGCTGTGCTGTAATCGGTAGTGGGTTTGCGAATGTTCGTGCCCGCATTGTTGACCAGAATATCTACCCTATTCCATTTTGTTTTTACGGCCTCTATAACCTGAGTTGCTATGCCCGGCTGACTCACATCGGCCGCTATACCATCTACCGTGTGGCCCTGTTGTCGGTAGTCATCCAGTTGTTGCTGGAGTAATTCATTATCGCGGGCAACGATAAATACGGCTGCACCGAGTTCTAGAAACTGCCGGACAATGGCTTCGCCAATTCCTTTTGTGCCGCCTATTACCAGAGCGCGTTGGCCACTGAGCGACCAGAGTGATTGGTTCATATATGTGTGATTAATTAACGACCGCTTACAAACCTACTCATCAGTCCGTTTGTAATCCGTTCTTTTGCTAGTAATTTTAGCTTTCCCAACGTCAAAACTATCTTATGAACAAACGAATCGGGCTGCTGGTCGGATTGACGCTCTCCATGAGTGTTGTACTGGCTCAGAATAAGCCTAAACCAGAGGATGTGCAAACGTTCATGCTCAAAAATGGTATGAAATTCATGGTTTTGGAGGATCATTCGATTCCTAATGCTAATTTCTATACGTTCTGGAAAGTTGGGTCCCGCAACGAAGTACACGGCATAACGGGCCTATCGCATTTTTTTGAACACATGATGTTCAATGGAGCTAAAAAATACGGTCCTAAGCAATTTGACCGGGTGATGGAAGCCAACGGCGGCTCCAATAATGCGTATACTACAGAAAATACGACGGTTTATACCGACTGGTTTCAGAGTGGTGCGCTATCAACCATTTTTGATCTCGAAGCCGACCGTATTCGCGATCTCGCGATTGATCCGAAAATGGTTGACAGCGAACGAGGAGTCGTTTTATCGGAGCGGAGTACAGGATTGGAAAATAGCAACTACCGGGTTATTAGTGAATTAGTGCAGTCAGTAGCATTTGTTGAACATCCCTATATGTTTCCGGTAATTGGCTTTGAATCAGACATTAAAAAATGGACGCAGGCCGATCTTGAGAAATATTTCAAAACATATTACTCGCCTAACAACGCCGTTGCGGTTGTGGTTGGTGACGTAACGGCGGCTCAAGTGAAGAAATTAGCCGAGCAGTACCTTGAGTCGATTCCAGCGCAAAAACTACCCGATAGCCTTCGTACGGTGGAGCCTCCTCAAAATGGCGAACGGCGGGCAACGACTTACAAAGATGTAGCAACGCCTAATATTTTGCTAGCTTACCATACGCCCGCTACTCGCCACCCCGATTATTACGCGCTTGATTTGCTGAGTGGTGTACTCAGTTCGGGCAATTCATCGCGGTTAGTGAAGTCTATGGTGCTCGATTCGACTATTGCGTCTCGGGTATCGACAAACTTTGGCGAGTCATTTGATCCCGACCTGTTTTCGATTTACGCCATTGCGGCTAGTAATATTTCGGCTGAACAACTGGAAAAATCGGTGCTTTATCAACTTGATAAGGTTATCAATGAGGGAATTACGGATGCAGAACTTCAAAAGTTGAAGAATCAGAAATTAATGGAGTTTTATCGGACAATGGAAACCATTAATGGGAAAGCTAATTCACTTGGTACCTACGAATTGTTCTTCGGCGATTATAAAAAACTCTACGAAGCACCGGCGTTGTACGAAAAAGTAACCAAAGAAGACGTGCAACGGGTAGCCAAAACGTATCTGACAGGCCGCAATCGCACCGTCGGTTATCTTTTGCCGGAGCCTAAAACCAATCCTGCTAAAAATAATTGACCGAAAGGATGAGTTGCCTGGCGACTCACTTTTTGGAATACTTCCATCGCGTCTGCGTCAACTAAAGCCGGACGTACAAACTCAATAGAAATTAGTCGATGAAATACATATTTACTTTACTTACTGTCTTAATTATGACGGGAGCGTCATTGGCGCAAACGTTTAAGGTACCGCCTTATCAGAAGTTTACCCTTAAAAATGGCCTCACCGTTTATTTGATGGAGCAACATGAGGTGCCTCTCATCAATATTTCGGCCGTATTCGACGCTGGAGCAGTGCAGGATGGAACCCGATACGGTTTAGCCAATATGACAGCTGAGGCTTTACTGTTTGGCAGTTCAAAATACACCAAAGCGCAACTGGAAGAAAAAATTGAGTACGTGGGCGCCAGTGTGGACACGTATGCAGGTAAGGAAGTTGCTAAGTTAACCGCGTCATTTGCCGTTAAAGACCAGGATCTACTGTTCGATATTATTCAGGACGTGATCACGAAACCCACCTTTGACCAGGCCGAATTCGATAAGTACAAGCAGCGTCAATTGCTTCAGCTAACGCAGCAAAAAGAAAGTCCACGGGCGGTAGTGGCATCTTATTTCAATCGATTTGTGTTTGAAGGTCACCCGTATGCCAATCCACTTACGGGCACACCAACGTCGGTTTCGGCAGTTTCGGCAGCTGATGCCCGGCAGTTTTATCAGAAAAATTATACAACCGATCGGGCGGCCATTGCTATTGTAGGCGATTTCAATACGGCGGCTATGAAAAAACGGATCACAGATTTGTTGGGTAATTGGAAAACCGCACCGGCAACTTCGCCCGCCTTGACTGAGCCCGCTTTGTCGTTCGATAAAAGCCGGGTGTTGCTAATTAATAAAGATGATGCCCGCGAAACTACGTTTCTGATTGGCGGCAAGGGAATCAGGCAGAGTAGCCCGGATTTTATCCCAGTTACGGTTGTCAATACCATTCTGGGAGGTCGATTCACATCTTGGCTCAATGATGCCCTGCGTGTAAATTCGGGCTTGACGTACGGGGCAAGTAGCCGGTTTGGCACCTATCGGAAAAGCGGCACATTCGTTGTTTCGACCTTTACGAAAGTCAGTACGACAACAGAAGCTATTGATATGGCTTTGGTCGTGCTTGATAGTTTGCATAAAACCGGCATTGACGAAAAAGTGCTTTCATCCGCTAAAAACTATGTTAAAGCCGACTTTCCCCCAAGATATGAATCGGCCAATGAGTTGTCTAATCTGCTAACGGACATGTTTAGTTTGGGTTTCGACGAGTCATTTATTAACAACTTCCAGAAGAATGTCGATGGCCTGACAGTGGCTAAAACCCGCCAGATTATTGACCAGTATTTTCCGAAAAATAATCTCCAGTTCGTGCTGATTGGCAAGGCCGATGCCATTCGGGATAAAGTGAAAAAATACGGGACTCTTACCGAGAAAGAAATCAAAGCCGACGGCTTTTAGATACGTGGAAGCATGGAGGCACAATGTACGAGAAGGCATATTTCTTTGTGTACGCTGTGCCTCCATGTTTAAATTCCTTTACCTTTGTCCTGAGTTTTCGGTGCCTGATGTTGCTTCATAGCAGCTTTCACGGCTTAAAAGGGAAGTTGTCGAACCACTAATGTGGTTTAAAATCAACGCTGTCCCCGCAACTGTAAGTCTTTCACCCAATCGGTTCAATCTACATGGTCACTGCGTTGATTATCAACGTGGGAAGGCCCGATCCGATGAGACAAGCCAGGAGACCTGCCGAAGACCATCCGTTGTTCTGGCGTTCGGAGGAAACGCCCCAATCGCGTGCTTACGGTCCGTCTTTTTGGCGGTCCGACGGTTCAGGGCACTCTTTTATTACATTGATATTGAGACAGAAAACCCTTCGTTGGTGGGTTATTGGGCTATTGATCAGCTTACTGGCTGGGCATAGTAGTTTCGCGCAAACTGATTCGTTGGCTACTCGTCAATCGGTCGGTTTATCGTCGCGGTCAGCATCTGTCGTGTCCTTATCTGCTGTAACCGTGCGAGCCATCGCACCCGAACGGTTTCTTGCAGGGCAGAAACTCCAGCGTATTGATTCGGCAACATTACTCCAGTTTCGGTTTGGTTCATTGATCGATCTGTTGGCTCTAAATACACCACTGGCATTTAAAAACTATGGTCCCGGCCAGTTAGCGACCGTTTCTTTTCGCGGAACATCGGCTAACCATACGGCCGTACTTTGGAACGGGATCAACATCAATCAGCCTAATCTTGGTCAGACAGACTTTTCGACATTGCCTGTTGCGGGTTTCGACCGATTGTCGGTGCAATATGGTTCCTCGGCTAGTGTCGTTGGTTCCGATGCCGTGGGCGGAAGCATTTTACTCGGCAGCAGCCCCGTTTGGCGGCCGGGCATTCAGGTGACACTTGGACAGCAGATTGCCAGTTTCCAAAATAACCAGACACAGGTAGGTGTCCGATACAGTGCAGCTTTGGGGTCAAGCTGGAAAGTATCCGGCAAGACGTTTGCCTATCGAAACCAGTTTAATAACGACTATCCGTATGCCGAACGCCGGAATTACTTTCTGGAGCGGTCCACAACGGCACAACGGGGCATTGTTCAGGATTTATATTTCTTACATAAAAGTGGTCGCCAACTGTCCATTAATGCGTGGTTTTCAGACAATGACCTGGTCATTTCCCCTCAGGATACTATTGCCCGCGAACGTACTCGAACACAATCGGCTCGCTTGCTGGGCACATATGAAACGAACCATTTGACGCTTAAACTCGGCTGGATTCACGATGTGCTGGATTATGGAAAAGGTGATTTCGCATCGCCAAGCCATACCCAAACGGATCGTTTCATCAGCCGGGCCGAACGGGAATTTGTCCTGATGCCTACTAAAACTAGTGTTTCATTAAACGTACGGGTTGGGGGCGAGTGGTCGCATTACCGCACTCGAACCGATGGTTATGGCGGGCAGTTGATCCAGGAAGACCGGGGTGATTTATACGCTTTGTTACGTTTTCAAACCGCCCGCTGGCTAGTGACAGCTAACCTGAGACAGGCCTTTGTCACTCACTTTAATCCACCGCTAACGCCTTCGCTTGGGGCTGAGTACCACATTGCGCAACGCAATCGGTTTGCACTAACGGCCAAAGGAGCTATCAGCCGCAGTTATCGCGTACCAACACTCAATGAACGCTACTGGCTCGAACTGGGCAATCCAAACCTATTACCCGAAAGCGGGCTGAACATCGAAGCAGGACTTGCGTCAAACCTTGTCTTTAGCGACAACCTTAGTTTAACGGCCGAAGCAACGGTTTATCACAATCGGGTGGATAACTGGACGTACTGGAATCCAACAAATAACTATCACGTCGAAAATTTGCAATTAGTCGTAGCTCGTGGTGGCGAACTGACGGCGTCTCTAGCCTACGTCCGCAACAATTGGCGGGCGGGTCTGCGGGCAGGTTATGCCCTCACTCATTCATCGCAGGAGCGAGCTTACGACAATTATTCGCAGGACGTAATAGGCAAACAATTGGTCTATGTGCCTATTCACACCGAGACGATTAATGCGTATGTGCAGCGTGGACAAACGCGACTAACTGTACAAACACAGGCCAGTTCGCGCCGGTATATCACCTTCGATAATACCCAGTTTTTCAAGGGCGTTGCCCTTGTCAATGTACTCTTGGAAACAACGACAAAACTTGGTCCGGTGCCCATTCGGCTTCAGGGGCAAGTCAATAATGTGTTCGATGCCCTATCAATCAGCGTAAAACGAAACGCGCTGCCGGGACGAAACTGGGCACTCAATCTGATTATCAATTTTCCGTCTAATACACAATGAAACATCAATTAACCAAAGGAATCGCGCTTAGTTTGCTGACTTTAAGCGTCTGGAATTGTAAAACCTCTGATCCCGAACCAACCCCTTACGATTCGGGCGTATACATTCTGAATGCGGGTAATTTCTCCAGCAATAATGGGACAATATCCTTTTTGTCACGTACTGGAAATACAGCTGCCACCAACATTTTTCAGGCTGCAAACCCATCTTTAGTTTCAAGTGGTGGCATACAGGGTTATACAGAAGTAAATGGTAAAGGACTGATTTTGGTCGATAATACCACGGCGGGACAGGATAAGGTCGAGATTGTTGAGACCGGAACATTTAAGTCTCGCGCTACGCTAAAAACGCCGGATATTGAAAATCCACGTCAGGTCATTCAGGTTGGTCCCAATAAAGCCTATATCAGTTGCTGGGATGTTTCCGGTGATTATAGCGCGGGTACATTTTATAAAGATCCCGGCTATATCGCTGTTGTCGATTTAAATACGAACACAGTTATTAAAAAGATACCAGCAGTAAAAGGCGTTGAAAAAATGGTCGTTTCCGGGACCGAAGCATTTGTTGGCAGCAACACCTACAGTGGTGATAAAACCTTGCTGATAATTGACTTAAATACCGATACAGAAAAACTACGCATCGCTTTTGGGTCAACCCCCGAACCAATTGCCGTTGATGCAAATGGCAAATTGTGGATACAAGCAGGTAATGACCTGGTCCAGATTGACCCTGCATCCCGAATCGTTGCGAAGCGATTAACCTTTGCAGCCGCGCCCAGTTCCGTAACCATTAGCGCCGACAAACTATCGTTCTATTATACATTGAGTGGTAAAACCTATAATTTGCCGATTACGGCCACTACAGCAACGGGTACGCAGGTTTTGGCTCGTTCGTTTAGTGCGCTGGGTATTGATCCACAAACGAAGCAAATTTACGGTAGCGTGATTCCATCGTATGCACAGGCAGGTTATGTGCTTCGTTATCAATCAACCGGCGCATTGATTGATTCGGTTAAGGCCGAAATTGCGCCATCAGGATTTTACTTCCGATGAGCCGACAACAGGCACTTATGAACTGGAGCGGGGGCAAAGATTCAGCTCTCGCTCTATATCATAGTCTTTTGTCGGGTCGGTGGAACGTAACGACTTTGTTGACAAGCGTAAATGAGCAGTATGGCCGGGTGAGTATGCACGGTGTTCGTACAGAATTGATGGCGACTCAAGCCGATCGGCTGGGAATTCCATTAACAATGCTTCGTCTGTCTGGCAATGTATCAATGGCAGAGTACAATGTTCAGATGCAGACAACGCTTCAGGAATTAGAAGAAAAAGGCATTACACACTCGATTTTCGGCGACATTTTTCTGGAAGACCTTCGTCTTTACCGGGAAACGCAGTTGCAACGGGTAAATCTTACTGGTGAATTCCCGTTGTGGAAACGGGATACAACCGAGCTGATTCACGAATTTGTAGACTTAGGTTTCCGGGCCGTTCTTGTCTGCGTCAATGAAAAGCAGTTAAGCTCAGAATTTGTAGGGCGCGAACTGGATCTCGATTTGCTAAAAGATCTGCCCAAAACAGTTGACCCTTGTGGTGAAAATGGGGAGTACCATTCTTTTGTTTATGACGGTCCTATTTTTTCCAGCCCCGTTTCATTTATAAAAGGCGAAGTTGTTCGACGAACGTATACGTCTTCAAGCAATACAGACCAGCCCGACGGTCAATGGGACACGGGATTCTGGTATCAGGATTTACTTCCTCATATGTGAGATTGGAGTACGGTAGATTCGGTATGAAGCAAAAAGCCCCGCCACAGATTAGAACTGTGGCGGGGCTTTTTATTAAACTTGATTGAGAGCTTCACTATCTGACTTTATTTTTATAATATTAGAGGATATTTTAACCGAATGACCCTCTTAAGTAAACAATATTCATCTATTTATGAAACGTAGAGAAGCCTTACACCGAGCCGCCCTAATGATGGGGGGTATTCTATCGGCTCCCACGCTGGCAGGTGCTATGGGTCGCGTTACCAACACGGGTCCAAGTGTGGCCATTTCGCCCGATCAGGAAGCCCTGCTGGCTGAGGTAGCCGATGTTATCATTCCAACGACTACCACGCCGGGAGCCAAAGCCGCCGGAGCCGAAAAATTCATTGTTCGGGTCATGCGCGATTGCTATCCTAAGAGCGATCAGGAGCAGTTCTACGCCGGACTGGCCAAGTTGGACGCCGGTAGCAAAACCAAGTTTGGTAAAGGATTCGTGGAATTAGACACAGCTCAGAAAAATGCGATGGTTAAGCAGACCATGACTGACGATAAGCCGTTTTTCCTGCGAATGAAAGAATTAACAACCACCGGTTACTTTACATCTGAAATTGGGGCGACAAAAACGCTCGAATACTTGCCCGTACCAGGTCAGTTCAACGGATGTATGCCACTCAAGCCCGGTCAGAAAACGTGGGCGCTTTAGTGTAAAATGGATAATGCGCAATGAATAACCAGAATTACTTGTGCAGCACATTAGGTAGGTGGTAATACAGGCAATAAGCCCTTGAAAACCATTATCCATTAGTCATTTTACATTACCCAGTCAAGATTTTATCCAGTCAAGAAATATGTCTTATCTCAATATTGATTCTGTAAAAGACCAGACTTACGACGCCATTGTAATCGGCTCTGGCATATCGGGTGGTTGGGCTTCCAAAGAACTGACCGAAAAAGGATTACGCGTATTGATGCTCGAAAAAGGCCATCAACTCGAACATGTAACCGGCTACGAAAACGCCATGAAAGACCCGTGGCAGACCAAATACAATGGTCGGCTGACGATGGAGCAGAAGGAGACGCATCCGAAACTAATGCGCGATTATCCCTACAACGAGATGACCGAAACGTATTGGATGAAGGATACAGATGCTCTTTACAAAGAAGTGAAGCGGTTTGACTGGTTTCGGCCAAATATCGTTGGTGGAAAGTCGATTATGTGGGGGCGGCAATCGTATCGGCTGAGCGATATTGACTTCGGTGCGAATGCCAAAGATGGTATCGCGGTCGACTGGCCAATTCGCTACAAAGACGTGGCGCCCTGGTATTCTTACGTCGAAAAGTTCGTTGGCATTTCAGGCGAAAAACTAAACTTGCCACAATTGCCCGATAGCGAATTTCTGCCACCCATGGAAATGTATTGTGTGGAGAAAGAAGTTCGCAAACGCATTGAGAAAAACTTTCCGGGTCGGAATATGACCATCGGTCGGGTAGCCAACCTATCTAAAGCCGGTGAAGCCCAATTAGGCGTTGGTCGGGCACCGTGTCAATACCGAAACAAGTGTTCGTTAGGTTGCCCGTATGGTGCCTATTTTAGTACCCAGTCGTGTACATTACCGCCAGCAGCCAAAACGGGCCGGTTAACGCTCCGCCCCGATTCGGTCGTTACGGAAATCATGTACGATGAAAACCAAAAGAAAGCTACGGGTGTGCGTATCGTTGATGCGGTGACGCTGCAAAGCAAGGAATATTTCGCCAAAATTGTTTTCGTTTGTGGGAGTACATTAGGTTCAGCGGCTGTTCTCTTGAACTCGAAATCGAACCGTTTTCCGAACGGTTTGGGTAATGATTCCGAGCAAATTGGCCATAACTTAATGGATCACCATTTTCGTATTGGTGCATCCGGCGATTGGGAAGGCGATTTAGATAAATATTACATTGGTCGCCGGGCCAACGGAATTTATGTTCCCCGTTATCGAAACATCGGAACGGATAAGCGCGATTATATACGCGGCTTTGGTTATCAGGGCGGTGGCAGTCGGCAAGGCTGGCAGCGCAACATTGCCGAAATGAGTTTCGGTGCGGATTATAAAGAAGAACTGACCAAACCTGGTCCGTGGACAATGGGTTTAGGTGGTTTCGGTGAGACATTGCCTTACCACGAGAATCGAATGTACCTCGATAAGAACGAAAAAGATAAGTGGGGAATGCCGCTGGTCGTGTTCGATGCTGAACTGAAGGAGAATGAGAAGAAAATGCGCATCGACATGATGAACGATGCAAAAGAGATGCTGGAGTCAGCAGGCGTTAAGAACGTAAAGGCTTATGATAGAGGCTCTTATTTAGGCATGGCGATTCACGAGATGGGTACTGCCCGTATGGGACGCGACCCAAAAACATCGGTCCTGAACGCTAATAATCAGCTACATGGTGTTAAAAATGTGTTTGTAACGGATGGTTCCTGCATGACCTCTGCTTCATGCGTAAATCCATCGTTGACCTATATGGCCCTTACCGCACGAGCCGCCGATTTCGCCGTAAAAGAAATGAAGCGGAAGACTATTTAACAGTTTACTAAACACAGAACGGCCCTACTGAAACGAGTTTCAGTAGGGCCGTTCTGTGTCAATACGTGAAGTTTTTAGAATAGCCGCCCCAGAAAAATCAGTAATACAGCTCCACCTACAGCGATCAGCAAATTCATTAATAAGCCATCATTGTCGGGGTCATTACCCATCTTACGGGCAACAAATCCGCCTAAAAAGCCACCTACAATGCCCAGAATAACATTGATGTACCAGGGATTATGGCTGTCCATAAGTCGGCTGGCAATATAACCAGCTACTCCACCAATTATAATAGAATACAAAAAGCCCATAAATTTGAATGATTAGGTGAATTGCTTATACCGTTGCAATGGTACACAAAATGAATCAATGTAGAATTATCGTAGGAGTAAGTCGAGCAAAAAAAAAGCACACAAATGGGTATAAATAGTCGCTAAACTTATTTTATGGGGTAGGTATCTGCTTTATAGTTTACAAGATAATTCGTTCCCATACTGGGCCAACTACATGACTAACATATCATCACCGAAACGCTCTCTATTTTCGCGTCGGGCAATTGCTCTATCAGCAGCCGGTTTGGTGATCGGCAGTGCGTTTATCGGTGCCTATCAGAACCGAAACCTCAATGCGGCTTCTGGTCGGTACCTGACAAATCTGTTTGCCCAGCTTAGTGACGACGACAAGCACGATCCCAAATACGCGGTTGGGAGCCTGAATGTCGCGCCGGGACTGGAAGCGACCTTGTTTGCGGCTGAGCCAATGCTGACAAATCCTACCAACATTGATGTGGATGCGCGTGGCCGGGTTTGGGTTTGCGAAGCCTACAACTACCGTCCGGCTATAAACGGTAATCCTACTCATAAAGAAGGCGACCGAATCGTGATTTTGGAAGATCAGAATAATGATGGCAAAGCCGATGTTAGCAAGGTTTTTTATCAGGGGCCAGAGGTGGAGTCGCCCCTCGGTATTTGGGTGCAGGGTCGCCAGGTAATCGTGTCAAACAGCCCGAACGTGTGGGTATTTACCGACGAAAATGGGGATGACAAAGCGGATAAAAAAGAACTGTTGTTTTCCGGAATTGGGGGTGAACAGCACGATCATGGTATGCACACATTTGTGTTTGGGCCGGATGGGAAATGGTATTTCAACTTTGGTAATGAAGGGGGGCAACTTCTCGATAAAGACGGTAAACCCGTTATTGATATTGCCACCGGCAAAACCATCGATAAGCAGAATTTCCGACAGGGCATGGTATTTCGCTGTGATCCCGACGGGAAAAACGTAGAAGTGCTGGGCCAGAATTTTCGCAATAATTACGAAGTGGCCGTTGATTCGTATGGCACACTTTGGCAATCGGACAACGACGACGATGGAAACAAGAGTACCCGGATCAATTATGTCATGGAGTATGGTAATTACGGCTATACCGATGAAATGACCGGCGCAGGCTGGCAAGCGAATCGGGAAAATATCGAACCCGAAACGCCAAGACGCCATTGGCACCTCAACGACCCTGGCGTAGTGCCAAATTTGCTCCAAACTGGGGCTGGTTCACCAACGGGTATTATTGTTTATGAAGGTAAACTATTGCCAGAAGTCTTTCGAAATCAGGTTATTCACTGCGATGCCGGACCAAATGTTGTGCGGTCTTATCCGGTACAAAAAGATGGTGCGGGCTACAAAGCAGAGATCGTAAACGTGCTGGAAGGTGCCCGCGATCAGTGGTTCCGACCCGCCGATGTTTGTGTGGCACCTGATGGCTCGCTCATCATTGCCGACTGGTATGATCCCGGCGTAGGCGGCCACCAGGCAGGTGATCAGGGCCGGGGGCGCGTTTATCGCGTATCTCCGCCGAATTCACCTTACACCATGCCGAAAGTAGATGTAACCACAACCGATGGAGCCATCGAAGCGCTGCAAAGTCCGAATATGGATATCCGTTATGCTGGTTGGATGAAGTTGCATGAGCTGGGAACAAAGTCCGAAAAAGCACTAGCGAAACTGTACAAAACATCTGATAACCCCAGAATGCAGGCCCGTGCTTTGTGGCTATTAAGTAAATTGGATAAAGGTCAGAAATACATTGAAACAGCTTTAAAAAGCGATAATCCTGACTTACGAATCACAGCGCTTCGGGCCGCTCGCGAACTCAAAGTCGATGTTATTCCCTATGTGAAACAGTTGGTCAATGATCCTGACATTCAGGTACGCCGGGAGTGCGCTATCGCCCTGCGCCGGAATCACAATGTCGGGCCGACCTCTCCCGATGCTCCGGCACTGTGGGCTCAGTTGGCCAGTAAGCACGATGGTAAAGATCGTTGGTATCTGGAAGCTCTTGGCATTGGTGCCGATGGGAATTGGGATAGTTATTACACGGCCTGGCTGAAGCAAATGAACAATGACCCCCTCGCCAATGCTGGTGGTCGTGACATTGTGTGGCGTGCCCGAACCAAAGAATCGGTACCCATGCTGGCTAAACTGGCAGGCGACCCGGCTGTTGATCTCAGCCAGCGATTGCGTTACTTCAGGGCATTTGACTTCAACCCTGGCGCTACTGAAAAATCAACAGCATTACTGGCTATTCTACAAGCTAACAGCGGCTCTACAGACGTCACAAAACTTGCCCTACGCCACCTCGATCCCATTTTTGTGAAAAACTCTCCTGTTGCGACAACGGCATTGACTAAACTCATGAAGGAGGTGTATGGAACGCCGGAATATATTGAACTTGTCATGCGCTATGAACCGGTATCCGAAAATGCTAATTTGAAGCAACTGGCGGTGCAAAAAGCAATGGATGGTATAGGCCGTGATGCCGCCCGTCAGTTACTCAAGCAACAAGGCGGACCTATGGCTTGGGACGTTATAAACGGCCCGGATTCAGAAGCCGCTACCAATATGCTGATGGCCTTGCGTCGGGTGGGTAATAAGGAGTCTATTGACATTTTGAAAACGGTGGCCTTAGACGATAAAAAGTCGGTTGCCATGCGTCGGGAAGCTACCCGGTCGTTGGGGGGAAGTACCGAAGGAGCTGATGTTGTGGTAGCTCTCCTGAAATCTGGCGACATAAAAGGTGATTACAAAAAGGCTGCCGTACAGGGAGTTAGTAACGACTGGCGTAGAAACGTTCGGAAACAAGCTGCGAGTTTTCTGGATGGCGGACAGAGCGCTGAAGGTAAAAAATTACCAGGAATGAACGATCTACTGGCTATGAATGGTGACGCGGCACGGGGCGTATCTGTATTTAAAAACAATTGCAGCATTTGTCACCAGGTCAACGGGGAAGGTATGGATTTTGGTCCAAAGCTCTCGGAAATTGGGTCTAAGTTGCCTAAAGAAGGCCAATACTTGGCTATTCTGCACCCCGATGCAGGTATAAGTTTCGGCTTTGAAGGCTGGGAAGTGAAATTCAAAGATGGCAGCTCTATGACTGGTATCGTGTCCAGTAAAACAGAAACCGACTTGCAAATGAAGTTTCCTGGCGGTGTCGTCCAGAATTATAAAATGGCCGATGTGATTTCGATGAAACAGATTGATTCATCTATGATGCCATCGGGTTTGCAAGAGTCCATGAGTACGCAGGAGCTAGTTGATTTAGTGGATTATCTGGCCAGTCTTAAAAAGAAATAATAACCTTCAATCATAATGCAACGACGCAGTTTCGTAAAATCAACAGTTGGACTAGCGGGTGCCGCCGTTTCTGGCGAATCAGTAGCCGGTAACTGGCACGCGCAGCCTGATTCTCTGGCTAAAAATACCTTCAAGCTGAAATATGCCCCGCACTTTGGCATGTTTGAAAACAGCGCGGGCAAAGACCTGATCGACCAGCTAAAGTTTATGGCCGATATGGGTTTTACGGCTATGGAAGACAATGGCATGATGGGACGAGACCCGGCCTTGCAAACCAAATTGGGGGAAGAAATGGCCCGATTAGGCATTACAATGGGCGTTTTTGTACTCGATAAAGGCGGAAATTCGCAAAATACACTCGCTGCTGGCAAACCTGAATACATAGAAATATTCCTGAACGGTTGCCGGAAAGCCGTTGAAACAGCCAAACGCGCTAACACCAAATTGACGACGGTGGTGCCGGGCGATTTTGAACGTAACCTGCCCATTGGCATTCAGACTGGACATGTTATTGATGCCCTTCGCAGGGGAGCCGATATTCTGGCGGCAGGTGGTGTAACAATGGTGCTCGAACCATTGAGCGATTCGCCAAACCTGTTTCTGCGAACGTCAGACCAGACCTACGAAATTTGCCGTGCGGTCAATAGTCCATCGTGCAAGATTCTGTTTGACATTTACCACATGCAGAAAAATGAAGGGCATATTATTCCGCATATTGACTGGTGCTGGAGCGAAATAGGTTATTTTCAGATTGGCGACAATCCCGGTCGTAACGAACCGACTACCGGCGAAATTAATTACAAGAACGTGTTCAAGCACGTCTACCAGAAGCAAAAGGCTGAAAATAAGGACTTTATTTTCGGTATGGAACACGGAAAATCGCAAAAAGGGAAAGAAGGCGAAGTAGCCCTGATAAAAGCTTACGTCGAATCTGACAGCTTTACCGTGTAGAGAGATCGAGTAAAAAAGCAAATGGGTAATTAGGCGTCGTACAGACTAACCTGATTACCCATTTTTAGTATTATTCTAATTTCTTTCCTAGAGAACGACAACCGAGTTCTCTTCACCTGAAATCCCGCTGGCCACGTACTTATCAGCCGCCCAGTCGTTAGTCCATGTCGTGCCATCCAAAATGTAGCGGTATTGGTACTCGCCACCAACTGGCAGTTCAACGGTTGTTTTGTACGAACCATCTTTCTGCTTTTTCAGAACCTGGGTAGTCGTGTCCCAGCTATTGAATTCACCGGCCAGAGCGACCGTTTTTGCACCATTAACGGCTTCAGCCGTCAACTCAAACGTTACTTTTGCAAGAGGCTTGCTTTTTAGAAATTGTTTGGCAACTGCCATATTGATCACTGTTTGGTTTTCAGTGCAAAATTATAATACAAAAAGGGTAATATCATAACTATCAGTAGTTTATAGGGTAATATTCTTTCGATAGTACCAATTAATGTATATTGATTTATACTTGCTCATCTAAAAAACGTCCTATTTTATTTAAATCGCCTTGCGAATGACTTAATAGCTGGTCTACAATATATCTGGTTGTAGTAAAGCGTTCTGAATAAGAGCCGCTTACAAGCTGATAAGGTAATTTCCGTCGATCAAGTTCGTGTTTAAAACGGCCTAGCATCTCAACGCGTCGGTCGCCGAAATCCCGCAAGTTATCACTCATCCAAGGAACATCAATGTTTAGTAGAATATACGCATCATACTGCACCTGCCGCTCCAGTTCGTACAAGACGGACGGAACCTCATGCATATAAATATCCGAATAAATCTGGGTGGTGATAACATCTGTATCACAGAATAAAATACGGTTAGCCGTACGTTCCGCTACTTGTACGGCCTGAGTTTGAGCATGACCAATTCGTATAAAGTCATCAAGCGTAAACTCGTTGGATGTGATGATATCACGAGCTACTTCGGGTACGAAAATAGTCTCGTAATCGGCAGCCAATTGCCAGGCCATTGTTGTCTTACCGACGCTTTCTGGACCAAATAAACAGACTTTTTTAAGAAAATAGGGGCGGACAACAGCCGGAATATAGTCCCAATAGTGAGCGGGGTGTTGTCGTATCTGTGTCGCCGAAATGGGAATCTGCTGACGGGGCGGGTCGAATGAAACATGCCGTAAGCCAGAATGATGCGCTAATGGAATGGCGTATGCTTCGGAAGAAAAGAAGACGTTTACTGTTGGGAAGCGTCGTTTGATGAAAGCTGCCCAAAGTTTGGTGGCTTCCCACAGTGGTAAGGCTGGATCGTGAAAATCGTCAGCTTCGGCCACAACCTCGATAGTCGGGTAAGGCGTTAGTATGTCGATGAGCCAGTGAAGCCGGAGTTCAGGTGAAATCGGGTCGTCGGGTGTAACGCTCATGGAAACAATAAGCTGGTCGCACTGCTTCCGGGCGAATTCAATCAGGGCCAGATGCCCGTTATGAACCGGCATAAACTTACCGAAGACCAGCCCAGTTGTCATGCCAGCTTTGTTGCATACGTTCGATACTCGCGTGTCCAGTGCCAGGCTCCCTGAAAGGCAATCAGACAGAAAACAGCGTACTCAACACCAACCAATTTTACCCCTTTAGTGAAATACATATAGGTGCTGATAATATCGACGAGTAACCAGATCCACCAGCACTCCAGCTTTTTATGAATCATCATAAACGTGCCAATGATACTCATTACCGTTGTGAATGAGTCGAGATAAGGAAAAGCACTCGGTTTACTGAATAATACCGGAAACCAAACGTGTAAATTCTGGGCGAATGTTCCCATAAGGCCCGTGGCTATGAGCCCCGCAAGCAGAACCATAACCAAAGGTCTCCCTATCAATCTGGTAATGCGGAGTTCATTATGTTGATCGGCTTCCTGCGCCTTTGGATGCGTCCAGCGCCACCAGCCTTGCAGATTTGTAATGAAAAAGAACACCTGTAAAAACATATCGGGGTAAAGCTGAATTTGAAAAAATAAAAAGAAAAACAGCAATACGCTAGCCGCACCGATGGGCCAACTCCAGACGTTGGCCCGAGCCGCGAGCCACGTTGCGACGGCACCCGATAAAGCCCCGAAAAATTCCAGATAGCTCATCGGGTAATCCCACAGCGTAAAGAAAATCGTATGGATGTCAAAAAAGTTGGGCATATATGAAAATAATCGCTGGGGGTTCTCTACGTTTACTTGTGCGAAAGTACGGATTAACTATTTACCTAAACTCCTAACCATGCAACGTATTGCCATGCTCGGTAGCGGCTTTATTGGTCGCTTCTATGCCGAATCTATTCACGGCCAACGTAGCCGCGACAAAGTCGTAGCCATTTATGCCCGTCGGGAAGAAACCGCCCAAAAATTCGCCAATGATTATGGCTGTGATTTTTCGTCAACTGATATGGAAGAGGTTATTGCACATCCCGATGTGGACATGGTTTGCATCGCCTTGCCCAATAACATTCATGAAATAGCGGTGAATCTGTGTGCCAAACACAAGAAATCGGTGGTTTGCACGAAACCGCTTGGGCGTACCGCCGAGGAAGCGTTGAGAATGATGAAAACGGTTGAAGATGCTGGCATTTTTGCGGGATATCTTGAAGATTTGTGCTACACACCCAAATTTTTAAAATCGTTGGAGAGTGTCAAAAGTGGCGCACTAGGCCGGATACTTTGGGCAAAATCACGCGAAACACACCCTGGTCCACACTCCGACTGGTTTTGGGACAAAGAACAGGCCGGTGGCGGATGCATGCTTGATTTGGGCTGTCATTGCGTCGAAATCGCCCGAAATTTCATTGGTAAAGATGTGAAGCCAGTTGAGGTAATGTGCTGGGCTGCCACGCAGGTAAAACCCATCGAAGCCGAAGACCATGCCATTGCTTTGGTAAAGTACGAAAATGGGGCTATCGGTCAATTTGAAGTAAGCTGGACCTTCCGGGGCGGCATGGACCTCCGCGACGAAGTAATGGGAACCGAAGGCACTATCTGGATCAATAATTTCCTACGAACGGGTTTCGAAATGTTCACGACTGGAAAAGGTGCCGATTACGTGGCCGAAAAAGCCGAATCCAACACGGGTTGGTTATTTCCCGTTGGCGACGAAGTAAATGATTTGGGCTACAATCACATGTTTACCGACATGTTCAAATCGCAGGAAGAAGGTCGTGACCCTGCCGAAACCTTCTACGATGGTTACGTCGTGAACGCGGTGCTCGATGCGGCCTATAAATCGGCTGAAACGAAGCAATGGGAAAAAGTAATTCTGCCCGTTTGGCGCGGTCAGGAGGGCCTTAAACCAGACTCTACACTCGTTGAGTACGACGCTGATCATTATCTCATCAAGCAGGAAATGACCCACGACGGACGTAACAAGGTGATTTTGAAAGAAAAAGCCAGCGGAAAGATTATTGAGCGGGATAT
>CAXVWN010000110.1:0-3751 GCA_964263725.1 Spirosoma sp.
AACTTGTGGACCATATTCGAGTGGCTCAGTGGGATATTCTCGATTTTTCACGTAATCCAACTTATCAACCGATCCCCTGGCCAGCAGGCTACTGGACAAAAGAGGTGGAACCGACAGAGGATGACTGGCAAAAAGCATTAACGCAAATCCAGCAGGATCGGGATGCCTTCGTGGCACTGCTCAATGATCCGGCGTGCGATTTATTCACGCCATTTGCTCACGGCGATGGGCAGAATTTACTCCGTGAAGCTTTGCTGATTGCTGACCACAACGCTTATCACATTGGTGAAATTATCATTATCCGGCGGTTGCTGGACGCGTGGGGATAGTATCTTGGTTTGACGGTTGAGACCGTCAAACCAGACCAGTAAACAATCAAATTCTCTGTGTAGTTAGTTCGTCGGTTCTCCTCAGGCGAATTTCTCTAACTGCTTCACCAGTACGTTGAAATCTTTAGGATAGGGGGCCACAAAGGTCTGTTCTTCGCCATCCAACATCGCAAATGTGAGGGAGTGCGCGTGGAGAGCGACGCGGTTAATTAGCGGGAGTTCCTCGGTGCCATCTTTCAGATTGAATTTGCGCTTCACATCCGATAGATAAACCGGTTTTCCTCCGTAGGTCGCGTCGTTGACGATAGGGGCTTTTAAGCACATTAAATGCACGCGAATCTGGTGCATCCGGCCCGTAACGGGCATACACTCAACGAGGGTTGTTGTCCGATAAGCCTGTAACGTATTGAAAATCGTTTCGGCAACTTTCCCTTTCTCGCGGTCAATCCGAACGGCTGTTCCGTCTTTGAGGGGCAGAATCGGTAAATACACCGAAATCCCTTCAAAGTTATGTACTCCGTTCGTTATGGCATGATAGCGTTTGGTTACCTCCCGGTGCTCAAACTGCATAGCCAGATGGCGATAAGCCTCCGGGTTTTTAGCGATGGCCAGAATACCCGATGTTTCCTTATCCAGGCGGTGGCCTAGTTGAGCGTCAGCATAATACGCTTTAGCCAGCCGAAGAATGCTCTGCCCACCCCGATCGGTCGTGCGTTCGTCGAGCGAGGCTACGCGCGGGGGCTTGTTGATGAGTATATAATCCTCATTTTCAAAAACAATGAGGTCTTCAAAATTCAGTTTCATGTGAATTGTAAAATATTGGTCAGAAATTGTCAAGCGTAGCCAGAATGTATCAGTATAAGAATCAACTTAACTGTCCTGTTCTACTTAACAATTGCCTGCCAAGGTAGCAAACACAAAAAGCCCCCTCCTGATCGGAAGAGGCTCAAAGATGGAATATCTTGCTAAAGACTACAGCGACAATGTACCGCGCTGATGAGCCTTTTGAAGCGTAGCTTCTAGACCGTTCTTGTTGATAGTCTTAATGGCCGACGTAGCCACTTTCAATGTTATCCATTCGCCGGTTGATTCGACGAAGAACCGCTTCTTTTGCAGGTTCGGGAAAAATTTACGCTTTGTTTTATTGTTAGCGTGAGAAACATTGTTTCCCGTGCGTGTGCGCTTTCCTGTGATTTGACAAACTCTGGCCATTACCGTACTCGTTATCCGTTTGAGGGCGCAAAATTGGCTAATTAATTCATTATCTGCAAGTCATTCTTCCTTTTTTTTGTAGCCGTAGGGGCAATGACGGCATCCGCTTTTGCAGCAGTAACCCCGTTTAAGGTGATAAGACGCGGTAAGAACGACGAAACCTTCGGGCGTGTAATAAAAATCATCGTCGGCCAAACCGGGAATTTTTTTCTTAGATGGTCGCAATTGCATGGTTTTTGGGCGTCTGTAGAAGAAGCCGTATTTTTGAATGCCAACGGCCTGTTCAGTCAGTTAGTTGCAGAAAAGAATTGGCTTCGCTGACAAACTCACTTTAAACGCTTCCGCTATGATACTCGAACCAACAACGCCCATCTCATCTGCCGATAAGGCCATGCAACTGGAATGGAAGTATGGTGCGCATAACTATCATCCCATTCCGGCGGTGCTGACGCGGGGTGAAGGTATTTTCGTTTGGGATGTCGATGATAAACGCTACTTTGATTTCCTGTCTGCCTATAGTGCCGTTAGTCAGGGGCATTGCCATCCGCGAATTATCAACGCGATGATCCAGCAAGCTCAACGCTTAACGTTGACGTCGCGGGCTTTTTACAATGACAAAACCGGCCTTTGCGAGAAATATCTCTGCGACTATTTCGGATTCGACAAAGCCCTAATCATGAACTCCGGTGCCGAAGGGGGAGAAACGGCGCTGAAACTGACCCGTAAATGGGCCTATAAAGTGAAAGGCATCCCGCAGGATCAGGCTAAAGTAGTGTTTGCCGCCGGAAACTTCTGGGGCCGGACACTAGCCGCCATTTCATCGTCAACGGACCCTAGCAGCACCAACGATTTCGGTCCACTGTTGCCGGGCTATATTATTATCCCTTACGACGATCTTACGGCGCTGGAGGATACGTTTAAACGAGATCCCAACATTGCGGGTTTTATGGTCGAGCCGATTCAGGGCGAAGCGGGCGTCGTGGTACCGCACGAAGGCTATCTGCGTGGCGTGCGCGACTTATGTACGAAATACAATGTACTGTTCATTGCCGACGAAGTACAGACGGGTATCGGGCGGACGGGCAAGCGCATTGCCTGCGATCACGAAGGCGTAAGGCCTGATTTGCTCGTATTGGGAAAAGCACTCTCTGGTGGAACGATGCCGGTATCGGCTGTTATGACGTCTGACGAGGTAATGCTAACCATTAAACCCGGCGAACACGGGTCAACGTATGGCGGTAATCCGCTGGCCTGCGTTGTCACAATGGAAGCGCTTCAGGTAGTTGAGGATGAAAACTTAACGGCGAATGCGGCTGCTATGGGCGATATTTTCCGGGCTCGCATGACAGCTTTAACGTATAAAACAGATCTCGTTAAATCGGTTCGAGGCAAAGGGTTACTAAACGCCATTGTCATTACCGAACGTCCAGAACTTGGCGAGGGAACGGCCTGGGAAATATGCCTAAAGCTAAAAGACAACGGCTTACTAACCAAGCCAACTCACGGCGATAAAATCCGTTTTGCGCCCCCACTTGTCATCAACGAAGAGCAGATGCACGAAGCCTGCGATATTATCGAAAAAACGATGCTGGCGTTTTAAGAAAGTTATCATGAGAGTCAATAATGCATCGTTCTTGTTAAGCGAGAACGATGCATTATTGAGATACTTGTTTTCATATTTTTGTGTTGTTTGCTACAATGTAAAGTCGCATGAACTTACAGATTATTCACGATAGCAAAGGCAATCCAATGGATGTATTAATCCCGATGCCTGACTGGAAAAATCTGAAAAAGCAATATTAAGAATTAGAAAAACTCGAATACGAAACACCAACCAAAGAGCAGCTACTTGCCGAATAAAAGGAAGCTGTTCAAGAGTTGAAAGCTATAGAGCTTGGAACGCAGCAACCTACTGTGTTGGTTGCCCATTCCTGAACGTGGCCACAACCTTATCGCCATCGGCGAAATAGTAGGTTCCTTTCCCGTTTGGGACGTTGTTCTGGAACCAGCCTGCATATTTGTCGCCGTTGCGATAGTAGTAAACCCCGTAGTCGGAGCGGAGGTTGTCACGGAAATTGCCCTTGTATTTCAATTTGCCATCGGCATATTATTCCATGCCTTCGCCGTGTTTGTCGCCCTCTTCAAATTCTCCGGCGTAACGTTCATGGGTTGGATAAATGAACACGCCCGTTCCATCTTCGCAATCGCCG
>CAXVWN010000111.1:0-14960 GCA_964263725.1 Spirosoma sp.
CCAATTAGAGCCGGTCATGGTAGGCCGCCGGTTGTTTCTGCGCTACGCAGGCGCTTTTGCTGCAGGAGGAGTCATTTTGGCTTCCTGCAAAGAAGGAGAAGAAAACCCAACGACGGTGACGGCACCCGTCGATTTAGGTACTGGCGACGTTGGTATTCTGAATTATGCTTATGCACTAGAGCAGTTAGAAGCCGCTTTTTACACACAGGTAATTACCACGCCCTACACGGGGATGACCGATGCCGAAAAAGCTATATTGACTGATATTCGCGACCACGAAATTATTCACCGTGAGTTTTTCAAAGCTGCATTGGGCGCCAACGCTATTGCAGCATTAGTACCAAATTTCACCAGCATTAATTTCGGTGATCGGGCTAGTGTTTTGGGAACGGCAAAAGCGTTTGAAGATTTAGGGGTATCGGCCTACAACGGGGCGGGACCACTGATTGTTAATGTGGACTACCTCGCACTGGCGGGTAAGATTGTATCGGTAGAAGCGCGCCATGCTGCCGCGATCCGCGACTTGCTGAATCCAAAATCGGCGGACTTTGCGGGTGACGATGTCGTTGCTCCCACCACGGGACTTGATGCGGCCAACAAACCAGCGGTTGTGCTGCCTATCGCTCAGAAGTACGTGAGAACACCAATCACAGCCACTAATCTTCCCATGTAAACCTGACACAACGCCATGAATCTATTTAAATTACTTTCTGATATAGAACAGGTTGATCCCGAAATTAGCGAACGTTATAGCTTCTATTCGCGTCGGAACCTTCTCAAATTTAGTTCAAAGCTGATAGCCGCAGGGATTCCAACCCTTGTTGCGACTAGCCTCAATAAAGCACTTGCCCAAACGACAGCTGCCCCATCGCAGGCGGCTATCGATGTTGCCAATTTTGCCCTCACACTCGAGTACCTTGAGGACGAATTTTATCGCACAGGACTGGCCACAGCGGGATTGATCCCAGCGTCTGACCTGGCCGTTATCAATCAAATCAGCAAGCACGAAACAGCACACGTTGCGCTGCTGAAAGGTGCCTTGGGTGCGGCTGCCATAGCCAAACCAACCTTCAAATATCCAGCCGGAACGTTCACGAGTTATCCAACATTTCTGGCCACAGCCCGCGCGTTGGAAGATACAGGTGTTCAGGCATATAAAGGTCAGGCAGGCGCCCTTATCAACGATAAAGCCATTTTGCAGGTCGCTCTTCAAATACACTCAGTCGAAGCCCGGCATGCGTCGGAGGTTCGTCGGATGCTGGGTCTGAAGGGATGGGTTTCTGATCCGACACAAACTACGTTTACCCAAGGGGGCGTTAACTTGAAAACGTTGCCAAATGTAACAGGTATAACAGACGACAATTTCCGTGGAGCCTTCGATGAGCCGTTAACTAAAGCTCAGGTTCTGGCTATTGCAGCCCCATTTTTATAATAATTTTTTTAATAGGGAGGCCGGGAAACCGGTAGGTGACAGAAGGCATCGGGGATTTTCTCCGGTGCCTTTTTTAGTTTTCATATCGCTTTCCCATCCGTTGCTTTTTTCGTTGCTTGCAGGTAAATTCATTAACGCTGGCTATAAGCCGTATGAAATTCCTCCGCATTTTCCTAAAAGTCCTCCTGGGTCTTATTGTTTTCATTCTTTTGTTTCTGGCCGTTAGTCTGGCTCCGGTCGATGAAACACCGTACCAGCAAATGCCCTACTATACCCAGACCAGGGAGCGACTGGCACAACTTCTCCCCGCTCCGGCAGCCAAAACTCAGCTTCGGGCAGGCTGGGCAAAAGCGAATATTACGCCACCCTATTCTACACCAACGGGTGGTTATGGCGCCCGGCGTGGAAAGCATTGGCATATCGTTAGCGATTCGATTTTTGCCCGAGCCATAGTACTCGATAATGGCGGCACAAAAGTGGCGATGGTTGGGCTCGATGTACTGATTACGCCCCCGACGGTAGTAGAAGCGCTCAAAAAACGATTACCGGAGGTAGGATTACGGTGGGAGAATATGTACATGGGTGCCATTCACTCGCACAACAGCATAGGTGGTTGGGCACCGGGGCTGGTTGGGCAATTAATTGCGGGTGGCTACGACGAAAAGATCGTTACGCGCATTACCGATGGTGTCTTAAATGCCATTCGGGCCGCCCAGGGAAATATGGCTCCTGTTGAGGTTGGTTTTGGCCAGGTCGATGCCAGCGATCATATTTATAACCGCATTGCCTCCTCCGGCCCGACAGGACCGCTCGACGGGATGATTCGGTTAGTAAAGTTGAAAAAATCAACCGGCGAATCGGCGCTGCTTTGCACTTTTGCCGGGCACGCAACGCTGTTTGAGGACGATAAATGGAATTACCTCAGTCGAGATTATCCAGGTTCATTAGTAGACCGTCTGGAAAAAAAATCGGCTGATTTTGCCGTATTTATGGCGGGCGCCGTGGGTAGTACCGGGCCACAGGCGCATGGCAACACCGACTTTCAGGAAATTCGTAATTACGCGGGTGATTTAGCGCTTCGCATCGAGCGCACCGTTCCTCAAATTCAGACAAAGTCCGATAGCACGTTGGCTATTCTTACCTTGCCACTCGGCTTACGCGAGCCAAATCCGCGTGTTATTGGCAACTGGCGCGTGCGGCCCTGGCTCTTTTACACCATTTATGGCGACTATCCGTCTGATCTGAAAGCGTTACGGATTGGCAAAACCGTGCTGCTCGGCACGCCTTGCGATTTCTCCGGCGAATTCGTTGCCGATTTCAAACCATTGGCCGCTCAGAAAGACGTTAACTTAATGATTACCAGCTTCGATGGTGGCTATATCGGTTACGTAACACCCGACAAATATTATAATCGTTCAACTTACGAAGTCCGCGATATGAATTGGTTCGGCCCTTACAACGGTGCCTATTTTGAGGAAATGATGATGGGTTTGTTGAAGAAAATGTAGCGAGTTATGTCCGACAGAAAAAGTGCTAATACCTTGCTCTTGAGCATATTACTGATGCTGTTATTCAGTTTAATGGCTCTTGTCGTTCATAAAGAAGAACCCGCCGTTATACGGATTAACTTGCTTGGCTACCGGCCTGATAGCCCTAAAATAGCTGTTTGGGGCAGTATGACTGACCAATCATTGACCAGGTTTCAACTCGTTGATGAGCAAACAAACAAGGAGGTTCAAAACCTGTTGGTTGGCCGGGCATTTGGCGAATATGGACCGTTCAGGCAAACGTATCGGCTCGACTTCTCAGCCTTTCGAAAACCAGGTCAGTATTACTTACAGACAAACGATGGGACCCGTTCACCCAGTTTTCGGATTGGCGAAGACGTTTATAGCGGTAAGGCTGACTTTTGTTTGCGTTACATGCGCCAGCAGCGTAGCGGCTATAATCCGTTCCTGAAAGACTCCTGTCATACGAACGACGGCTACACTATGTATGGCCCTATGCCCGACAGTACGCACATAAACGTATCGGGCGGATGGCACGATGCCACCGATTATTTACAATATGTAACAACCTCTGCCAATGCTACTTACCATCTATTGGCAGCTCTACGCGATTTTCCAATGGCATTTAGTGATACCCATCAGGCCAACGGACTAGAGGGTGCCAATGGCCAGCCCGACGTGCTTGATGAAGCCCAATGGGGTCTCGACTGGTTGTTGAAAATGCACCCTACCGACGATTGGCTATTTAACCAGCTCGCCGATGACCGCGACCATGTTGGTTTCCGTTTGCCGAAGGAGGACGCCTTTTACGGGAAAGGATTTGAGCGGCCGGTTTATTTCGCTACCGGTAAACCACAGGGCCTTTTTAAATATAAAAATCGGGCAACAGGTGTGGCTTCTACAGCCGGTAAAGTCAGCAGTGCGCTGGCATTGGGTTATCAACTGACCCGTAAAAGCCAACCCGCTTATGCAAATAAGCTTTGGCAACGGTCGCAATCGGCGTATAAACTTGGGTTGGAAACCCCCGGTAATTGTCAGACGGCACCCGGTCGGGCGCCTTATTTCTACGAAGAAGACAATTACACAGATGATATGGAATTGGCTGCCATTGAGCAACTCAACGCAACAGGAGCAACCGGCACGCAAGCGCTAAAGTGGCAAAATACAGCATTGGCATTTGCCCGTCGGGAACCGATAACGCCCTGGATTCTGAACGATACAGCGCGGCATTATCAATGGTATCCGTTTGTTAATGTCGGTCATGCTGAACTGGCAAAACGCCTACCTACTCGTAGTAGAAAAACCGTCACTGATTTTTATAAATCGGGAATTGACATCGTTTGGAAACGGGCGCAAAAAAATGCGTTTTACCGGGGTGTACCTTTTATATGGTGCAGCAACAATCTCACCACGTCCTTTGCCACACAGTGCTTCTGGTACCGGCAACTTACTGGCGACAGCCGATTTACGGAACTCGAACAGGCTAACTTTGACTGGTTGTTTGGCTGTAATCCCTGGGGAACGAGTTTTGTCTATGGCCTTCCCGCCAATGCCGATACACCCGTTGATCCACACTCGTCGTTTACGATTCTGAACAACTATCCGATTGATGGTGGGTTAGTTGATGGGCCGGTGCGCGGTAGTATTTATAGAAACCTGATCGGTATAACCCTCCACGAAGCCGATGAATATGCCCCTTTTCAAAGTAACGTGGCCGTGTATCATGATGATTACGGGGACTTTAGTACCAACGAGCCAACAATGGATGGGACGGCATCGCTCATTTACTTATTGGCGGCTAAACACATAGAGAAACGTACACCTGTCCGACGTAGTAGTGAACAGCAAATGGGCAAACCGTCGGTCAAAAAAGCCACTTGGGGAACATCCACCGATCCCAAATCAACTTATTTCAAAGGAGCAAAAATAAGGGGAGACACCAATGTTCGACGACTGGCGCTGGTATTTACCGGCGATGAGTTTGCCGATGGTGGATCAACCATTACCCAAACGTTGCGAAAGCATAATGTTCGGGCTTCATTTTTTCTGACCGGACGTTTTTTACGAAACCCAGCATTTGCCTTGGTAATCAAACAACTGCACCGGGGAAGACATTTCCTCGGCCCACACTCCGATCAGCATTTGTTGTATTGCGACTGGACCAACCGGGACAGTTTACTGGTTAGTCACCGGCAATTTGTAGATGATTTGCGCGCCAATTACGCAGCCTTAGCTCGATTCGGTACGCTTAAAAATACGAAAAAGGTTTTTCTACCGCCTTACGAATGGTATAATGACAGCATTGCCGTTTGGACAAAGGCCGAAGGAATACGACTGATCAATTACACCCCCGGCCTGTTAAGCCATGCCGACTATACCACTCCTCAAGACAGGAACTACCGCAGCAGTGCCACTATCCTGCAATCCATTCGCACGTACGAACAGCAGAAACAGGCTGGTCTGAATGGATTTATTTTGCTGATGCACATTGGTACAGCTCCCAGCCGTACCGATAAATTTTACAATCAACTGGACGATTTATTGACTGAACTCCACCAAAAATCTTACCAGTTTGTACGGGTCGACGAGTTGTAAAACTAACTTGAAACCTTACGCCTGAAAGCGGGTTGATAGAGTACTCAACAAACTATCGTTTCCTATGCGTCTGGTTATCGTTTGCTTCGCTATTAGTTTATACGGCTCAGTTTGTTTCGGTCAGGCCGATTCGTCAAAAACAACGCAGGAACCCGTTCAAAAACAGGTGTCTGTTCCCGGTATTGATACACCCATATCCGGCCCCGGAATGACAGCGCAGGTTCCGACAAATCCGCTGCCACCGGCCCAAAACAACAAAAAACGGAAGACTATGCCCCCCAGCGACCCAAGGGCATTTGGCGTATCTGTACCAGTTGGCAAGACTAAAAAAGATTCTTTAAGAAATTAACCACACATTAACTGGTTGGCTTGTCGGGCAGGGGAGCCGATGCGTGAAACTCCTCGTAAATTCGGTGCATATAGTCGTCCAGCAATGTCCTGATACGGGTCCGGTCGTCGGACTGAATAATGAGTCCAACATGGTACTCTCGATTCATACGCCAGAAAATTTCCGATTCGGTAAAGACCGATAGATCAGGCCATTGCTGCCGGGCCAGCGACACAATTAAGCCAGCATGACCTCCTCCGTCAACAGGCGGCACATAATGCTCTTTATGAGCAACAGCGACCTCAAGTTTGGCCCATTCGCGCCAGAGGTTCACGCCAGATGCAGCCTCAACCATCTCCGCAATGTGGGCACCCCCTACGCGGGAAGCTGTTTCCAAAAAATATAGTTCGCCGTCGTGATCACCCCGGATATATTCGGAGTGCGACGCGCTGTAACGCATACCGAAAGCTTCTAAAACCTGATCATTAATCTGGTGAAGGGCATCCGTTTCGGGTGTGTTTATCGGTAACGTTCCTGTGCGAAATACCCCACCCCCGTGCGCTACTTCCATGGGCGTAGCTAAATATTGGCTTACCCGTGTAAAAACAGCTTTGCCATCAACCGATAGTGCATCGACGTGATAAACCTTTCCCGGTTTAAATTCTTCGATGAGGTAATTGTGGCGATTGTTGCCCAGCAAATGAACCGCCGACCACGCTTCGTCTAGTGAATGTACTTTGCGAATACCCGTTGCCGATGCTTCCGAGCGTGGTTTAATCAGCCAGGGAGCCTCCGTCGTTTGTAAAAATGCAGTAACGGTTTCGTCGTGAAAAAGCGAGCAAAATGTGGGCACACGAATACCAGCCGCAAATGCCCTTGTTCGCATGGCCAGTTTATCGCGAAAGTACCGGGCGGTTGTCTGGCCCATTCCATCAATACGAAACGTTTCCCGGATAAGGGACCCTTTCTCCACATCGAAATCGTCTAAAGCCACCACCCGATCAATTCGGCGGGAGCGCATCGCGTGAGCCAATCCCAACACCATTTGCTCTAAATCGTCCGGGGCGTTGCTTGGCGAAGGTAAAAAAAACATCTCGTCGATGGACTCCCGAGGCCATGCTTCATCAGCAAGTTTCTGGTCGGTCAACAAATAAACAGTGTTTCCCAACTCCTTGCAGGCTCGCATGAAATCCTGCCCTTTTAAAAAGGTGGCAATACACAGAAAAGACAATTGGCTCATAACTGTTGCGTGTGTTTCGACCAAAAAGATACGGCCAAAAGACCAAACGACGAACTTTTATTCGCGAGTTTTTGCAGCCGCCATCTGCAAGTAGGCTATTAACAGGCGAATACCAAACCCGGTCGCGTTTTTCTGAGAACCAAATTCTGTATCGGCAAAGGCCATTCCCGCAATATCCAGATGTGCCCAGGCAGGGTGTTTTTCAGAAAAAACCTCCAGAAATTTGGCCGCACTGATAGCACCGGCAATGGGCTTACCACTGTAATTTTTAAGGTCGGCTACATCCGATTTTATATCCTCTCGGTAAACATCCCAAAGCGGTAATCGCCACACCTGTTCGCCCGTTTGGTTGGCCGCCTGCGTAAGCTGAGCCGCCAACTCATCATTTTGGGTGAACATTCCAGCCGCATGATAGCCTAAAGCCGCAATGACATTACCTGTCAGCGTAGCCAGGTCAATCATCACGTCGGGTTGATAATTTCGCACCATATAGCCCAAACCATCGGCCAGAATAACGCGTCCTTCGGCATCGGTATCAATCACTTCGATTGTCTTACCAGAATAGGCTGTAACCACATCGCCGGGCTTTGTCGAGCGACCATCGGTTGAGTTTTCCGTTGCCGGAACAATGCCAATTACATGAATCGGCAGTTTAAGTTTAGCCGCTACTTCCACCGTTCCAAGTACGGCTGCGGCACCACCCATATCACTTTTCATGAGGTGCATACTGGCCGATGTTTTTATAGAAACACCGCCCGTATCGAATGTAACGCCCTTCCCAACCAAGCCTATTTTTCGGGGATTATCAATGCCTTCAGGTATGTACTCAGCGATAATGAGCACCGGCGGCACGTCGCTACCCTGACTCACGCTGAGCAAGGCACCCAATTTCTGACGTTCCAGTTCGGCTTTGTCGAGGATTTTTACGGTGTAGCCGTACTGATTTCCTGAGGCAACCGTCCAGTTGGCCAGTGTTTGCGGATTTTTGTGATTGGCAGGCGCATTCATCAAGTCCAGCATCTGCCGCTGGGTTTGGGCAATGGCTTCGGCACGCGTCAGCGCTTCCTGGGCAACTGCTTGTTGTTCAGCCGTTACCTGAAGGGTCAACTCTCCAGCATCGGAAAAGAAAACCGGACCGTCGGCTTTATCTGTTTGGTAGAGTTTTAGATCGTAACCGCCACCCAGAATGCCCAGCACAACACCGTCAATTATAGTCCCGTCAAAGGCGGTCAGGTCAATGCTAAGTTGAGCAGGCAATTTGCTTTTCTGATCAAAAAAGAATTTCCGAAAAACCCGTAACCAATCCATTTCTTTAGGATTGTCACCTAAGCCAAGCAAATACGTTTTTTGCTCATTCGGGCCATAAACAGCGAGTACTTCTTTAGCATCAGCTTTAAAATCACGTTGCAAGATGGTAGCCGACAGACCCAATTTCTGGGCCAGATCAGTCAACTGATCGGCCAGGGAATCGGTTTGTACAACCGGAATAATCAAATCGCCGGTAAGGACAGTTTGTGTGTTTAGTGTAATGTTCATTATACCTTATTAATATCAATAAAATAACCACTCGACTGCTTTAGGAAATTCGCGGCTCCAATGCGCTTCCTGGTGCGTACCCGTCGGATCGACCGACAGGTGAATATCAATTGAATTGCCGCCATATTGCTGGCGGGCCAATGCTTCGTTGAACCGTTGAATATTTGGCACCATATAGCGCGATTCCTGCTCGCCACCATAGGCATAAATTTTCATGGGTACCGGTGCCCGAAATTGAATGGCATCAAAATAAATCTTGGGCGAAATCCAGAGTGAAGGCGAGAAAACCATCAGCCGCCCAAACACGTCGGGGTGTATAAGGCCAGCATAAATGCTAATCAGGCCGCCCAGTGAACTACCCCCAATACCAGTATGAGCCGCGTCGGGTAGCGTTCGGAAACGCCGGTCAACAATGGGTTTCAACGTGCGACAAATGAAGTCTAAATAATACTGACCTCGGCCAGCCCCGGCACGAGTGCGGTGAAACGTGAACTCTTGAATGCGTTCGTCGTGGGCGTGGTCAATAGAAATTAGAATTACTTCGTGATGCTGCCGGGCTGCCAGCAACGCCATTTTCTGATCAACTTCCCAACTGCCGTAGCCGGCCCCACCACCAAATAGATTTTGGCCATCGTGCAGATACAGAACAGGATAATGTTTCCCCGAATCAGCATAATCATGGGGAAGCAACACATGCACTCGACGTGTCGGCCCAAGCTTTGGCGTTTTAAATGTATCGCCCAACAGCTCTATTTTGGGGAGAAATTCCGGGTTAAACGGCATGCCGAACCACCGCCAGAGAGGCACATATTCCCGTTTTGAATTTACTGAACATGATACTGTTCGATTGGCAACGCCCTCGCCAGTGGCACTTAGTTCGACGTGATCCCACCCGCCCCTGGTATATTTATACTCCAGTGTTTTTGGCAGCGATATTTCTTTGGGAAATTCATAAACAAATTGGCCGGGCCCAACAGACTGCATTCGAAACAAATCTAAATCGGGCAGCCAGTCACAAAAATTACCCGACACAAATACCGGGCGGTCATCAGTGATGTGCGTACTTAATTCTAAACGTAGTGATGAAGACATACGTACAGAATCGGATACTGAGGGAAGTTGGTTCAGAATAGCTCAGGAAAATTAGTATTGCCAGAGATAGTGCCCAGCGTTAGTTAAGCCAATGCCCATTGTTCAGTCAATTCTTTCACCAATGTCACCAGCTGATTGTAGCTGGCAGGTTTCGTCATAAACTGATTGGCGCCCAAGGCTAAACTACGTTGAATATCAGACTTATCCGACGAAGTAGTCAGCATGACGACGGGTAGATGCGCAAAAGTAGGGGTATCCCGAAGTTGCTTAAGCGTATCAAACCCATTCTGACGAGACATATTGATATCCAGCAAAATCAGTTGAGGTAGTTGCTTACAGGTAGCCAATTTCGGTAAAAGCTGATCGCCATCAGTGAGCGTCAGTACACGAATAGGTTGCTGCACATCTTCGAAAGCAGAACTAATAAAAAGCCGGTCGTCTTCGTCGTCGTCAACGACCCAAACGGCTGGAGCATCGGATTGCCCTAAACCTGTAGGTGTGTGAAAAGCCATGACGAATAAACGTTAGAAGTAAAGCGCAACAAGAAAATTAAACTGTTCACCGACTGATTACGGCGCACCGAAAAACAACTACAGGAACAGGTAAATCGGCAACTAATACATGAGTTAACAACGTCACGATAGCCTAATAAAAAAAGTTTGTTCGACCGGTGTGGTTGTCTTTAGAGGATGACCCAAAAGTAGCTCTTTGCTAATTACTCCACCAACTCTATACCCTATAATTAACAGGAATTTAACTCTGTTTCAGCAGTTTACTGAAACTTGTTTTAAACACATTAGCTAAGATAACGATCTTACGGTCATTCACTTGCTTATTATTTTAATTTATTTTTAATCTCTACTTATAATTAGTCTAATTAGTCTATAACTTTGTTAAAAATAGATTAAAAACACAATGTCAAGATTTCAATTTTTCTCCCGTGTCATTCCCGTTGTGCTGCTTGTAGCCAGTCTATCAGCTTGTAACGATGACGAGAACCCAACGACCGTTACTCCACAACTTCGTAAATCTGTTGATTATGCGAAGCTAACCGACACCACTACCTACGCCAATTACTTCGTGGACGACGCTGGTGTTAAAACCGTTGACCTTACCACCGGAGCTAACCGTCTGTTAATTTTCCGCGCCATCAATACCTACAATGGTACAGCCGTTGGAACCGGCGCTACGCTGGATGCTACCGTGTTGAAAAACATGTTTTCTAATACGGGTAGCCCATTTTCGGGTACGGCCAATACAGGGTTGAATTCGTCGGGTGTGCAGTTGCGTAATGTAACGGCATCGTCGTTAGCGGCAGCCGATGCGGAAAAGGAACGTCTTCGAATTGAGGAAGGATTTCCTAAAATTGCGACAGCGAGCAAATCAGTAACGGCTACGGCTTCGGAAGGAAAAGCAGGCAAGCTAGGCACGTATTTAGTTGACGAACAAGGTATTGAATGGGCGCAAATCATTCAAAAAGGGTTGATTGGTGCGTTTCAGGTCGATTATATCGGCAATGTTTTATTGAGCGAAAAAAATCTTTCACTGGACAATACGACACTGGTTGCGGGTAAAAAATACACGCAATTAGAACAAAACTGGGATGAAATCTACGGTATACTAACGGCAAACACGATCTACGGCAGCAAAGCCACGGCGACGTCGTCTGGCGAAAGCTTTATCGGCTCTTACCTCTGGGAATACAATATCACCGATTTTCCAAAGATTCATGGTGCATTGCTGAAAGGCCGGGCAGCGATTGTTAATAACGACACGAAAGTGTTGAAAGAACAGGCCTCGTTTATTCACTCAGCGATGGAAAAGGCCATTTCGGGTGCCGCTTTAGGATACTTGAGCAAATGGAAATCGGGCACAACGGATGCGGCTCGGGCTCACGCCATGGGCGAAGGATTGGGCTTTATCTATAGCCTGCGTTATGCCACACTGAACAAAGCAGATGCTGCCTTTTCAGATGCTATACTTACCGGCTTGATTGGTGCTCCGAATGGCTTTTGGGGATTAACCAATGCCAAGATTGATGCGGCTAGCACAGCGATCAAAACGAAATTCAATTTATAAGCAATTTGCCTCTACAACCTCATTAGTAAGGTTTACAGAGTGATATGTAACGTATCACTCTGTACCTTTTTTACGTCATGACAAAAAATAGGTGGAAACAAATCGGGTTTATGTGTGCATTTGTAAGCGCACTATGGGCGTGTTCGGGCGGCAGTTCAGATACGCCAACACCAACGACGCCAACCACCCCGGTCGATCAGGCAAGCAGTGATCGAAAAACGATGCTGACCAATATTGCCGACAATATTATCCTACCCAGCTACGCGAATTTTAAGACAAAATTTGACCTGATGCTGACCAAATCGGATGCGTTTGCCGCAAAACCCGACAAAGCATCCCTAGCCGATTTTCGACAAGCCTGGGTCGACGCCTATACCGAGTGGCAAAAGGTAGAACTGTTCGATTTAGGTCCGGCCGAACAGTACACACTTCGCAATTTTTTCAATATTTATCCGGCCAGTGTCACCGGGATTGAAGACTACATTGCGGCTGGCTCGGGCACGTTTGATGTGCCAGCCTCCTATCCAAAACAGGGTTTCCCAGCCATAGATTACCTTATTAACGGACTCGATGCAACCGACGATGCCATTGTAGGCCGATACACAACGGCGGCTGATGCAGCCAAACGAATCGCGTACTTGAAGCGCCTGACAACTCAGATGAATGCGCAGTTTACAACGGTATATACGGCCTGGACTACCGGTGGTTACCGCGATACGTTCATCAATTGCACGGCTCTGAACGCGGGTTGTTCGACCTCAAAACTCGTAAACGGGTATGTTCTCAATTACGAACGGTACATCCGCTCGGGCAAATTCGGGATTCCATCGGGAGCCATGACAAACGGCACGGTAGCGCTCGATAAAATTGAGAGTTACTACAAAAAAGATTTATCGCTGCTATTGGCTAAAACAGCGCACCAGGCCTCGATTGATTTATTCAACGGAAAGAGCGTAAAAACGGGACAGGAAGGCCCGAGTCTAAAAACATATCTGAACTCGCTTGGGGCAAAAGACAGTAGCACGGGCACATCATTGGTCGATATCATTAATAAGCAATTCGATGCTGTCAATCAGCAGCTTAACGCATTGAAACCTAATTTATACGACGAAATCAAAACCAACGATGCGGCTGTCGTGCTGGTGTATACCCAAATGCAGAAAGCCGTTCGTATGCTCAAGGTTGACATGACGACAGCAATGAGCATTACAATCACCTACACCGACAACGACGGCGATTAATCAGCCCTATTTTTTATGCGGAATTATTTTCGCAAAACTACGTCAGCCGCTCCGCTGGCCGTTTTCAGAATTTGCTTTGGACTAATGCTCTTCGGGAGCATTGTTCGTTTCTGGAGTAAGGGCTGGATTGCAGACTTGTACATTAAGCCGCGCTACTTCTTCCCATTCTATGGCTTTGAATTCGTTCAGCCGTTGGGTGAGTATACCTATGTATTGTTTGCCGTTTGTGGTCTATCGGCACTGCTGGTGGCAGTAGGATTAGTTTACCGCGTGGCTATTGTGAGCCTGTTTTTGAGCTTCACCTACATTGAACTGATCGACAAAAGCACCTACCTCAACCATTACTATTTCACGAGTATGGTTTGTCTGTTGCTGATTTTTCTACCCGCTCACGCTTATTTTTCGGTGGATGCATACCGGAATCGCCGTTTGTTAGCCGATCAGATACCGGCCTGGTGTATCGACTCGCTGAAGTTATTTGTGGCGTTGCTGTATTTTTTTGCCGGAATAGCCAAGCTAAACAGCGACTGGCTACTAAATGCTTTGCCATTACGTATCTGGTTACCAGCGCATAACGACCTTCCTGTTATTGGCTTTTTATTTAATTACCCCTGGATACCAATTGCCTTTAGTTGGTTTGGCTGCCTGTACGATTTAAGTATTCCGTTCCTTCTTTGGGCTCGCCAAACGCGGCCCTGGGCATACGCAGCCGTCGTCGTGTTTCATGGATTAACAGCCTTCCTGTTTCCCATTGGCATGTTTCCGTACATTATGATTGTGACGGCACTGATTTTTTTCTCGGCTCATTTTCATCTGACAATCATCCGGCGACTAAGCAAGTTGCTATCCATCCCGAGTACCTTTTTATTGGTTCACAGAACGTACAATTATAGTCCTGTTATGACCAAAAGCATAGGGGGATTTATGATGCTGTTTTTCACTGTTCAGTTCGCATTTCCGCTCCGTTACCTGTTATATCCCGGCGAATTATTCTGGACGGAACAGGGCTATCGGTTTTCGTGGCGGGTAATGCTGATGGAGAAAGCGGGCTATGCTCAGTTTACCATCAAAGACAACTTGGGGCACCGAACTATCGTCAACAATACCGAATTTCTGACGCCCTTACAGGAGAAAATGATGTCGACGCAGCCCGATATGTTGCTGCAATACGCTCATTTACTTCGGGATTATTATGCCCAACACGGTTTCCGGAAACCCGAAGTCTACGTGGATTCATACGTAGCCCTTAATGGTCGATTAGGAAAACCCCTGATAGACCCTAACACCAATCTGGCCAACGAACAGGACTCATTTCAACACAAAGAGTGGATTACTTCCTTCAATGACAAAATTTACGGTTTTTAGTCTGGTTCTTTTTTGCTTTTTGTCCACCGCCCTTTCGGCCCAACACCAGCTTTCGGGAACGGTGCAGGCCCGTCATGACAGTACGGCGGTGAAAAGTTGTACCGTCTATTTAAACAATGGAAAAAGGAGCGCCATAACGGATAGCTTGGGTAGATTTTTATTTACTGATTTGTCTGCTGGCCAATATGTTCTACACACAAGCTCACCCGATTTCAAAGCGACTAAACAGTCGACAACTATTGCCGGACGGGACCAGGTCGTGGTAATTCGCGTAGCCCGGCGGCTCGAAACGCTGGACGAAGTGACTGTTACCGACAAACAATCTGATTTCGGTTTTACTCGAATGCGGGGCGTCGAGAGCATGGGCATTTACGAAGGCAAAAAATCGGAAGTGATCATTCCCGATCAACTCGTAGCCAACCTATCGACCAACAACGCCCGGCAGATTTACGCGCGGGTGGCGGGTTTGAACATCTGGGAAAATGAAGGCGCCGGTCTGCAACTCAGCGTTGGCGGGCGAGGTCTCGACCCCAACCGAAGCTCC
>CAXVWN010000112.1:0-20229 GCA_964263725.1 Spirosoma sp.
CTAGTAACTGGATCGAGCCCGATCTGCCTCTTTTTTGCGTGAACTCCTTGACATAACTTGGGTTGACGATTGCAGAGCGGTGCACTCGAACGAAATCAAGACGTTGTTCGAACCATTGAAGCGGTTGGGTAACAAGGTCAAAAGAGCCATCCTGGTAATACACGCGCGTATAGTTCGCTTCTCCCTTCAACCATACGATTGAATTAATCAGCACGGGATAAGGATGACCTATTAGATGAATAGTATCCATATAGAGTTTGTTGAGAATGATGTACATACGGCGTCTAAACGCTTTTGGTTTTCAACAATAGATTGCGCAAATATCATATGTAATTAATTTGATTTTTATCGCTTTCTCTGAATCGGTTTTGCCAAGTTATCCGTAGATAGGCATAGAATAAGCACATGGCCTATTTATTATATAGGAATGGTATTTATTACTGATAATATATACTTTTCCCACTTACCCGATGGTTTTTTAACTATGCTTAGAACAATGCCTATTTATCAGCCTGCTCAAACGACAATTTACGCCCGAGATTTTCGCAACAAGGCTTATAGCTTTGCCGTGGAATCAGTACTTGGCGCAGAGGTGGTTAGTCCAGAGGTACTGGTTATAGAAGCAACAAAAGGTTATGGCCTGACTACCTCACGAACTAATCAGGCCAGGCAAGAGCAATCTTTCGAGTATAGTAAACAACCCGACAGCAGTTGGGTAGCTAGTGGCATGGTTACTTTACTGCTTAACGGAGAGTCACCAATTGACGGAACGGTTACCATTCAAAACTCACTCGCCGAAAAAGTTACATTGGCTATTTCCACTGCCTCAACATCAATTGAGCGAGCACAGGCGCTTACAGTTAGTCATTCAGCACTGACATTTGCGCCTACATCGCCCGGCAAACCCAGCTTTCTGATACTAACGGTTGCGCAACAACACGCCGATTCGCCTATAACGCTTACCACTGATGCACCAGATTACTTTCAGTTAGCAAGCGACAGATACCCAAATTTTGCCTCTTCTTTAACGCTCGTTCCATCGCCCGCGGGTACATACATCCATGTGCGTTATGCCGCCAATCGGGGTGGCCTGCACACGGGGCAACTACTAATTGACAGTATTGATGAGACTAGAACGATAGCTTTGACAGCTCGTAGCACAAGTTTGCTACCAATTGTGCGCACGTCTTCCAGACAGCCAATTACAGGGCGGTGGGCAGGCGTATTGGGTTTGATAGTTTTGGGTGGATTATCCTACGTAAGTTACAATAACCGTTGTCAGCTTTTTCCTTCCTTGTGTCAGGAAATGACAACTAACCAGCCGGTAAATAGCTCTTTACTTCCGAAAAAAATTCGTGCTAATGATAGCTACAGTAGTAGAAAGGTAGTCAAAAGAGAAAGTATACAGCGACCAATAGTTGAGGAAATTAAATCACCAGTCCGGCAATCTCTTCGCAATAAGGCAACCGAGCGAATAGCCGAACAACCAAGTTCTGACATAGTGGAAGAACAACAAAAAGTAGCGCAGTCCCGTACCCTCGATCGTACGAGTAGCGGTCGCAAAAATCTGGCAGATCCAGATCTTAACAAGTCCATTGATAAGCGATCTCGTCGGCCAACAACGGTTGCCCCGCCAACAGAAGAAAGTGAATTGGAGAAGACACTTAACCAGGTTGTACCCAAACAGTTGTAAGGAATCAGTCTTCTGGACTATAAAGTTATAAGCCTTTGAAAACGGCTATTTATCGGCTTGAATCAACCAGCACCAAAGATTAAAAACTGCTTTATACCCACTAAATGAAATTAAATGGCAAAGCTTACTACCTACCAGCGTCGAAAAGTGCGTCAGGTACCAATATTAGTTGTCGAAGACAATGCTGACCAATGGCTCATTATTCGCTCTACTCTGGCTAAATGTTTTCCAGAAGTTGAACCTATATGGTTAAATACGTCAACTCAGGCAATAAGGTATATGGAAACTCATTCATCCGATCCGACTAAGTTACCAAGAATGATTTTATTGGACTTATACCTACCCCGCCGGGAAGATGGTTTGGCTTTGCTGGAGTTCATGAAAAATCACGAATTTTATCGAAAACCGCCAGTTGTAGTACTAAGCTCATCTCAGGATGAGGAAGACGTTGCCACAGTTTATTCGCTCAACGTTGCCACTTATATTGTTAAGCCCAGCAGCTATCACGAATGGCTAAATTGCTTCTTCGCCTTTCAGCGCTATTGGTGGGGAGTTGTTACATTACCCTTACGCAGTCAATAATTGTGCTTTCAAGAGTCTATTTACAATACCGAAATTTAGTTTGGTGTGGATTACTGCTCACGTTCTTTTCAACAGTAACCAATAGTCTGGCGCAAACAGCCTATTACGTAGCCAATACAGGAAATGACGCTAACGACGGTCTTTCCACAACGTCACCCGTTCAAAGCCTGAGCCGGGTCAACAGCCTCATGCTACAAGCTGGCGATGTAATTCTTTTTCGCCGGGGCGATACTTTCCGGGGAACTTTGCAGATTAAGCAATCGGGCACAGCAGAGAAGCCAATTCGTTTCGATGCTTATGGCAGTGGTAACAAGCCTATGCTTGCCGGATCGGTACCCGTTCGAAACTGGATTCGTACCGGAACTAATAAATGGCAAGCTCCTTGTCCGGATTGTGGCAATCGGGTAACGGGACTGTATGCCAATGGATTAGTTCAACCACTGGGCCGTTATCCAAATCCCGACGCACCCAATCGAGGAAGTTTAACTGTATTAGCGCACATAGGCGCTACCCAATTAACCAGCCAGGAAACCCTGACAACAGATTGGACGGGCGGTGAAGCGGTGGTTACGCCTACTTATTGGATTATAAATCGGGCTACTATTACCCGTCAGAACAGTAATACCCTTACACTCAACAACTCGTCAACTTATTATCTGACCAATCAATGGGGGTTTTTCATTCAGAACCACCCAGCCACGCTTGATCAATCGGGTGAATGGTATTATAATCCAACCACTCAGGTTATTCAGCTCTATTATGATCAGGGTAATCCAAACGGGCAACTCATGACAGCCACGGCGGCCGACCAGGCGCTGGCGATTACAAATGCGGCATTTATCACTATTCAAAACCTGCATATCGCTCAAGCGCGGGCCACTAATTTATATGCCCTGAATACAAGAAATCTGACTTTAATCAACGATGACTTTACCGATTCGGGTGAAGATGGTATTGTTATCGAGGGAGCTGGCAGCACTATTTTGATCGACAACAGCACGATTACCGATTGCAACAACAATGGGTTTTATATTGGTGCTTACCAGAACGTTACGTTTCGAAATAGCGCCATACGGCGTATTGGCCTGCTACCGGGCCGTGGCAAAAGTGGCGATGGGCAATTTACGGGATTCCAGTCTTTTGCTACTAAAAATACGTTATTCCAAAACAACGTCATTGATAGCATCGGTTACATTGGAATCTCGGTTCAGAATAATTCGACGATACGACAGAATCTTATCACTAATTTTTGCATGACAAAAAGTGATGGGGGAGGAATCTATCTTTGGAACGGTGCGCAGTTACAAACAGACAGTATTTACATTCAATCGAATATAATTCACAACGGCATTGGCACCCGTGGCGCCTTGCCAGATACTATATTTAGTGGCGCACATGGTATATTTTTGGATGACTGTGTTAAAGGAGCTGACATAACTGACAATACGATAATGAATTGCCAGGGATTAGGTATTTATCTCCATGCCGTCAGTAATGTTAATGTGATGCGCAACAATTGCTTTAACAACAGTGTGAGCCAGCTTATTCTGTACAACTACAGCGCACCGTGCCTGCCACGTAACAATACCTTAAAACAGAATATATTGGTTGCGGGCACAGCCTCGCAGCCAGTTGTCGGTTACGTATCCAGCGCAAATGATTTAGCAAGTTTTGGTCTGATAGACCAGAATTATTACGCTCGTCCCTTCAACGACGTATCGACTGTTAGAGCTGTTTATAACACAAATATTGTTGCCGACCTAAACTTGTCGCAGTGGCAGACCCAATTTGGTCAAGACCTTAATTCCCGACCCAGTCCGCTTACATTTAAGGATTACAGTGTAAAAAATTTGAGTAATGCGACGAACAGTTCGTTGATGAATAATTCGGGTGGATGGGAAACCTGGAGCTTATATAATAATGGGCAGGCTAACTGGAGCAACGAAAGTCAGGCCAGTAAAGGCAGATTGACTATATCTTTCTCCAACTCATCGGGCAATTCGGATTCGTACGTATTGGCTTATAAGAGCATCAAATCTGTCGCTAAATCGAAAACGTATCTGGTTCGGTTTAGTGCCACAGCGTCAACTGACAGGAAACTCATTGTATTTATTCGGCAACGACTGGCCCCGTACAAGGACTTGACCCGGCGGTATGAGTTTGTTGCTGGCGCAATGCCTAAACGCTACGAGTTTGCGCTTACGGCCTTAGCCAACGAGGCCGATGCCTTGTTAACCTTTCAACTGGGCGAAGCGGTTCAGCCTGTTTGGCTTGATGATATTAGTTTGCAGGAAGCAGTTATTGAATCCGTCCGTCCTGAAAAGTTTATCCGTTTAGTGTACAATCCAACAACTAGGGATAGTGTCGTTGTACTGAATAACGCCTATCGGGATGTCAAAAATCATTACTATGCTAGCCGGGTTTCATTAAAACCTTTTACATCTGTCATTTTATTACGTGATACACTCCCGTCGGTCGATCTGAAAATATCGTTGCAGACTGAGAATACGTCTGTAAAAATTGGCGCGGTTACATCGGTTTCTCTTACTGTCTATAATGCTTCGGCCAATCGTAGCACGCTCGCCAGTCAGGTGCAGTGGAGTTGTCAATTACCCGCCAATCTAACGTTGGTGAACAGCGCGGGTTTAGTGCGTAAGGACACCCTATTGATTGGCACAGCACAGCGGCTGCTTACCGATACAACATTCGTTTTTCAGGTTAAGATGATGACTCCCGGCAACTATAAGTTGGCGGCTCAGGTAACAGAAACCACTTATGCTGACCCTGACAGTACACCGAATTCGGGTACAGACGATGGCGAAGATGATCAGACTTCACTAACGCTTCTGGCAAGCGAACATGTTCCTCTTGAAACAGTAAAGCCAGTAATCGTTACGGCGATCGAATCGGCGGGAATACCGATCGAAAAAAGCATGATATATCCCAATCCAACGCATGATGAATTCATGTTTATTGCTGAGGATGAGATATCAACAATCCGATTAGTTGACTTAATAGGCCGAGAACGCTTTAGCCTTAATACCGTTCGACAAGGCCAAACAGTACGATTCGGTCAGTCCTTGCCAGATGCGTATTACCTCCTTTATATCCAATATAAAACTGGCGACGAACGAGTCGTTAAACTGGTAAAATTGGGTAAATAACAGAAAGGTGTTTGTTGGCCTTACCACGAGCAATTTCAACGCGCTACGGCTAACAAACACCTTGAACAAACCCACTAAATAATCCTTATTTACCTGCCTATTGCGGAAAGCAAACGACCCGCCTTAATTATTCTATAAGAAGCACCTTTCGACTTAGGCGTTGAAGATCCTGGGTTAATGTCAGCACATAACCACCACGACTAAGGTCACCAACGGGCACTTTGATCATGTTTTCGCCCTTCACAACCGGGTAATTTGCTTGCTTAACCGCCTGAGCCGATACATTCACCAGTTGCACCATTGCCTCGCCATTACGATCTGCATAGTAACGTATCTGAATTTCGTCGTAAGCAGGCATCGGATAAATTTGAAATACTGGGTTTGGACTAACTTCTTCGCTAAGATTAGCGATACGCGCACTGCCAGAACCCGTTAATCGGGCCCCAGCCCAATCAGCGTGATCGCAATTGTAATTGTCACCAGCCGTAGTAACAACTAATTTCAACGTTTGCTTGCCAGATACATTGAGGCTGACCGACTTGGTGGCTGTGGCGGGAGTCATTGTGCCACTGCTGTAAACCAGCACATTGTCTACGTAGATATCAAAACTGACTGTTCCGCAACTGCCATTCCCAATCTCATCATCTATGCCAATGTCTGTACTAAAATTTGTGTATTGACCACCCAAGTTATAAATCACTTCTGAGGGCGCGTGTACGCCCAGCCCTTTGGCATACGTCACGCCATTGAGCGTTAAAACCCGGCCATCGTTACCACCCGATTCGCCGTTACTTCGGTCTTTCTCAACAGGCCCGTATCCGCTGGTGGCCGATGTCCAGTTTAAGTCAGACAAATACGTACCGGTACTGGTAAATGCGGTCGTCGCATCGGGATATAGCCGATCTTGTGGAACAACCTGCTGCGTCTGCCCCGAATAAGCCCAGAGTAGTTTGGCTACTGCCCCACCCCCGCCCTCGTAATATTCCATCCGAATGTCATATTTCTGACCACCAGTCAACGCCATTGGCGTTCCATTATCGGTTATGGCCGCATGGCCATTCCAATTGTTAATGAGCTGTATGCCGTTTACCCACAATCGAACTCCATCGTCGGAGACAGTACTAAACGTATAATTTCCCGTTACAGGTGCTTCTACCTGGCCTGTCCATCTGGCGGAAAAATTATCTGTATTGATCGTTCCACCAGCGGGTGAACCGGAACCCCAATCAAAGTTTATCGTAGCATCGGTTCGGGTCAGAACGACCGGAGCGGTTAAAGATATATTATTGAAATACTCCGCACGTAGACCTGCCCCATTACCAGCTGTAGTGCTACCGGTAGTGGTTCCTGTGGATACTCGCCGGAAAGCCCCGGCCGGAATCGTTTGCTTACCTATACCCGGCCCGCTGTAACTCACACTCAGACTTTGGCCACCATTCCCTTGAAAATAAACAATAGTCAACGCATGTACCCCCGCCTTCAGACCGATTGTGCCCGACCCCTCCTGATCACCATGGACGCCGTCATTGGTAACTACCTCGGTGGTGCCAATCAGCAGTTTGGTGCCATCATCGGAAGTGGTGTAAAATGTGTACACCCCATCGGTGGGCACGCTGATATAACCTGTAAAACGCAGACCATAACTGTTGTCCCGACTACGCACCCCGATAGTGGGCGCGCTGGTGACGTCGGTCTTGACAGGATTGAGGTTGTTAAAATCGGGCAGACTGCTCCAACTCCCTTCATAATATTTATAATCCAGACCCACTACTGCGGTGGCCGGATTCTCCGGGTCCCGCAATGGAACCACAACGGCAACTCGAAAAAACGCGGTGGCCGGAATCGTTTGCTTACCTATACCCGGCCCGCTGTAACTCACACTCAGACTTTGGCCACCATCTCCCTGAAAATAAACAATAGTCAACGCATGCATCCCCGCCTTCAGACCAATGGTGCCCGATTTCTCCTGATCGCCGTGAACGCCATCATTAGTGACTACTTCGGTGTTCCCAATCAGCAGTTTGGTACCGTCATCGGAGGAGGTGTAAAATGTGTACACCCCATCGGCGGGTACGCTAACATAACCCACAAAGCGCAGTCCATAGGCATTATCCCGCTTTCGCGGCCCAATAGTGGGTGTGGCCGTAACATCGGTTTTTACCGGCGTTAGGTTATTGAAATCGGGTAAGCTACTCCAACTGCCTTCGTAATATTTATAGTCTAAACCAGCCACAGCATTAGCCGGATTTTCAGGACTCCTTAGTGGAGTGGCAGCATCTTTTAATAACACTACCGACGAAAATGCGGGTATCGATATCTGTCCCGCAACTATGTTATTTCGCATATCACGATATGTGCCGGTCAACGTAACCTGTCTGGCGCTGGCCGTGGGGTTAGCGTTGTGGTTAATATAATCGTCGGGATTACCGGAACTGTACGTGAGCGGACTGTTCATGGACGTCATGTCTTTGCTGTACTGGCTTTGCCATCTCGCCAGTGACAGAGCCGCTCCGGTGGTGCGGTTATAAACGGCTAAAATTTTGGATATGTCTTCGAACGGGCGGCAATAAACGTTATTATCAAACTGACCGTAGCTACCCAAATCATTCTGGTCTGACTCATATTTAACGTTGTATTGACCGGCCAGCCGACTCACAAAAATATTATTCTGAATTACATTATTACGTGGCTGGCAACCATTAGCGCTCGTAATTGCGAGCTGCCCACCGCCGTTGTTATAGACCGTATTTCCCGTTAACCGAATGCTGGATGAGCCATGCAGATACACACCTAAGCCAGCGCAATTATAAACTGAATTATTAGCGACCTCAATGTTGGCTGTACAATCATCAAGATAAATACCGTTTGCGGCAGCTGATGTACCGCTTGGGGACCCTTCCTGAGCACCAACTCCGTTGTAGACAACGTTTGACAGTAAATGAATATCACTTAGCGGCTGTTGATTCCCGTTCCAGATATATAAACCGCTTCCATCACTTTTGGTCAAACAAAAATTGCTGATCTGGTTACGCTGAATCGTGGTACTGGTTGAGAAATTAAGGGCATTATAGCCAATATTGTCAAGTATATTGTTCTCAATCAGCGTATTGGCTGTACAAGCTGACTGAAAACCAACGTAAGTACCATCGCCACTTTTACCCCGGCCTGGAATCAGTCCGATAGCCCGGATGGTGTTACCCCGAAACGTGACATTTTGGTACGTCGCGATGGTAACGCCATTGTTATTGGCATTTTCGATTAGATTACTTTCCAGTAATACTTGATTGCCATTTCCCTGAATAGAGATACCATCTTCCCCCGATTGGGTAATGTCATTGTTAGCAATAACGACGTTAGAACTGTTGGTGATCAACAGGCCCGTAGACAACGTTTGCGTGAGTTGCAGATTACGGACACTGACGAAAGACAGATCAGACAAATTCACGGCTTCGTTATTGGCAGTGACTGTAATTGCTTGACTGTTAGGGCTCGACTGGTTGTCATACAACTGTATTGTCTTATTAGCCGGGTTGTAATACCATTCGCCCCTCTGGTCGAGTGTAGCCGGATGATTCTGAATAAAGTAACCCCAATTGTCGCTTACATCATAAGAGCCGGAACCGTTCAGGGTCAACGTGTTACCACTCTGCCCGGTTATAGTAGCCCGGTTCAATATCCACTGCACGGGGCGAAATACAGCTTCTCCGCCTGTCCAGTTTGTTGGTAATGATTGCTGACTGGTGAGCTGGGTTTTGCCCGCGTGTGATTGTACGGTTAAATAACCCTTGTTGGAGTCACTAAGATTTGGAAACCGGCCTAATGGCAGCGCCAAATTGTCTCGGTATAAGCCAGTAACCCGGTCGCTACAGGCCGAGCATGTAGCTTGCCAGATATTATTGCCAATGCTGGCCCAGTTGCCGATAGCGACCGATCCGGCCAGAATGGGTTTGTTACCGGAGCCGTACGCATCAATCACGATGGGGTTACCAGATGAGCCAGACTGGCGGAGTTGCAAACTACCCCGAAAGGTGTCGTTCCGCCGAAACAACACCTGATCGCCGGGCTGCAAAGACAGGCTATTAATTTTCGCTACTGTCTGATACGGGTTATCGATTGATCGGCCCGTATTGCTGTCATTCCCCGAGTTTGCCACATAATAAATGGTTTGCCCGAAGCTTGCTGACAGATTGCCGATTTGTAGCATAAAAATCGGGCAGCAGCGAATTAGTAATACCAAACTCTTTAATAAATACACTTTCAAGTTACGCATGGGAAATAATAGATAAATAGTAAAATAATAGTATAGATAAGACATGATGTCTAACTTCAATTTTTCTATTTATTAATTATTATTCAATTTTTATATTATTTCGTATTATATATTTTATTTTTAATAATATATAATATACATTAATCTATTTTTGTTTATTTAAAATTTACAACCAATTAACATACATTGTTTATTATAAATAACAAATTATATTATTTATAATAATTGCAAACTTCTACCGAATAACTACGGATTGATAAGTGCTATACACAGGAAGATGACAGATCGGCTGGTTTAGCAGCTATTGTTTTCTTGTTTACTCGATTGACCTTCCTAGCTTTTCACGATTAACCAAGCCATAAGCGCATTTTCATGGCTTCGTGCAGGTGAGCCCTGTCGAACATCCGTCAGGAGAAAATGTTGGTATGGTATGGCTTCTTCTAAAACACCCCTTTATACAGCGTTGGCAGCTAATTTGGGTATTGCCGCTACCAAGTTTGTGGCAGCTAGTATTACGGGCAGCTCAGCCATGTTATCGGAGGGAATTCACTCCCTAGTCGATACAATGAACGAGTTACTACTGTTACTGGGCATTAATCGAAGCCAGCGCCCGCCCGATCAAAAACGGCCCTTTGGTTATGGCCGGGAACAGTACTTTTGGTCTTATGTAGTGGCCCTGCTAATTTTTGCCGTGGGTGGTGGCGTCTCCTTTTACGAAGGGGTAACTCATATGCAGCACCCTGAGCTAATCAAAGATCCCTTCTGGAATTACATTGTGCTGGCGATTGCCTTTGCTCTGGACGGGTATTCATTAATTACGGCTTGGCGAGCCTTCGATGCCAAACGAGGGAATCAGTCAATTTGGGCTGCGATAAAAGACAGCAAGGATTCGGCGACATTCACAGTTTTGTTTGAAGACGCATCCGATGTGCTGGGTCTGATCATTGCCTTTTTAGGCGTTTTTCTGGGCCACGCATTCAACAACCCGTATCTCGATGCCAGTGCGTCGATCCTGATTGGCCTACTTCTGGTAGGCGTGGCCGTGGTGCTAGCCAGGGAAAGTAAAAGTCTTCTAATGGGCGAGGGCGTTGACCTGACTACAACCCGTCAGCTGATAGCCATAACCGAAGCTGATCCGGCCGTTCTGAAAGCGATGCAAATCGCCACTATTTATTTGGGACCCGAAGAAATTACACTGGTGCAGGGAGTTGCATTCCAGGCTGAGCTAACGACTGATACCATCAATGAGGCAATCGTGCGTATCCATACATCAGTTTACAAGGCGTTTCCTGCTATAAAACACGCTTATATTCAACCTGTTGCCATAACGGAGGCCAGCGAAATATCATATGGATTGCCAGGTTCAACGTAACCCTTTATTTCTACGTCCATCAAATTTTGTTTTTAGCCCAGCGAATCCTTATCCAACAAGGACGCTACACATCATCCAAACTTGGTAAAGTATCATGTACAAAAAAGTCCCATTTCCGGGTAGGCGTCGAAAAAACTGCCGGTTCCAGTCATCGGTTGTTAGCAGCCCATACGATGCCCAGACCGCCCGTTTGGTATCGGCATTCATAAAACAGGCTACCTGACTATGCAGCGGCTGGTCGGCCGTTGGCTCCTCCCGGCGAATAGCTATTTCAGATAAAACGAAGCCGGGAACTAATGACAAGATGGATAAGGTTGGCAAATTTTGCCATCCATTAAACGAGAGTCCGGTCTCGACCAACAACCAAATAGGTAATAACAAAGTAAGCACCAGGCCCAATACCAGCACGGGCGCAACGGGAAGCTGCAGGTCGAACGTAACGAATAATACCTGGACTACCGGCAGCAGGATAAACAACGTTGGCAGAGAAGCGACCAGTAAAATCAGGGCGTGAGCAGGCCATCCTTCCGTTTGTTTGCGGGTTTGCCTAAGCACGATCAGCAAGCCAATCAACACCATCCACAGCCAGTCCAGGCCCATTGGGTACTGCACGAGCCAGTCGCCCGCGAGATTGAAAAACACTTTATCCGGCGCCGTTACTCGGTTGAGGGGAATATTGCCGAAGTGCTGCGTCAACGCCAGCAGGTTGTCGCCATGATGCTGTAAACTGTTCAGGCTGAGATTCTCTGGCGAGTCGGTCAGCTTATGGTAGTGGACAAAGCCATCCAGAAACGCCGAATTTATACCCGCATAACCCGCTTCGCGAAAAATAGTAAAATCGGTATCATAGGTAGGTTTCGGTACACCTCGTAAGCGAGCGACGACGCAAACGGGTAGGGAGCCGCCTGCCCCAACTGCTCTACAATCCAGCCGTTTTGTGCACTCAGCTCAAAGGTCATACTCGGATCACTGTTGCCTCGTCCTTCGAGGTTCATGACGAAACCCACGTTTTTGGCCCAGGGATGACGCAAAAACGCTTTTGCTCCAAACAGCCCCTGCTCTTCCCCATCCGTGAAAAGAATGAGTAGATCGTGTTGCAGTGGCCCACGCTGGCGGATTGCCCGAATCGTTTCCAGAATGGCCGCGACTCCCGCACCGTCGTCGCCCGCGCCCAGCGCGTTGGGCTGCGAGTCATAATGGGCTAATAGTAGCACCGCTTTGCCCGGCTGAGTGCCTTTGAGCTGGGCCATTATGTTATAGACATACCCCGCCCTCGACGCAACCCGCAACATGGCTCCTGACGGTGACATGGAAAGCGAACTCGTCATTGGCCCCGTTATCGTGGCCTCTTGTACCTGCGGTTGAAGCCCAAGACCAGCCAGGCTCTTGAGCAGATAGGTCCGAACGCGGGCATGATCGGGTGTGCCCATTGCGTGCGGTTCATGGGCAATCTGCCGGACATACGGCATAGCCCGTTCTGCCGAAAACTCAGTTAGTGGAGCCGTAGCGGGTCGGGCCTGGGGGCACGAACCAAGTAAATACTCCACCACGACAGGCCAATTAAACTAATCAGCAGAGCCAGCAAAATACGGGGATTAGGCGTGTGAAATATAGATTTTATAGGCATAACCCGTTAGTCAATATTTATGATGCATAGCTAACAAGTTATGGCTACAATAGCCAGGCTTTAGCGGTTTCGAGGGTAGAGTCGGTCATATCGTTGGCTTCTATCGGAGCCGGGCCAGTTGCATGTCCAGCGTGTCGCCAAACCAAATGCCCCGTAGCCGCATGGCTTTGTGCGTACGTTGGCTAAGCGTAGCCTGAAGAGTATCCGATTCGTTGGGGTCATTACAAGACGTTATTTTGTTAGATCAACGCGGACGTCAAACGTGATCCAGGCCTCCGCCCGGTCTCGATAGAGATTAGTGGCTGGAGGGAATTTCGTAAATGTGATGGGGTTCTTAATCTGAAGATATTGCACAGGGGCAACAATAGTGGCGTTGCTGCCAGTCGCGTAATTCAGTTGTAGCGTAAACCCTACCCTAGTTGGCCTGATCCCCGGCTTCGGCAGTTCCGGGCTAACATCTATTTTTTTGACAATAAGAACTTCTCCCGGCGAAATTGGACTAGTAACGGTCGACGTGCCGACTTCATAGAACCCCGTCGCTACTGTAGGACCCGGTATTGGGTTTGGCTTGGGCAAAAAACTGGGGGTATTGATTCGTTTGAAGTCGAGCGATACATTGTAAAAGTACGAGTCCCCACTGGTTGAATGAATGATCTTTACAGCCTTACTTTTAGGCAGTTTCACGCTCGTGTTCATGGGGGTAATGGTACCCGCTACTTCGTTATTCTTCCCCAGAAAATATACCGTCTGGATTTGAAATTCGCAGGGGAATGGGCGCGGCTGACCGTTATTCATTTTGCAGGGCGTTGGGACTGGTGGTGCCGGAGCAATTCCTGGCCGCGAGGCAATCAGGCTGGTAAGAAACAGGATAAACAGGGCTATTTTCATCGGTATGGTTAGTAAGTTTGACTACAAGTGGCTCAATATAGACGGTACAGACAAAAACAATAAAAGGCTCACTGGCATGTTCATAACGGTAGTCGTTTTCGGTATAATAGCCGGGTGTTATTTACCCGTTTTACCATTAGCCATATTCAGGAACGTAACGGTCGCGTCGAGGGCGGGCTGTGCTTTTGGGCTACCGGCCAACCAGTCATGGGCTAAGTGACCAACGCCAGGCAAATCAACGAGCTGAGTGGCAACACCTGCCTTTTTTAGCTTGTCGGACAGCAGAATACCATGTTGCCGTAGTGCATCCGTTTCGCTGACGATAATCAAACTGGGCGGATAGTCTTTGACGTTTTCGTTCAGGATGGGCGAGGCTAATGGACTGTTCGGGTCGGCTCCGTTCAGATACCACGCCGTAACCAGTTGGTACTCATCGGCACCGGCGGCAGTCGGGCGCAGGTCAACGCCCGGATTGACAAATACCATCGCCAACGGCCGGGCCGGGTGGCCTTCCTGCTGGCGTTTGACCTGGAGCGACCCGATAAATACCCCTCCCGCGCTGTCGCCGATCAAACTAATTTTTTGTCGGTTACCGCCCATCCGTTCCGCATTATCCGTAATCCAGTTCCAGACGGCGTAGCAATCGTTGATGGAAGCGGGAAACGGGTGTTCAGGTGCTACGCGGTAGTCCACGCAGACAACTATAGATTTCGTACGATTGCAGAGAATCCGGGCCACATTAATGTCTAATGCCCGCATGACAAAAGCCCCGCCATGTACCACATAAGCAATGGGCAGATTGCGCTCTGCGCTGGGGTAATAAATCTGAATCGGGATGGAATCAGCTCCGGACAAAACCCGGCGAACTTCGGTCTTAAAAACCGCGACGGGCGGAGTTTTCGCCTGGTTCATACCTTGATTCATATAGCCCCGCACCTGCTCGATGGTAGGTGGGCCGTTTTGAGCAAACGTAGGGAGTTGAGCTAGTGTGGTTAGAGCTATGAGCAGACCGACGAGACTAAGAATGGAGCTATTTTTCATGATATTTATCGCTTAAAGCGAGTAGTCAGTTTGTTGAGTGGGAGTTTACGTACACTAATTTCGATTAAAATGCCCCTCAGTTTCGTCGATAATAACTTCCTTGATAGCCGTAATGTCAGCTTCGGAGGACGATTGCGCCCGAAAAACCGGGGCCGTCAGCGCCAAAATCGTCAGGAGGGTAATCTGATAGTTTTTCACAGATGGCTAGATTGATTAGAAAAACAAAATTATCGCCTGCCAGCAAACCTGTATTGGAAAAATCGGCCACTTTTTACCGTTCACTCAGTACCTCAACCTTTCCTATAATGCCAGCGAAAGATTGGTGATGAGCATCCTGTTTGGCAGGCCGTTTTCTTAACAGCAGCTTCCGTAAAGCGGTCAGACGTAGTTCATCTTTATTTTGCTGTTCGTCGTACGCTATATGTTTAATTATAGAGGTCGGTTTCCTGTGTCATGATTGTTAATCAACATCCCGGTTGTTGCCGGGTGCTGAGCAAAGAAATCAGAGGGGGTTAATCCTGTTATCTCATATAGATCGTTACAAAAATGCGCCTGATCATACCAGCCCCCCAAGTGGACTAAATCGAGCCAGGTAAGATGCGACTGGGTGTGGGCCGCCCGGAACACGTGGCGAAACCGCATGACCTGCGCGAAGCTTTTGGGGGAAATACCCACCTGCCGGGTAAACTCCCGACTGAGTTGCCGGGGACTAATCCTCAGTACCGTCGCTAGTGGCTGGACCCGTCGGTTGCCGGGATAAGCCAGCAAGCGACTGGCCTCCTCTACCCAACCACCATCGTGCGTGGGCATCCGATTGACATACACCAGCAATTGGGCTTCGATCAACTGAATACGGTCCCGAATCGAATTTAACTGCTTGAGTTGATCGAGTACCGAACGCCATCGTTGCCGGAAGGCTAGGGGAAACACCGCTTCGATATCCAATACCTGATTGGTTGATTCACGCATTGGTAAACCAAATAGCCAAGAAAAGCCTGTTGTGCGAAAGGTGATCATCAGGATTTGACAGCCGACTTGCTGGGTTAATTGCATGGTATGGGTCGATTGTCCACCAATGGCCAGAGCGGGAAGAGTATGCGTATTGACCAGACAAGAGGTGCCCAGATTAACCAGTAAGCTCGAGCGGCCGCCGGGTGGCAGGCTTTCGGTAAGGAGGGCCCCCGGCGAGGATTGCAGGAAGGAATATTCCTCAATGTAAGGCCGTAAAGGGAGCGAAGGAGCAAAATTTTGACAGGTCATCGGGTTTAGTGGGGTGGATAAACGCTATCCACTAAGGTGCGAAACAAACCCTTGTCTGTCAAGACAATATGAGGAAACGGTAGCTCGTAGTGTTGCGCCTACTCGTATGAGACCCAGTACAGGCAACCCTTATTTTGAGCAAACGGTTGGTGCATGGCCGATTTTCCAATGCCTTGCGCCTAAGGGGTGATAGCTTTGCCCAGGGTGCGCTGAAACCCGGTATTGCCCCCGATGTATTCACTTTAGTTATTCTTGATCCTGATCTGTACACCAGCATTGAACTAGGTGGCTGGAGCCGGCTGCTGAGGGATAGCAGTGCATCAAGCCAAAAATACGTTTTTCAATTCTTGATTTGCCTTATCCGCATCGTTTACGATTTATACCGTGCGTTACCCATCTATCTCTCTATTATTTCTGTTGGGCAATCTGTTTGTGACATTCACGTCGGCATCGGCTCAGGACACAAGCCGACGCTGGAGTAGCCCTACTGTACTGAAAACGAATCTACTGGCACCCGTCTCTCTATTTTACGAGCGAGCCTTAACCCAACGCTTTGCGATTCGTACGAGCGTTCGGTGGTGGCCGTTTGGCGCGGTCGCCAAAGATGAAACGTTTGTCAACGCCACGATCGAGGGGAAATTTTATACGGCGAAGCTATCCCGGCTGATAGCAAACGAACATCCAACCGGTTTCTTCATCAATCCGTATCTAAAAGTCCACTCGATAGCGGTACATAATTTGTCAGGTTCACAACCGATAAGATTGATCAGGTAAAGCCCCATAACGATCAGCGTTAAGAGGCTTTCATGTAAGTAGCCATACCTGATATCTTCTTGTAGTATAATCTATTACTAAGTTACTCTGACAGGACTGGTTTCCTAAAATGAACGGTCCAGGAGCATTCCCTACCAGACCGTTCATCAACCGCATTTTTGCGATTACTTCATCTCAACTGGTGGTAACGCATAGGGTACTGGTACCGGAGCCGGTTTGTAAATTGCCCCGGTAGCAAAATCAACGATGGTACCCGGCCAGAAAAGAATGATATCCGCAATCAATGCCCCAACCCGAACTTGACGCTGGGGCTGGCCATCCAATGGTTTTGTCACTTGATAACTGGTTCTTGGTCCGCCAAACACGGTCGCACAGCCGCTTAATACACTAACACAACTGCTGACGATAGCCGCATGAATGAGGAACGATTTGATCGTGAACATAGAATATGTTTTTAGTTTTTGTACGTAAAGCCACAGATGAGTGATATTTAATGTATTCTGGGATATAATCTGTAAGCTGTCCAGGTTAACTTAGTCTCTATGTTTTTTCAGGGCTTTATCTGGAAAACGCTGACCAGCTCCCTGGCAAACAATTTCCAGCGATACACGATATTACCCAACGACTGCCATGTTCGGTGTTACACGAGAGGAAACCATACGATTAAAGATTTCAGTACTATCCGAGCTAGACACCTTTAATAGCTAACAAAAAAAAAGCCCCATTTCTGGGGCTTTCAGGCTTTCTATATTTACTTAATACTGCTCAGCAGGTTTCAATTTCTCTTTGAATACTTTTTTGAACTTATCAAGTTTAGGCGCAATCACGAACGCACAATAGCCCTGATTAGGATTATTGGCGAAATAGCTCTGATGGTATGCTTCGGCTTCATAAAACGTTTCGGCCGGGCTGATCTCCGTTACAATCGGACTATCGTAGGCACCTGCTTTGTCTAATTCAGCTTTAGCCGTTTCGGCTAAGTATTTCTGTTCATCAGTATGGTAGAAAATTACTGACCGATATTGCGTCCCAACATCAGCTCCCTGACGATTTAGGGAAGTTGGATCATGGCTACGGAAAAACGCTTCCAGTAATTCCTGAAAAGTGATTTTTGCCGGGTCGTATGTCACTTCAACACATTCGGCGTGGCCGGTTTTGCCCGTACATACTTCATTATAAGTTGGATTCGGCTTCTGGCCTCCCTCGTAGCCCGAAACGGCCGAAACAACGCCGTCGAGTGATTCATACAAGGCTTCTGTGCACCAGAAACATCCCGTTCCAAAGGTCGCTTTGGCTAAGTTGGCAGATTGATTTGTGGTCATAGGTATTAATTTCGTTTGGGTCACCGGTTTGGCGTGCTGGGTCGGGCCAAAGGCCGAAGCAAGCAACGTTGTCAACGCGGCAACTTGTTTGCGAAGTGCAATCGCAACCATTCGTTAGGTTTGTGGTTTAAACTCAAACGAATAACATAACTGACCTGCGTAAAGTTTGCGCCCCCGTGCCTGTGAAAGACTTCGATACCGACCGTTTCCGTTATGACGGAGACAAATCAGTCAAGCTGAAAAAAGCGCCTACTAAAGTAGATGATCTCTACGAAGACGACGACCATTATGAAGCGCTGCTTCGGCAGCAGGCCGCCGAGATTGACAAGTGGCAGGAGCGCATGTATGCCCACAATCGGTATGGTTTGTTAGCCGTATTTCAGGCGTTGGACGCGGCTGGAAAAGACGGTACGATTCAACACGTTTTTACGGGTACCAATCCGGCTGGCATACAGGTTTACTCGTTCAAACGCCCAACCGATCAGGAACTCGACCACGATTTTTTATGGCGTAGCTGGCGCGAACTACCCGAACGCGGCAACATTGGCATTTTCAATCGGTCGTATTACGAAGAAGTACTGGTCACGAAAGTTCACCCGGAAATTCTGATGCAGAGTCAGCGGTTGCCCGAAAAAACAACGGACGATCTGGACAAACTCTTCAAACATCGGTACGAAGCTATCCAGGCTATGGAGACGTATCTGTACCGAAATGGCTTTCCGACAATAAAGTTTTATCTCCACGTTTCCAAAGAGGAGCAGGCCGATCGCCTGATTGCCCGTATTGAAGACCCGGAAAAGAACTGGAAGTTTGAAGAAGGCGATGTAAAAGAACGCGATTTCTGGGATGATTATCAGGATGCGTACGAAACCTGCATCACCGAAACCGCGACTGAAAAAGCACCCTGGTATATCATTCCGGCCGATGACAAAAAGAACATGCGTCTGCTGGTGGGACGGATTATTATCGACGAAATCAAAAAGTTACCCATCGCCGATCCAGAACCGGACGATAAGCGATTTAAAGCGTTACAAAAACTCATTCCCATTATTAGGGCGCAATAATTCCTCAATATTCTTCCGTCGAATGGAGATCCTATTCGACGGAAAACCACTCATATAGTTATATAGCTGCGGCTGGAAAGCTACGGTACGTTAATGAAAAAAATCAACAGTAATTCGTTTCGTTACGACGAGAAACGATCCTTTTCAATTGATGAAACACCCACAGTAATAGATCCTTTTTACACCAGCGAAGCCGACCAATCCAAACAGTTGGATGAATTGGCCGACCGAATGGATCAGGCTCAGAACCGGATGCATGCCGACGAGCATTACGGGTTGCTGGTTGTGTTTCAGGCAATGGACGCGGCCGGAAAAGACAGCAGTATCCGGCGGGTGTTTAAGGGCGTCAATCCATCCCGGTTTAAAATGGCTCCGTTCAAAAAACCGGACGAGGCAGATTTGAAACACGATTTTCTGTGGCGTTTTTGGCAGGAGTTGCCCGAACGTGGTAATATTGGCGTATTTAATCGCTCGTATTATGAGGAAGTACTGGCATTACGGGTCCACCCGGACCGATTGCAGGAACAATATATTCCTAAAAACCTGCTACCAACCAATAATGAAACGCTCTGGAAACAGCGTTTTGGCGATATTGTCCATTTTGAAGATTACCTGTTTCGTAATGGTTTCCCAATCGTAAAATTTTACCTGCACGTCGATAAAAAAGAACAGGGGAAACGGCTTGTTGCTCGTCTGGAAGATACCGAAAAACAGTGGAAACTGAGCGAAAATGACCTTGAAGAGCGTGAGTTCTGGCCAGATTATTTACAAGCTTACGAAGACACCATAAAAGCAACGGGCACCAAACAAAACCCCTGGTATGTAATTCCGAGTGACGACCGCGCCAATCAGCAGCTCATTATTGCGCACATCCTGACGGAAATCCTGGAATCATTGCCGGTTCATTTTCCGGAAACAGACCCAAAAGAAGCCCAGAAATTAATTAAACAAATCAAGAAACAGGACGGCAAATAGGAAGCCAGCTTCCATATTCTATGGGGAATCTTAGGTGTGGTGTCGGGTTCTCAAACCCGACAGTTCGCGTCAGCAATTGCGTCGGCGGGGCCGATTTCTATGATCTATGCAAGCGAATATTTATAGTTTTCGTCATAATTTCGGTCATCTCGAACGCAAGCGAATATTCGAAGTACTAGCTTATTGCGAACGTTGTT
>CAXVWN010000113.1:0-26279 GCA_964263725.1 Spirosoma sp.
GGTTGTTTTTGTATAAAATAAAAAACGCTGCCCCTAGAAGGGTCAGCGTTTAAATAACTGTAACCTAAATTGCCAACCCTAAATAGCTCAGAAATCACACATAATTGTTTACAATTTAGTATAATTAATAATATATAATAATTTTATTAATTATACGGTTACTTATAATTACCTATTACTAACCATATAAAATGCTAACACCATCGTTTAAGGCCTGAATTTCGCTCTTAGGTTTAACTCCCTTGCCAGTATGAAGCGATATTATATTAACAGGCAAGGCTTAACGATTGCGGCTAAATATTGCTTTTAACTTTTCTTTTCGACCCCATGTTATTCGTGCTTATTTAACCCTTTCTCGAATTCCTCAATAAACGAGTCGGTACTTTTCAGCTCGCAGTCTGATGCCAGGGCTGAAATTTTTTGACTTGATATAATCAGTCTTGCTTCTTGCTCCATTTCACAATCAGAATTATAGCCTTTCGTATGGACAGCAAAAGTCAACATAGTACTACTCGGCCATTCGCCACCCCAAATTAACATTGGCTTATCTTTTCTGTTGGCGCAAAGTAGAAGGCTCTTATTCGGCCCAGATATGCTTTTACCGTAGGTTGCGGTGAAAGCATCTTCCAGCTCATCACTGTAGTCACATGAAATTTTAAATAGCTTATTATCGTAGAAAAATAAGGAAAGATTTGCCACAACAATGCCCTCAACGTCTACAGTAAGTGCTTCGAACGTGCGAATATGAGTGCATGGCAGCGTTAGCGTTCCTTTGATATACGATTGCTCTTCCTCCTCAAAATCAATTTCGTCAAGCGAATCTGGTGTTGTGATTCCTATAGTATACTTTCCTAATCCAAATACTTTCGACTGAGCCTGGAGTTGGCAAGGCAGAAGCAAAAGGAGTAGTAAAATGTATTTCACGTCTGTTGGCTATAAGGGCAAGAACACCTGAAATATATAAATAAGCGATTGGAAGGCGCAACTAAACATTTTTGCTGCTAATAATGAAATGCTGAGATCAAATCGATTTCTAATTTTAAATTAGACTTTCTACAAAAGAGAATGACCCCAATTATCTGAAAATTCAGAAGATTGAGGTCATTCTTGAGTACCGGGAGCCGGACTCGAACCGGCATGTCCTTGCAGACAATGGTGTTTGAGACCATCGCGTCTACCGATTCCGCCATCCCGGCGACAGAATCGTCCTGCCGAAGCAGGATGCGTTTGTCAAACGTGGGTGCAAAAGTACAGAGAAAGATCTAAAGGAGAAAGAGAGAACTGAAAAAACTTTATTCTTTCTTATCTATTCATACCGTAACGCTTCGATAGGGTCGAGTTTCGAGGCTCGAACGGCCGGGTAGATACCAGCAAACAGACCAACCGAAACACATACTACGATACCTAAGCCCATCCAAACCCAAGGCACCACAAATCCACCTTTACCCTGACTAACAATGGAAGCGATTAAATTACCGATGCCAAGGCCCATGACAATCCCACCAATGCCCCCAAGAATACAGATAACGATGGCTTCGATTAAGAACTGTTCGCGGATACGCTGGGGGGTTGCACCGAGCGATTTTCGGATGCCAATTTCCCGGGTTCGTTCTGTAACTGACACGAGCATAATATTTAGCAGAGCAATGGCCGCACCCAGTAATGTAATGAAGCCAATCCCGAAACCGCCAATGCGTAAATAACCGGTGATATTTTCGGTCTCCTTAGCCAATTCATCGGCGCGTTCAACATCAAACGAATCGGGCTGACCAAGTTGATCATGTCGAACCAATCGCATTACTCCGCGTGCTTCGCCAACAGCCTCATCCTGATCCGACACGGTGGGCACAGACGTTGTAATGTCAAATGTTAGTTTCTGGGTTCCAGCGAGCGCACGGGCATTATTCAGCGGAATCAGAATCATCCGATCATCCCCACCGCCCGAAAAGCCACCTTTTTTTTCTAACACACCCACAATTTTATATTGACTGCCCGAGACCAGGATTACTTGGTTGAGCGGATTTAATTTCTTCTCAAATAAGGTATTGGCTACTTCACTACCAATGATAGCCACATTGAGCCCATAGGTCAAATCATTTTGAGTCAGGTTACGACCACTCTGGAGGGTAAATCCTTTTACGGTCAAATAGGCATCATCGCCACCCGTAAGCTGCACATTCGGATTCGTTTTTTTAGACTCGAATTTAGCCTGAGCGGCACCTGCGACAACGGTCGAAACAGCAATAGTGGCACCGTAAGGAAACCGTTGTTTGAAATGTATAGCGTCGAAAAAGTCTATTGGTTCATCCTGTTTTTGCACCCGCCCGCCCCGCCGGAACGCATCTTGCCGAGCCACAATGCTAAATGTATTGGCCCCCAAACCTGCAAAACTATTGGTTACCGAACTCTGTATGCCATCAATAGCCGTTAAAATACCCACCAGCGACGTAATGCCAATGGCGATAATAAGTGACGTTAGGATAGTACGCAGGCGATTGCCCGCAATCGAGCGCAGTCCTTCGCGTATATTTTCAATGAAGTTCATTTTTTAATGAGTGCATGAACGGGCCGCCAGAGCGGTGAATGGGCGAATAAGTATGTAAAGAAGCAGGTGGTATGTTCACTCGTAATTAATTTCCTGCACAATATTTGCATATATTTCGTTATGACAAAACTACCACAAGCATTCTTATCGGGGAAACCAATGAAACGCCTGCTGTTACCGTTTATCCTAATTCTCACGCTGACGGGTCAGGTGTGGGCGTCTAAAATTCTGATTCCGATGGATGATACCCAAAAGAATCACTTGAAAGCTTATGGTATTGCCTATTGGGTGTTGAAAGTCCATGATACAGAAATTGATTGGCTACTCAATTACCGGGGTGGTTCGTTCATGATGCCGCAGAGCCAGGCATTTATCAACGAAATGGTTATCCGGGGTGTTAGCTATGAAGTTATTTCAGATGCGCAATCGGCTCAGATATTGTCTGAAGTAGCCGCTGCCGATGCTAATATGGACGCGGTGAAACTACAGAAACCACCGAAAGTAGCCGTCTATTCACCCAAAACGAAACAACCCTGGGATGATGCCGTGACGATGGTCATGACGTATGCGGAGATTCCCTACGATATAGTATTCGATGAAGAAGTGATGAATGGCAAACTGCCAGAATACGATTGGTTGCATTTGCACCATGAAGATTTTACGGGTCAGTATGGTAAGTTTTTTCACTTCAAAGATCAGCCCTGGTACATTGCCCAAAAGAACGAAGCGGAAAGCATCACCCGCAAATTTGGCTTCACAAAAGTACCGCAATTGAAATTGGCGGTGTCGCAGAAAATTCGTGATTTTGTGCTCGGTGGCGGTTATCTATTTGCCATGTGCAATGCGACCGATACCTACGACATTGCCCTTTCTGCCCACAACACCGACATTGTGGATAGTTTCTATGACGGCGATCCCGCTGACCCCAATGCCAACAATAAACTAGATTATAGTCAGACAATGGCGTTTAGAAACTTTCAGGTCTATACAAATCCTTATCTGATTGAGTTTTCCAATATTGATAATCAACCTGAAGAACGCGGCCTGAGCGAGCACAATGATTACTTTACGTTATTCCAGTTTTCGGCAAAATATGACCCTATTCCAACAATGTTGACGCAGAATCATGCCAACGTTATTAAGGGATTCATGGGCCAGACAACGGCTTTTAAGAAAGCGTATATCAAACCTGAAGTTGTTATTTTAGCCGAGAATCGCTCGGCAGGCGAGGCTCGATACATCCACGCGCCCTATGGTCGGGGATTCTTCACATTCTACGGTGGCCACGACCCCGAAGACTACCGGCACGAAATTGGGGAAGAGCCCACTGACCTCAACCTTCATCCAAATTCGGCGGGTTATCGTCTGATTCTCAACAACATCCTATTCCCGGCCGCTAAAAAGAAGAAGCAGAAGACGTAAGCCTTAAGCAGTGCGATTTCGGCAAGGACCGAACGGCTGGGCATACATCATGGACGGAACGTATGGCTTACAGATAAACAAGAAATCGGGCGGCCCAAATGTCTCGACACCCAACGTCCCGACGAACTTCAGGCGTTTTTAGCCACCCGCACAACTTTAATAATACATTAACTCTGTTTCAATCAGGGTTTAATAGCTAGGCTGTTAGTTAGCAGAGAAATTTATCTCTCTTAATTATCATGCGAAAAATCATACTCTGCCTCTGCCTGTTACCTATCCTTTGGCTAACGGCCTGCACCACCATTCGTCAGGGCGAAGTAGGTGTTAGACGTCGACTCGGAAAGTTAGACCCTGCCGTACGCGGGTCTGGGGTACATACGTATAATCCATTTACGACAACTATTATCCGAGTGCCAACCCGCACCATCAATCTCCCGCTAGCTCTGGAAAATATTCCATCGAAAGAAGGGCTTAATATTAGTGCCGAAATGGCGGTGCTGTACCGCATTGTGCCCGAAAAAGCGCCACAGGTATTGTCTACAATCGGCGACAAATTCGAGAGCGTTGTTATTGTTAGTGTATTCCGGTCGGCGGCTGCAGACGTGTGTGCCCGTTTCTTCGCCAAAGACATGTACACGGGTCAGCGTGAGGAAATTGAAAAAGAAATTGCGACCGAAATGCACAAAGTACTGGAGGCTCGCGGGATTGTGGTTGAGAGTGTGTTGATGAAAAGTATTCAGCTACCGAAAGGGCTGGCCCAATCTATTGAACAAAAGCTGGAAGCCGAGCAGCAGGCACAACAGATGGAATTTGTCCTTCAGAAAGAACACAAGGAGGCCGATAGAAAAGTAATTGAAGCGCAAGGGATTGCCGATTCGCAAAAGATTATTTCCGCAGGCTTAAACAAACAGATTATCGAGTACAAAACCATCGAAGCGTTCAGACAGTTGGCTACCTCACCCAATACGAAGGTTATTATTACGGATGGAAAAACGCCGATGCTTATATCCCCAAATAGTCAATAGGAGACTTGGTCAGCTCAATTCAAGAACCATTCGGCCACTACTTCATCCCGGCTCTTGCTCTCTAACTTCCGTTCCAGATCATCGGGAATTTTAGGAAAGAAGTCGATGCCTGTCAATTGTTCGATTCGGTCAATTGGCACCACAAATTCTCTCAATGAATTGGTTGAGGGTTCATTATCTAATAAAAACCCGATCATTCGAATATCGGGCTTGTTGCAGTACAGAATGATCTTGTAAAATTTTTCGGGTACGCTTATCTCATTGGTTTTCCCAATCGTTGGCAAACCGGGCTTCAGAACGGGGCCAGTCACAACATAAACGCCTTTGTCACGTATGGCCCAGGTTCGGACCAGTTCTTCAAGCTCTTTCCAGATACCCCGATTAAATTGGGGTGCCTGAGGAGTAATATTGCTCATAAAGAATGTTTCGCGCATGATTCGCTGCGAAAATTTGAAATCACCGGCCGGGGCCAAATGCCCTCGATCATAACCCGAACGGGTATAATCGGATGGAAGAGCCGTGCCATTTTCAACGGTTGGGTCGGGCTTGAACTGCTCGTATTTTCGGTCGGCATCGCCAGTTGTTTCGTAGGCCAGTAACGGATAGGCTACCCAATCGGCATCTTTATATTGGTCCCGATACCGAAGTGTGTAGCCTTCGTGCTGAATAATATCGTCGCCGGATTTGACTAGTGGCAATATGAAATCAACTTCTTTTTCAAAGTCGAACCGCGCATTACCCGACGTTGCCGTTGATGGCTTACTCCCTTTATTATCGCTGGCTTCACTTTCGTCCGTTGGTTTTCCATCCCGCTTATCCGTTGCTACATCGGGCGATTCGTTTGGTTCCGGCGCTTTATACGGATTATTATCTCCGGTTTCAGACCGGGAGTGACGCAACCCAATCAGTTGCCGGAAGTCGTTCCAGAAAGCCACAACGGGTTTTGTCCGGCCGCCGTAATGCAGAAAGAGGCCGATCAGGAAAAATATGAACAGTAATACAAGTGTATTTCCGCGTAGCCGAAAGCCGCTACGAGCATACTTTTTGGTTGAAAAACGAGGTTTAAAAAACATAGAAGTAAAGTTACGAACGGTTTGCGGTATTGGGTTCATAGTTCTGGTCACTTCACTACACTCCTGATTGTAAACCATGAACCGTAAGCGAAAAACTGCTGTTAAAAACCTATGTCATCCTTAACTATTGTTGTGGTTGGTGGAGGAGCAGCCGGTTTTTTCGGGGCTATTACAGCCGCCGAAACATTTCCGGAAGCAACCGTCACCATCATTGAGAAAACCCGCACTGTACTCAATAAAGTCCGTATTTCGGGTGGAGGTCGCTGCAATGTTACCCACGCCTGCTTCGATAATAAGAAGTTGATAAAGCATTATCCGCGTGGCGAAAAACCCTTACGTTCACTGTTAAATCAGTTCGATGCAACAGCTACTGTTGCCTGGTTCGAGAAGCGGGGTGTACCGCTTAAAACCGAAGCCGACGGACGGATGTTTCCGGCCACCAACACCTCCGACACGATTGTTGATTGCCTGCTTACCACGGCCCGCCGGTTAGGCATTCAGGTTCGGACCAGTTGTGGTGTCAATTCGCTAACACGCAACGAGCAGGGGCGCTGGAAACTGCAATTGCTCACCGACGAAGTCATTCTTGCCGACCGTGTTTTGATTGCTACGGGTGGTTACCCAAAAGCAGACGGATATGGCTGGTGGCCTGAGCAAACCGAATCACTACTGTCGCCGGTGCCATCTCTTTTTACATTCAACGTTCCCAATAATCCATTGCTACCTTTGGCGGGCGTGTCGGTAACAGATGCAAAAGTATCTATTCTGGGCACCAAGCAGGAACAGCGCGGCCCATTATTGGTAACGCATTGGGGCTTTAGTGGTCCCGTTGTATTACGATTGTCAGCTTGGGCCGCCCGCGAACTAGCTGATATTAATTATCGGTTCACGCTCCGTATAAACTGGACACCTGCTTTGAATGACAATGAGTTACGTAACGCTTTGCAGGATTTCCGACAGCAGAATGGCCGTAAGCAGGTTGTTTCACAAAATCCGTTTGGCGTACCTTCCCGGCTCTGGCAGGCGTTTGCTTCTGAAGCGGGTATTTCAGACACGCAACGCTGGGCCGACTTACCCGCTAAACCATTGAACCGACTCGCCGAAAAGCTCACTAATAGCCAGTTTCAGGTGGCGGGAAAAAGTACATTTAAAGATGAGTTTGTGACGTGTGGAGGAGTTTCTTTCGATAGTCTAAACCTGGAAACACTCGAAAGTACAGCACAATCGGGCTTATTTTTTGCCGGTGAAGTGCTGGACGTGGACGGTATTACGGGTGGGTTTAACTTCCAAAGTGCCTGGACAACAGGGTACGTAGCCGGGTTAAATATTGGCCGTTAAACTACTTATTCAACGCTGCCCGTGTCGTTTCTTCATCACGTTTTAATTGTGCAACTAAAGCGGGCAACCCCTCAAACTTTTGTTCTGGTCGCAGAAATTCCTTGAATTTCAACGTCATATGTTCCCCATAAATATCCTTGTCAAAGTCAAAAATATAGGTCTCTATAGTTTGATTCGTTCCAGCAACGGTAGGCCGGAAACCAATATTTAGCATGCCGCCCAACGTTTGCCCAGCGTATTCCACCTCAACGGCATAAACGCCATTAGCCGGGATAAGTTTGGCTGGATCATCAACCTGCATGTTGGCCGTTGGAAAGCCAATGGTACGGCCGAGTTGCCGCCCTTTCACGATGGTCCCCGTTAGGGTATAGGGCCGTCCCAGAAAACGATTTGCCGTGTGGATAGTACCTTCATTGAGAGCAGCCCGAATTTTCGACGAGCTAACCCCTACCGCTTCTACGTCCTGCCGGGGAATTTCTTCGACCTCGAAACCATAGTCGCTCTGATGCGCCTTAATGTAATCGAAACCGCCTTCTCGGTCACGACCGAAACGATGATCGTACCCAATAACCAGTTTTTTTGTGCCGATCTTATCAATCAGAATCTGACGAATATATTCTTCTGATGTTAATTCTGAGAACGAACGTGTAAAGGGAATAACAACCAGATGCTCGACACCCGCCTGATCGAGGAGTTCGATTTTCTCATCCAGTGTTGTGAGCAACTTTAAGTTTTGACTATCGTTCGAGACGACCGTACGCGGGTGCGGCCAATAGGTAATCAGGACAGATTCACCCCCGCTTGCCTGAGCTACTTCTGTCAGGCGGGATAAAATGGTTTGGTGCCCACGATGAACACCATCGAACGTTCCGCTTGTTACAATGGCGTTCGGTAAGGGTTGAATATCATCGAGACCTCTATAAATAATCATTCGTTTGTCAGTAGAGAATCAGGTAATGAAGCACGATGGGTTATAATAAATTGCTCAATTGTGGCGGCATCCTCCACCCGAAAGTTGCCGATGCGCGTCCTGCGTAAACTGCTCATGTAAGCACCGTTGTTGAGTAACAAGCCCAAATCGCGTACCAGACTGCGAATATAAGTGCCTTTTGAACACACGATACGAAAATCAACCTCCGGAAATCGCTCAGCATTAACGTCGAATAGTGAAACCGTAACCTGACGCGCTTTGATACCTCCGTCAACAAGATCAGCCGTTTCTCCCCGACGTGCCTTTTCATACAACCGTTCGCCGTTCACACGGATGGCCGAATAAATGGGTGGCACTTGTAGAATATCACCCGTTAGCTGGCGTGCGGCTTCCTGTATTTGTTGGGGGGTAATATCGGCGGTATCAAACTCAGCGTCGAAAGCGGTTTCGAGATCAACGGAGGGCGTCGTTTTACCCAGAACGAGCGTTCCGGTGTATTCTTTCTCCTGCGCCTGATACTGATCAATTTGCTTGGTCATCTTGCCTGTACACAAAATGAGCAGGCCCGTAGCCAGTGGGTCAAGCGTGCCGGCATGACCGATTTTCTTGAACTTACAGGCGTATTTTAGCTTGTTAGCCACGTCGAATGACGTCCAGGTGAGTGGTTTATCAATTAAGATGACCTGCCCTGGATCGGGAGTGGGGGTTGTTTCGCTCAAGGCTTGACCAATTATAATACGTCTAGCTTCACGCCAGCCGCCACTAAGCCCAGTAATATCAGACCGAGCACAATTCGATAATAACCAAATACTTTGAAGCCGTACCGCGTCAGAAAACCAACGAATCCACGAATGGCAAGTAAGCCAACCACAAACGCAATAACATTACCGATAAGTAATATCTGATAATCTTCGGGTTGAAGAAGTTTATACGTTTTAAGGAGTTTGTAGCCCGAGGCAGCGGCCATCGTTGGTACGGCTAAGAAGAACGAAAACTCAGCGGCCTGGGTCCGGCTTAAGCCCTGAAACATGCCGCCAATAATGGTTGCCGCCGACCGCGATACCCCAGGAATCATGGCAATACATTGAAAGAAGCCAATGCGCAAGGCATCCGGTACCGTTACGTCGCCATCTTTAGGTTGTTGATTGGTGATGCGATCAATAAACAAAAGCACAATACCACCCAATAAAAGTGTGATAGCGACAACCACCACATTTTCTAATAGCGAATCAATAAAATCATTCAGGAGAAAGCCAATAACAGCGGCTGGCAGAAAAGCAATGAGTATTTTGCTGTAAAAATCCGCCATCGGCTGAAAGCGGATCGGCAGTGATTTTAAGTAGCTGGGAACGACAAATGTACCCGTTCTGGTGTCGGTCAGGAAACGACGGTGATACAGAACTAATACCGATAGTATACAGCCAAACTGTACATCGACGGTGTATAACTTAGTGAATTCATTCCCGGCAATGCCCGCCAGCGAAGAGTAAATAATCATGTGGCCCGTCGAAGAAACCGGTAAAAATTCGGTCAATCCTTCGATAATAGCCAACGCAATGGCATGAATTAAATCCATTTAAGCAGTATACAGGTGTAAAAGCGTCTGCCCACTGGGCGGTTATAAAGTCGTAAAGTTACTTATCAAAAACTTTATAACCGCCCACTAGCGCTCACCGTCTCACAACTATATAACTCAACCCATTGGCTAGGCTGCTTTTGGCCGGGCGAGGATGGCAAAAAATTCGAGAACAAAACCGCCCATTACAACGATAGGCCCCAGCGTCAGGCCCAAAAAGCCAAAGCCAAATTCCTCTTTATCAAGGCTCATGATAAAAAATCCAGCCAGAATAATAGCAATACCAGCCAGCATCAATGTATAGTTTTGCCGTCCAAAGGGCAAGGCAGCCGATGCGGCTGTATCCCGGCGAATAGGTTCTGTAGTTGATGGCCGAGTCGAAACAGGTTTTGGTTGTACCGCCGTTGTAGCCACTATTTTTTTAGCTGGTTCACCGCGAGTCAATGTTGGCGCGCCAGCTTGTTTATCCTTTGCCATGTGTTCGTCAGTTATGCTTTTTGTGTAACCTTAAAATCAACTTGTGGTTTCTGTTTGATTCGGTTATTGATGTAATAAACCGAAATCAGCGACTAAATCACGACTAATAAAGCTCATCCAGTGTCAGGCCGAGATACCGATTAACAGCCTGAAACGTACTCAGGAAGCCAATTAACACGCCCAAGGCCACAATACCTCCCAGCAGGAAGATCATTTTTTCCGGGTCCTGAAATGTTCCCAGTTCGGGCAAATTATGAATAGCCACCTGCAATCCAACCAGGAGCAAAATAACGGCTATAACGCCTGCCAGAAATCCCTGCCACATACCCCGTCCTAAACACGGCCGGGTAATAAATCCATTCGTGGCCCCAACCAACTGCATACTTCTAATCAGTAACCGTTGTGAGTGAAGCGCCAGCCGGATTGTGTTGTTCATCAGAACGACAATAATCAACAGCAGAATTAACGCAAAAGCCGACATGACGGCATAAATTTTTGTGATATTCCGGTTAATATTATCGACCAGATTTTCCTGATAAACTACCTCAAATACGCCGTCAATCTCTTCTAAGTCGCGTTTTACTTCCTGCAATTTTGCTTCCTCAAAATACCCTTCACTGAGTTTTATACGGTAGCTGTCATGCAGTGGGTTTTCGCCCAGAAACTTAGAAAAATCTTCTTTCGTTTCGGCAATAAATTCCTTAGCGGCTTCATCTTTCGTAACCAGATTAACCTGCGGAATACCGTTGACTTTCAGAATATAAGGTTGCTCAGCAATCGTGCTAAATAGAGCGGTACTCTTCTTCACACTGAGGTCTTTATCCAAAAAAGCCCGCACTTCGTAGTTCTCACGGATGTATGTTACCAGCTTCTTTGACTGGATAGCCAGCAATCCGCAGAAACCGATTAAAAATAATGCCAGTGTCAGACTAAATAAAATCATGCCACTGGGATATGCACCTACTTTTTTCTTGTTACGAGCCATTTAGGGCGTTCGTGTTATGGGACAAAAATAACTCATTCAACGGGTGAACGGTCCAATTTAACAAAATTTAGCATAAGAGACCGGAAATGGGCTCAGAATGACCATGACAGCAGAGATTCTACTCGCTCCTTTTCGTCATGTCCTGCATGCTTTATTCTTATAATCTACGCTCTTGCAAAACCGTTGCCGGATACCCAATTTCAATTAAATATAACCCATTGGCCGGTGCTGCCCGGCCCGCTACCGTACGGTCTAGTGCCAGAATTATGTGTTCAAACTGATCAAGGCTCATACGCCCCTGCCCTATCTCAAGCATCGTTCCGACAATAGTGCGCACCATTCCCCACAAAAATCGATTCGCTTTAATATGAAACGTCAGACAATCATCATTTGTATGTTTCCAGTAAGCAAAATCGAGTCGGCAGTTAAAGTGCGTCACGTTGGCACGCGCTTTACTGAAACTCTTGAAGTTGGTGTATTTCAGCAGTATTGTGCAAGCCTCATTCATTCGTTCGACATCCAGATGAGGTCGAAAATGATAGGTTAAACCACCCAGAAAAGCACTTTTCTGACGCGTGATGTGGTATTGGTAATACCGGGAATTGGCCGAAAAACGAGCATGGTCATTCGGTTGAACCGGAAAAATTGTGTGAATAGCAATGTCTTCGGGTAAAATGCAATTGATCGAATAAATAAATAGATCGGTCAAAGCAAGTGGCTCATCGACATCGAAATGGGCGAATTGCTGCTTCGCATGAACACCCGCATCTGTACGACCGCTGCCCATAATATAAATGGGTTTGCCAAGTCGCTGAGTTAAGGCCGCTTCGAGTGTCGTTTGTACACTTGTTCCATTGGCTTGGGTTTGCCAGCCATGATAGGCCGTTCCCCGATACGATAGTTCAATAAAATAACGCATATCGGGCAAAAGTACCGCTTAATCGGCAGTTGTCATTTTAGCCCGTCCTTTTCTGATCGTAAACGCATCACATAAAAAAAGTCAAAATAAAGCTTGACATTCATATACCGTTCGGTATATTTGCATCATGAAATTTCAACCCCGGTCAGAAAGCACTCGCCAGTTTATTATTGAACGTACCGCCGGTATCTTCAATGTGAAGGGCTACGCGGGCACTTCGCTCTCCGATTTGACGGAGGCAACGAAGCTTACGAAAGGAAGTATTTACGGAAATTTTGAGAATAAAGAAGATGTGGCCCTAGCCGCATTCGATTATAATGCGGCCTGCCGGGCAAAAACTATAAGGGATAAAATAGACAGTTGTTCCAGCTACAAAGACAAGTTAATGGTTTATGCCACCGCTTATGGCTGTGCGGGCGACATTACGTTACCGGAGGGCGGCTGTCCGATGTTGAACACGGGCACTGAAGCCGATGACACGCATGAACCCTTACGGCAACGCGTAGCCAACGCGTTGCTCCAATGGAAAAGTGATATTGTGGAGATTATCCAACTGGGAATTGCCGCTAACGAATTTCGGGCTGATGTTGACCCTGAGCGGCTAGCGTTGTCTATAATCGCCCTGATTGAAGGTGGAACATTGATTGGTCAATCAACCAAAAATCTTCATTATCTAGCCACCGTATTAGACACGGTTAAAGACATGATCAACGCAATCGAAGTAAATTAATATTTTTTTGATTATTCATATACCAATCAGTATATGAAATTACAATTCAGTTATCGATTTAATCCGTTTATTTTTTATCAATCTATATACCAATCGGTATATAAAAACAAGTAAGTTCAAATGAAAAACATCATTCTCACAGGAAGTAGCAGCGGTTTCGGATTACTAGCCGTTCAAACATTGGCAAAACAAGGTCACACTGTTTTTGCAACAATGCGTAATATCAACACGACGAATGCGGCCGTGGCGCAGGAAATTCAGCAATGGGCGGTTGACAACGATGCTAATGTTCAGGTTGTTGAGCTGGACGTGACCAGTGATACATCGACCAAAAATGCAATTGCTGAAGTAGTCGCCAAAACAGACGGCAAGATCGACGTGCTGATTAACAATGCGGGTATTGCCGCTATTGGCCTGAACGAATCGTTTAGCTCAGAACAGGTTAATCAGATTTTTCAGGTGAATGTAATTGGGTCGGACCGGTTAATCAAAGCGGTTCTTCCGTACATGCATCAACAAAAAAGTGGCTTACTGATTCAATTGTCCAGTGGTTTAGCACGACTTCACCTGCCTTACATGGGTGCTTATGTAGCCGCCAAAGTAGCCATCGATGCAATAGCCGAAACGTATCATTATGAGTTACGTTCTTCGGGAATTGACTCGGTAGTTGTCCAGCCTGGCGGTTACCCCACAACGGATATTATTGCCAAGCAGTTAGTGCCTGATAATCTTTCCGTTGCGGCAAATTATGGTGAAGACAGCCATCAACTAAAATCGGCTATTGAGAATTTGTTTGTCCCAACCGAAACAAGCCCAGATCCACAGGAAGTAGCTGATTTAATTGCCCAAATAGTAGATACTCCCACTGGCCAACGGTCAATTTGGTATCCAATTGGTGTTGGCGCGATACTGCCTTATGTTGAGCAGTTGAACGCTGGTACAGAACAATTAGCATCGGCTGTAATCAGCTCATTAGGCGTTGACGTACCAGCTTAAATTTCCGTAAGTTTTGTTTAGTCCCTAGCCGAAACCTTCTGTACACGATTGTTGAGCAAATCCAGGATGAGCGTGGCCAGACGATCTCATTAACGCCCGAATTCGGTATTATACGCTTTAACAAAACGTATAATACCGAATCTGGGCGTTGATTTTTAGTACAAGCCGCACTTGTTCATCAAGCCATAAACGCTCTTACTCCCGGCATCTACTTTTATGCATTATCTGGCCTGCATCGTCAGCAAATAGAATACATCGTTTTACGAACTACCGATGAGTTTTCCATAGGGCGAAAACAATTAGCTTTCCGGTAATTATCCATTGCCGCTGGGCGTCCAGAAAGCCAGGCTATATTCTGACAGATGCGTAATGGGAATGGTAACGGGTAAAGCGCTTTCATCCTGTTTCACAGCTACATCTTGTTCATAGGTCCATTCTCGGACACATGGTACAATCAACTAATTAGTTAAGCGTTTCAACAAACCAACTTTGAGCTTTTCAACAAAGTGATACCACCAATGAGCAACGACCTTTGTCATGTATTTATCAAGTCAATGTCATGTCAAAAGTTTGGTTTATCACAGGAAGTTCCAGAGGGCTGGGACGTAGTCTTACAGAAGCGGTATTGGCAAAGGGCGATCAGGTAACCGCAACTGCCCGCAATCCAGAAACATTGAAAGACCTGGTTGCCAGCTATCCAGATCAGATTCATGCCCTAAAGCTGGACGTTACCCAGAAGGAGCAGATTCATCAGGCTGTTGAAGAAGCTATAGCTCATTTTGGGCGAATTGACGTACTGGTGAACAATGCCGGATTCGGTATTATCGGTGCCGCCGAAGCCTTTAGCGATGAACAGGTCCGCAGCCAACTGGAAACGAATTTATATGCGCCTATCGAGATAACCCGCGCTGTATTACCGCACATGCGTAAGCAGCGTTCCGGGCGCATTCTGCAAATTAGTTCGGTTGGCGGTCGGGTTGGCAATGCGGGATTAACGATGTATCAGGCCGCCAAATTCGGTTTAGGCGGTTTTAGCGAAGCATTGGCTAAAGAAGTAGCGCCCCTCGGCATTCATGTAACTTGTGTAGAACCCGGCGGATTTCGTACCGATTGGGCTGGTGATTCTATGACCTACGCTCCTCAGATAGACGGTTACGAAACAACCGTAGACCAACGGGTCGATTTCTTCAAGGGAGGAACGTTTGTTCCTGTGGGCGACCCGGAAAAAGCAGCCAGCGTACTGGTTGATTTGGTTGACCATCCTGCCCCGCCGGTGCATCTGGTATTAGGCAGCGAAGCCGTTGGCATACTGAAACAAGCCGATGCAGCAAGACAAGCGGAGTTTGAAAAGTGGATACCGGTAAGCATCTCTACCGATCATGATGATGCTGAGAATTTCCTTGAAACAACTCTGGGAAAAACGATGCTTAAATCATAGGACTGCCAACATCAATAATAAGTAAATCAGCATTAAGATGAGTAAGACAATATTAATTACGGGTGCATCGTCGGGTATAGGGAAAGCGGCCGCTAAAAAATTTGCCAACGAAGGCTGGAATGTAATCGCTACAATGCGTAACCCGGAACAAGAGCAGGAATTGACCCAATTCGCTAACGTATTGGTTACTAAACTGGATGTGCAGCAGCCCGATACGATTAATTGCGCTATTAATGAAGGAATCAATCAGTTCGGACAAATAGACGGCGTGATAAACAATGCCGGATATGGACAAAATGGTATTTTTGAAGCGACACAACCGGAACAGATTCAGCAACAATTTGACGTCAATGTATTTGGCGTAATGAACGTAATTCGTGCCCTGCTGCCTTATTTCCGTAAACAGAAATCGGGCCTGATCCTCAACATAAGTTCGGGAGCAGGCCGTTTTACATTACCGTTAATTTCCTTGTATGCATCGTCAAAATTTGCGTTGGAAGGATTTTCTGAAGCGCTGTCCTTTGAATTATCGTCACTGAACATACTTGTAAAAATCATTGAACCGGGCGGCACAGAAACTAATTTCGGTAAGGTTACTCAGGAACAATTTGCTCATGATCCTTCACTTACCGATTATGATACGTTTACGGAAGCGGCTGGCAACATGTTTGCCAGCCTGATAGCCGCAAGATTGGTAACGGCCGAAAATGTTGCCGATGTTATTTATACAGCCGCAACGGATGGAACAAGTACATTACGTTATGTAATTGGCAATGAGGATTTTAACAAGCGGATGAAGGCGAGGGCACAAATGCCCGATCAAGAGTACGTCGACATGATTCGGGCAGGATTTACGAAGTTTATGCCACAGAAGTAAGACAAATATTTCTGCATCCTTGAAATGACAAAATAGTCGTCAAATCTTAATTTATATGCTCACACTTGAAGAAAATAAGCGATTGCCGCAGATCGTATACTCCTGCTATTTCACCAGAAGCAGGGAAGGCGAACAATTCATTCCAGAACATGTTTTCAGCTACCAAATTGCCGGTACGCTTGCTACAAATGATGGGCATAAAGAGTCTATATTCAATGAGGGAGATTTCAGATTTAGCCGACGAAATCAACTAGTTAAATTCCTTAAGCAACCGCCCGCCAAGGGAGAATTCAAGTCCCTATCCATTTATCTTGACCAGGAAACCCTGCGTAACTTTAGTCTGGAATATGGCTATAAAGCCGAGCCTCATCGAGCGGGGAATGCTATATTAGAACTGAAGCCCGATGCGCTTTATAAGAGTTACATGGATTCGCTGTTGCCTTACCTGCAACAAAATCAGTCCGTCAATGAAAAACTCCAGTCGATCAAATTGAAAGAAGCAATTCTAATTTTGCTGCAAGCGAACCCGGCTTTAAAAGATGTCTTGTTTGACTTTTCTGAACCCGGAAAACTGGATCTGGAAGGCTTTATGAATAAGAACTTTCACTTCAATATAGAATTGAAACGATTCGCTTATTTGACAGGACGAAGCCTTGCCACGTTTAAACGAGATTTCGAAAAGATATTTCATCTACCGCCCAGCCGCTGGTTACAGCAAAGAAGGTTGCAGGAAGCGTATTACCTCATAAAAGAAAAAGGAAAAGCGCCTTCGGACGTGTATTTGGAAGTAGGTTTTGAAGACCTATCTCATTTTTCGTTTGCTTTCAAAAAGACGTTTGGTATTGCTCCTTCTCTGGTATAATATTTTGCTAATCTGACGTGAGTCTGGCGTTAATTTTCCTTCAACTAGAAATAACCACCATTAGATAACAGCCGGATTTCTTCCCGAATAAATAGTCAGTATAGTATCGTTTATTAGAAAATAAGCATCTCCTTTTATCCGGTCTTCTATAACCTGTTTCCCAATAAATTTCAGGATTCGTATTCGTTGCAATAAGGGTGTTTTCGTGTGTGCTTCCCAGTGTTGAGGGGAAGGAATATCAATAATCACGACTGCGTTTCCACCGGCGATTTCGTACCACATATCGAAACTGGCTTTGGGACTTTCATAACGAATTGTACCTCCCCGTCCACCGTCAGAATAACTCACCTGACGCTTAGTTATGGCTTTACTACTACTAGTAGTTAATCGCTTACGTTTTGTAACAGGCAAATGATTCTGCATGATTATTTAATTTATCAAATTCTACAAAATTTGCCAGAGTTTTGGCTTTTCAACAATCGTCATGAACGGAAAGACGGTCACGATCAGCAGATAATAGAGCAGGCTAAAACCAGCCACCGGAATAATAAATTGGATGATCATGCTTTGCGGCAATACTCTTTTAACAAGCTTAAAAGCTATTAATTACTGTAGAGAGATAAAAAGAGCAGAAAGAGCAGAATTTCAATAAGCAAAGCAACAATCTTTGTCCATGTATAGGGCAATAGATTTAAGCCAGCCAGTATGATTACCAAGAAAAACAATAACCATTTTATAGCAGATTCCTGTCCCTGTCCGGCGGCATCAGTGGAACCGTTGGCTTGTAAAAGATAGTAGAGCACATAGGCGCCGTATGTACTTACTAATACCCAATTGACAGTGGTAATAATTTTAATGAAAGACATATAAATTGATAGTAAGAAATACAATTAGGGTTTAGAAAGTACGGGATAACTTGCTCTTCTTTCCAGTAAGATTTTAATGTTCAGCAAGCCTGTCTGTTTCACTGATTGAGAAGAGATTTTTACGTAGCCAAAGCAAACTAATTAAAGCGATGCTGGTGTGAATGGTAATCAATATGGGCGTTCCCATGATCCAGAGGGCCGATAAAAACCCCTTGTCTAACAGAGAGTTTAAGCCCGTGAGCACATAAACCAGTAAGAAGAGAAGAGGCAGCGTTAAAAAACCAATAATATAAAGCCAGACCCACCGATTTTTCAATACGTTAAAGGCTCTACTGATTGGCGGTACAACAAAGCACAAAATCACAGTCGAACAGATCAAGATCATGGATGTTCGGCTGTATTCGCCTTTAAGGAAGTGTCTCGTCACGACCATTTCATCGCCACCACCCATCATTACTGTGCTTATTCTGCCAAAGGGAATATTGGCAAGAATCAGTGAAAAGCCGAATGTGAGCTTATTTGAATCTTCGGAACCAAGCCAGAACATGCCCAGCCACATTAGGGCAAAAGAAACGAGCGGTCCGGCCAATGTGGCCAGCCACCAAAGGGGCTGATTTTCAGAGCAGCCCGTACATAATGACCAAACATTAAAATCTCTCGCTCCCCAGCAACCACAAATTAAGCGCCCAACACCAATATGAACCATTTCATGTACTTCCAGCATGACAATCAGCAATAGAAGAAACGTAATTACGTACGGAAATGAAAGTTTGATTTGCATCTGGAAGGGTTATCCGTTCAGGTTCAATACTCAATATGCGTTCAGTCATTAATCGTAATCAAACCTTCCAAAATCGCCAAGTTCTTGATCAACTCATTTAAGAGAAGTACAGCCATCCTGTAGGTACTTGATGAATAAGGTGCGACAAAATTGGTAGCTCAAACTGAGTTCATCGGACATAGGGTCCGATGAACTACCAACTATATTGGCGAAAATATTGACCCGAAAACTAAACAGTCCGGGAGAAGCGTACCCGGACGATATAGCGTTTTTCGTCCTGTAAACCAGCCCGGCTTACCTTCAGTCCGGTTAACTGTTTGGTCAATTCGGCATTCAATTGGGCATTTTCGGTAAGTACTTTAACTGCTTCCAGACGATTGGTCTGATCAAGTTGAAACTGAATCATAACCGTACCACCGTGTGTAGATGTGAGCATAGCCGCCGGGTACGTGATTTGTTTTGCCAACTGGATTTCCAATGCAGACTTTGGCGTCGAGGCACCGGTAAAAATTGAGGAAGCGAACGCACCAGCATAAATCATTAGGGCTAGCGCTAAAGAGGAAAAAAGAGATTTCATGATACTAAATAATACAGGATGAATAAGTAAGTGTGAATAGGGCCGAGCCTTGCATTGTCTTTGTTTAGTGTAGCCAACAGCCATTCGATGACACAAATGTAGCTGGGCTGGAAGTGGGTAAACTAGCCCCAACGTATAACAGGCGGCTTTGACTGGACAACTGGCAGAATGAAGCTGATGCTGAGTTAAATAGATAATCCAAACAAGTAAAAACCCCCTAAGCAGGCCACAGAGAGGGTATTTCTACGCTTAGGAAGCTAATTTAATATAGTCAGATTCAACCAGTTGGGGACGCAGTTCGACTGTCTGCCATTATAAAGCAGCCAGGTATTGGTTGTGGCGCGGTAAAACCAACGTTCACCTTTGCATCACAATCAACTAGTTTAAGAATAGTAGCCATTGGTTTAACCTTATCCCTAAGAAAACACGTACGTAGTCAATAGTGCCGGTCGCTGCTACGAATCCAAATATGTAAGCTATGCGTATTCCAACGGTTATGGTACGCCGGGGAATGTAGCCGAAACGAAAACCCGGGTAATATCAATATAATGAAACAGGCCAGTTGGCAACGTGCTCGAACAGGAATAATGGGCTCGAACGGACTACGTATACGTTCGATGAGGAAGGCGATTTAATTACAGTAACGGTATATGGGTTTACGGGTGTAGCGACTAAACGAACTACATTTTACTACGGACCGGCAAACGGCAATCAACTGGATAAATGCCCACAATATTTCAGTTGAAGCGGTTTATTAGATGTTCGGCAGCCACTGCAAACACTTGTTGAAATGCATGGTACAGATAAATTTAGCGACTAATAGGTACTATTTAATTGGCATACATCTAACATGAAATATACCAAGCTTTTAAGAGTCAACTTAAAAACGCTTTGTTATCAAAGTCAACATTCTTCTACATTAACTGGTCAATAACTATAAATGCCACGTATCCAGACGATACGTGGCATTTATAGTTATTGACCAAATTCTATTAACGTGGCCCTCGTTGTTGCTGCTGGCGTTCGCCCCCACCATTCGACCGTTGTGGTTGAGGTTGTTCCTGAGCACGCGGCTGAGTCGGCTGGCTCTGCCCTGCCCTATTGTTATCCGGCATCCGCTGATAACCAGCACCATCACCACGTCCGCTTTGCGTCGGCTGACTGTTTATCGCTCCTTGCCGTTCAGACCGATCAAACGTTCGGGTTGGTTGCTGCGAAGGATTACTTTGCTGGTTAGATGAATTACCCGGTTGCACATTGACGTTGCCTTGTGGATACCCACCCGACTGAGATTGAGCATTACCCGGCGAATAAGCACCGCGACTGGGCTCAAACCGATTAGACGGTGATGCATTGGTATTAGCAGAATTTGGCACAGCCGTAGTTCCGCTTCGGTCAGCCGGGGCGCTGTTGCCATAGTTTCCTCTGGTTGAGTTACTATTATAGTCCCGGTTTGGCGCGTTGGTATTACCATCATAAGTCCGGCCCGGCGAATTATTGCTGTTGTAATCCCGACTCGGCGTAGTGTTGTTGTTGTAATCCCTATTGGGCATAGTATTGCCACCATAATCACCCCGACCGGAGGAATTGTTGTTATTGTAATTTGGTCGTGACGAATTATCAAACTGGTTGTTACGACCGCCGTAGTTTTGCCCGTAACCCGACGACTGACCGGGCCGGTAAAAACCTACCGAACCGTTACCAACCACCGAGCGTCCTGGCCGATCCATTGGATCAATGCGGTATATAGGAACGTTCTGGCGAGTTATCCGTTCGATATCTCCCCTTGGCGGACCATATACATAAGCACGGTTGTTTGAACGATATATGTTATTAATGATCGTTGTATTCTGGTAAATATTTACCACGTTTGGCCGAGGCACCCGGTAGCTATACAACTGCGGGCTGGTAATATATATCTGGGGAACAAAGGTCCAGTAAGGAGCCGGAATATTAATATTGACGTTAATATTCAACCCTGGTCCTAAGGGCGCCCAACCGTAATAACCACCGCCTGTTCGCCACGATACCCAGGCTGGACCCCAATCGCTACCCGGAATCCATGCCCAGCCAAATTGATTGTCGAAGTACCAGCGACCGTAGTGAAATGGTGCCCAACCCCAGGGATAATCGGATACCCATGTATTTCCAAATTCGGTTACAACCCAGTGGCCATCAGTAGCATAGGGTTGAAAATCCTGCCCGACGTTGGGTATCCAGACCGAGCCGTAATTTGGGCTTGGCACCCACTGTCCATACGGAGAAAGCTCATTATAGAACGTTTGTATTGGCACGCTAAGCCCTGGCTGAGCCACTGCTTTTTGAGAAAATATTGGTTCTAAAGCGAGTACCGCTATAAGGCCAAGCACATTTATTGTTTTCAGGATATTCATGACGTTAGTCGTTTTCTGCTGCGTATCGAAACGCTTCGGAGATTAGATTTATAATCGTCCTAAACGTTTAACGAACAACCAAATAAAGCTGATCTATTTACAAAAAAGCAACGCCCGACTGATTTGTTTAGTCGGGCGTTGCTTTTTTGATTCTGATAATTACGCTTTACTGGATTTTAACTTAGTATAACCTTGCCTTTACTCTTCGTTGGTAATAAACATCTTCGGCTTGGGTGCTTCGATACCATCTTTACTAAATTGACGGGCAATGTTTTCAAGCATGTAATAATACGTATCCCAATAATTTTCGCTCTTCGTCCAGACTCGTACATCATAGTCACGCGAATTAGGATTCAGTTTTGTAATCAATACATCATGCTGGCGATCTTTAAGTGCAAAAGGACAAGCATCGACTACGCGCATAATAGACGCTTTCGTGGCATCTATATCATTCTGACTACCAACGCCGTACACTTGATCAACGCGAATAACGCCTTTGGTACTGATGTTTACAATAGCTGTTGTTGATAGCGGACCGTTGGGCAAAATAATCGTTTTGTTGTCCGTCGTTACAAGTGTTGTGTCGAAAATACGAATAGCTTCCACGTTACCCGTAAAACCCTGCGCTGTAATTAAATCGCCAACCCGAAATGGTTTGAAAATTAAAATCAGAATTCCCCCCGCAAAGTTCGCCAGGCTACCCTGAAGGGCCAGGCCAACGGCTAGACCAGCCGCGCCGATAATAGCAACAAAGGAAGTTGTTTGTACACCAAGTGTACTGGCAATGCTCAAGAGCAGCAGCACGCGCAGCAGCCCATTCACCAGCGATAACAGAAACGGTTGCACATCCCGATCAATGTGCCGCTTTGCCATCAAGGATGTCAATAACTTCGTAATCCAGCCAATGATCCAAAGACCAACAATGAGCGTTATAATGGCTAATAGAACTTGCCCACCGTAAACTGTGGCAAAAGTCAGTATCTGACTATAAATGAGTTCCATTCTTGTCTGCGCCTGTTCCATAAAGTTATAAGGAGAGAAAGTTGTTTGAACGTCAGACGTGAATAAAGCCAAAGGTAACTTACTGAAAAGTAAATTTCCTTTGGTCTTCAGCGACTCTCCTCCTTATGGATTATAGCCAATTTTTACGCCGGAATATCCAAACGGTCAGGGCTGACGAAAAGACCATCATTGCCAAAGCAAAAACGTACCCGTATTTCCAGTGGACTTCGGGCATTTCGTCGAAATTCATTCCCCAGATGCTAGCCAGTAAGGTTGGCGGCAGAAATACCAGTGATACAACCGTAAATATTTTGACGACCCTATTTTGCTCCAGATCAATTAGACCGAGGTAGGTGTTTTGCAGAAACTCCAACCGCTCGAAAATAAAATTGGTATGATCAATCAGCGAGTTGATATCTTTAATAAGTGTCCTGAACCGTTGCTGTTCGAGGTCGTTAAACCAACCGTCGGAACGAATCATAGCAGATATAACACGCTGCTTATCAACCACATTTTCCCGAATCAACATGGTTAATTCCTGATAATCGTTAATATTCAGCAGCATTTCACGGTCCAGATTAGCATCCAGATCGAGCAGCCGATTGATGGCTTTAATTTCGCCCGATACCAGTTCAATCAAATCGGCGTCGTAATCAATCCGCGATTCAAAGATCGAAATCATAATCTGTGCCCCATCGCTGAACACGGCCCGGCGCGATTTGATACGCTTAACCGTGTCGGCAAATGATTTCAAATCGGCGTTACGGTAGGTGAATAATGTATCGTCTTTGAGCAGAAAGCTCACGGGCACATTCGTGTATCGCTGCTCGGTATCGGGCACCAGAAAGTTAGAATTGGCAATCAGAAAATCATCTTCCTCAATGTAGCGCGAGCTGCTTTCAATTTCTAACTGCTCTTGCTGGCTCAGAAAATCGACATCGAATTTTTCCTCAACACTCTTGATTTCGGCGGGTGTCGGATTTTGAAGATCCACCCAAAGCGTCCGTTCAGTATTGGAGAAAGAATCCATGTCACGGATTTTTCGGACGGAAGTGGCGTCTTGCTGAAAGATGCGGATCATAAAGTCGAGAGCAGGTTGTCCGGTCGCGAAGTTCGCAGAAAACAAACCAATTCTCCCTTTCACAGCCAAAAATCATTCACTCGGCCTGCAAGGGGCTTCCTTTCAGATGCAAATCCTTGACTCGTTTTCGCACGTTTACCATAAACGATTTGCCCGGATCGGTTTTGCCAGTCAGGTAGTTCGGGTCGGTTTCTTTCCAGAGTGGTGTGCCAATAAAGTCCTTGTATTCGTAATGACCAATCAGGTATTCAATATTGTATTTATGGGTCAAATAGCGCACCAATTGCACATTGGATTCCAGTTGCGCTTCTGTCAAGTCATCGTTTCCTACGTTTTCGATACCAATGGCGCAATAGTTTAACCCAATACAATGACGGGCAAACGTGGTGTCGGGGAGAAGTCGAAAAATGGTCCCATCGCGATCGACTAAAAATGGAACAGCCGTGTTTAACTGACTGGCAGCCTGAAGATCAGGACGCCCTGGCAACACGCTAGGATTGAACGCATCAAACGTGGCTTCCAATGTTGGAATAGCCGTCCAGTGCAACACAATCATTTTGGGTTTTATGTACGGCTCCGGTTGCAGAATCCCATGTCGACGGGCCAGATAGTCCAGCGATAGTTGTTTTCGCTCTTCATCAAAAACAATTGGCTTATCAACAATTTGGAATGTCGGCTGCTGCGCTACACAAAAATTGATTATCAACAAGACCGCGAACGGGAGAATCCGGAAGAGGTATTTAGGTGAGCGTATGGGGAAATTCATTACCAGTAAGTTGAACTCGTGCAAAAACAGTAATTCTTTACTCATTCGGAAGATTTACTGTTTTACCGGTTCGATTATCCTATTTATAAAACTATAATTTACCCAAGGATTCGTTGACTGTTTCACGGTCTATCGCACAAAAGCCTTACAAAATCTGTTATCCTTGTAACTGATCTAACCCGGTTGGTTATTGACTATGCAATCCGATTCTGTTAGTACTATTCTTTCGATTACCCAATCTACCGAACGTCGGCCTAGTACTGTTGACCTTTGGGAAACGGCTCAGACGCTTGGCTTCCCGGCCGCTCTCTGGCGACTACCAAATCAGCGGGACAAACACTTGATTGTGTCGTTCGATGAGGTGATTCCCCGCGTATCGGCAGATTTAGATGAACTGCCCGCTGGTTTTTTGGTCAGTCCGTTCGATAACCTCGCCAGTACGGCTCCGACAAATACATCGGATGGTGCGGCATCGGGCAACAGCACGAGTACCGAAACACTTTTCCTCCGGGCCGATATACAAGCTATCTTTTCAGGCTCTAACCAAGAACAGGCAGATATTACCACAACGAACGATGGGGAAACGGCTGACCTTTTTTGGCAAACACTGAAAGCTCAGATGAGGAATCAATCGCCTAAGAAACCCGTACCCATATCGGTTGATGCCTTATCTGATCCGGCGGCACAGGCAGACTATGTGCGTAATGTAGCTTTGGCTGTTGACGCAATGCAACGCGGTGAATTCAGGAAAGTGGTATTGTCCCGTACCAAGCGGGTGCAGTTTTCCGACGCACCAAACGCGGTTACTCTGTTCGACAATTTGTGTGCCGCCTACCCCACGGCTTTTGTGTCGGCGGTTTCGATTCCAGAAAAAGGGCAAATCTGGATAAGTGCAACTCCCGAGCGATTAGTGAGTATCAACGCTGCGGGTATTTTTCAAACGGCATCGCTGGCAGGAACACAGTCGGCTTTTGAGTCAGATGGTACGCCCAAACGGCCACCAGAAGCCATGTGGTCGCAGAAGGAAATTGAGGAGCAGGCTTTGGTGAGCCGCTACATTATTGAGTGTTTCAAGAAAATCAGGTTGCGGGAATATTTAGAAGAGGGACCAAAAACGCTCATAGCCGGAAATTTAATGCACCTCAGCACCAGTTTCACGGTCGATACTCAGGCCGTGCGCTATCCACAGCTTGGTACCGTTATGTTACGATTATTGCACCCAACGTCAGCCGTTTGTGGTATGCCCCGCAATGTGGCGTTCAACTTTATTAATCAACACGAATCCCACGACCGCGAATTTTATAGTGGTTATCTTGGGCCGGTTAATATAAATACAAATAACGAAGGTGCAGAGAGCAACCTCTTCGTACACATTCGCTGCATGAAACTCGAAGGCAAACTGGCAACCCTTTATGCAGGAGCGGGCCTGACCGAAGATTCGGTTCCTGAACGTGAGTGGCAGGAAACCGACATGAAATGCCAAACACTTCTTTCAGTTATCAGCAAGTTGTCTTAAGTAAATGAATAATGGACAATGGTTAATGAATAATCAGCTTGTTACTAATTATTCATTAACCATTGTCCATTATTCATTTACTTACGCTCCTTCAGCAGGATCA
>CAXVWN010000114.1:0-6611 GCA_964263725.1 Spirosoma sp.
ACCCAGTCAAACTGAACGCCAAACGTGAGGAAGTTTTTGAACGTTATATCATTGATAAAGGACATATTAAATTTAGGATTCGGATCACCGAAGCTGAATTTATCTGCCGTGAAGTAAGGCTGTTTCGTGGCTTTGTTAACCACAAAACCGTTACTGGCCAGGGTGTACTGTTCCTGATCGGTCGCTGCAATAAAGGGGTTACCATTGGCATCCCGCGCATCAACGCTGTGGATGGTTTTGTAGCCATACAACTGCCCGATTTTTTCACCGGCTTTCAACACGTAGTTGGTGCTTCCGGCGTTGGAGGTAACGATAATCGGGGCATCTCCCCGTACAGCAATGATTTGAGAGGATTGCTTACCGAAATTGACCGTTGTATTCCATTTTAGATTAGAACCGTGGTAAACCGTCGAATTCAACGACATCTGAATTCCATTCGAACCTAAGGTAAACGCGTTATCAGTCAGCTTTCCCAATCCGACCGAAGGCGCTACATCAACCTGGTAGATGGCGTCTTTTGTTTTCCGATCCCAGTACGTAGCCGACAGGGCAATGGCATTTAGCCAGCTACTGCCTTTAAATAAGCTAAATACCATGTCGGTTCCAATTTCTAATTCTTCCGATACTTCTACCCCTAAAGCCGGGTTACTCTGCTGGTTGGCATAGTAAAATGCGGTGGTGTTGCCCACTGTCGTTGGCGTAATGGTTACGTACCGGTCAAATGGCTGAGGCTGGATACCGGCCTGACCATAGGCGGCCCGTAATTTTAATTCCGGCAGGAAATTATTCACTGCACTATTTTCCCAGAACTTCAACGCCGACAAACGCAGGTACGCATCGCCACGAGGGAATGTAAAGGGCTTGGAACCTTGACCAAATGCGGACGAATAATCGCTCCGGAAGCCTCCCGAAAAACCGGCAAACTCACCAATTTCAAACCGTTGGTTCACCAGGAAACCGTACGTAATAAATGGCTCCAGGTAATCGCGATATACCCGCCATGAGGTTGTGTTTGCCGCATTATAGGGCGAATAGGCAGCGGGCAGACCAATAGCTGCGCTGGTATATTCCTTCACCTTACTATTGCGCCAGTCAAACAACGCCATAGTAGTCGATTTGATCGGAATATTCAGGTGGAAATCTTCTTTGAAGTCGAACGAAGCTGTAGCCGACGCCAGGAAGTTCTGAAACACTTTACTGTTTACATACTTCGTCAGGTCGCCCGTATTCGTTGTGTTGTAATTTGAAATGTAATTCGTTGTTCCCTGTGTTAACCAATATTTGTTGTTTGCATTATTGGCCTGGTTCGTGTATTCCAGATCACGGGTTTGTGTCTGATAATTAAGTCCGTATTTCAAATCCAGATCAACATATTTCGGAAACTTGTAGTTAAGGTTCAGATTCTGGATAATGTCAATCTTATTGTCATTTACCCGGGTATAAGCCTGCCGATACGACGGGTTCGACGCGTTGATCCCAATCGTCTGGTTCATGTTCAGCGGAATAGAACCATCTGTGGTTGTCAGATCAAAATCAGCCAATGGATACGCATTCAACAAATTATACAGAATGGTCCGGTCGGTTGATTTCAACGTATTTTTGGTATACGCTAGCTGCGTGATTGAGCGCAGAGTAAGCCCTTTGGCCAACTGTGCACCAATATTGGCCGACAGGTTGCTGCGATCAAAATAGCCATTGTCCCGAATGTTACTTTCCTGATGGCTATTGGAAGCAGACAGACCAAAGTCAGCTTTCGCACTTCCACCAGTAATGGCAACACTATTATTTATCGTGTTGGCCGGTTTGAAGAAATAGTCAAAGTGATCGTGGTATTGCAGATTAGCGTTGTAAGGCTTGCTGTTTGTAGCGGTCGGGTCTGTCGAGTTATACTGCACGTTCTCGGTATAAATACCCTTACTAGCATCGTACGTAATGGGATTACCTGACGATCCGATGATATTATTGTTGGCATCGGTAGCGAATGCATGGTACTGAGCTTTGCTCACCCCGCCATTATTTAAATAGGTGTTTACAGCAACACTGGAGGAAAAGTCAATATTCAGCTGACCGTTTTTACCTTTTTTGGTAAACAACTGAATAACCCCATTGGCGCCCTGAGCCCCGTAAATAGTAGCCGCAGCCGCACCTTGCACGACTTCAACGCGCTCAATCGAGTTCAGGTCAATGGTTTGCAGACTAGTAGCGCCCATTTGAATCCCATCAATCAGAATCATCGGTTGCGTACCGCGGTTAATCGTGTTAATACCACGCAGCAGAATATTAACATCCGCCCCCGGCGTACCACTCCGGCTGGTAATTTGCGCACCCGGAATTTTACCAATCAGGGCCTGATCGACAGAAGCTGAAGGCGTTTGCGGTAAATCTTTGCCGGAAACCGATTCGACCGAAATGGCAATCTTCCGTTTATCGGTAGCAACCCCAACGCCCGTTACAACAATCTCAGCTAGTTGCTTCGTGTCGGTCGCGAGTTTAACATCCACAATAGAATTGGCGCCTATGGCAACTTCTTTAGTTGCCATACCAATGAAGGAGAATACTAAAGCACCTTTGGCAGGGACAGCGATAGCGTAACTACCCGTAGCATCTGTAACAGCTCCTATAGTAGTACCCTTTACAACTACAGACACGCCAGGAAGCGAGTTGTCATCCTCGGCTGAAGTTACTTTACCCGTAATTTTTCGTTCCTGAGCCCAGCTAAAAGCCCAGGTTGAGCACACCAGTAATAAGCTCAACAGTAAATTTTTCCTCATATCACTAAGAAGTACAAATTAGGTTAGATTACTTAGAAAGTAATTCTGCAAAACTATATAAAATGTATGTGTATACAAGAATTGATATCAAAAAAATTATATATTTATACAAATAGACATTGAGTGCGTATTTAAAATATAATTCTGGTAAATCACATTAATTCAACCTTATATATCATTATTATAATTTTAGATAAATTATAATACCTTATTTTAGTCTTTATCTTAACAGTACATTTTCAATACTAATGTATATAAAATTGTTGTTATATGATTAAAATGCAATTTTTTAAAGATAACATGCGTGGAAAAATAAGCCGTACATACTGAGTATAAATACTCATATTTCTTAAAAATTATATTTATAACTAAAGATTTAATGGAATTTTAATTAGAATTTAACTTTTGTAGTTAACTTTTCTAACATTGTGTAAACTGGTTAAGTAGACAGATTATTTTCAGTTCTATAAACCAATCTTACTCTCAGCAACGGCTGTTTACTAAGTCAAGGATTCTCTTTCACGCGGTACAACATCTGGCCATCAAGATATTGATCTCATAATAGTACGCTCATTCATGTATAGCTTCGTAAGTTCAAAACGGTTCTCTCCTTCACGTTAACAAAAACGCCGGACCACAGGGCCCGGCGTTTCACTGTATAGAAAAAATTAGAGTCAGGAGATCTCGATGGTTGGTTTATTAAGACTTGTCTCAATCTCACTTTGCATTGAGCGGGTGTACTGATAACCAACCCGGAATAACTCCCGAGCTTTGCTGATATCAGTTGTGGTGTACTGCGCCAATTGAGGTGGCTCGATCAACACATTACATTTTGCAAATCGGTCTCGTGTTTTACTCTGTACAGCCAGCACCAGACTACGCTCAATAACACCCCGCATAGAGCGGATTGGCTTGCGTGGGCCGAGTACATTGCAATGTGAGCCAATCACAAAATCGACTTTGTTCTCGATAACATCAACAGGTAAGTTGTTTAATACGCCCCCATCAACAAACTGTCTTTTGTTGATAAGCATGGGTTCAAAAATTCCGGGTAAACAACACGATGCCAACACCGGTCGAATCAATTCGCCCTGTTCAAACACAACTTGTTCGCCAGCATTCAAATCAACAGCCACTATATGCAGTGGAATTTTAAGCCCCTCAAATGAATCGTGGGGAATGTATTTCCTGTAAAGATCAACAACCATATCGAGCCGTAACAAACCCATACGATTCCAGGCAGGTCGTAGATGGCGCACAAAGGCCGATGATTCGATGATTTTCAAACTTTCGTCGGGTGTGTAGCCTTGAGCTATCAAGGCTCCCGTAATAGCACCAGCGCTGGTTCCGGCAATCTGATCAAAGCCCAGGCCCATTTCCTGCAATGCTTTAATAATTCCCAGATGCGCAATACCCCGCGCCCCGCCACCCGATAACACTAAGCCTATTTTCATTACCTGATTGATACGTTCCTTCTCAATAACGGTAAGGACAACTATTTGGTTGTATGACTTATGTAGTGCGGACGGTTGGCCGTTGCTGTAAAACCCCAGACTACTTTTATAAAAACTCCGTCAGTTTTCCTTTCTCCTTAATACGAACTCCTCTTTCGGTCATTTCAACCGAAGCCGCTTCCGTTACAGGATCATGTTCAAAAACCAGAATCCAGTTTTCGTTGGCAGCTTGCTGTAATATGCGGGTTTTCTCATCCATTGTCAGCAACGGCCGCACGTCGTAACTCATCACGTAGGGTAACGGCACATGAGCCGACGATGGAATGAGATCAGCCATGTAAGCAACTGTCCGACCGTCGATGTGAAACTTGGGCAGCGCCATTTTCTCCGTATGGCCATCTACGTATATCAGATCAACTCCAGCGAATGGGAACAGGCTCTCAGTAAGAAATTTCAACTGACCGCTTTCCTGCAACGGCAAAATATTTTCACGCAAAAAGGACGCTTTTTCGCGCGGATTCGGATTAATGGCCCAGTCCCAATGCGCCGGATGCGTCCAGTAGGTAGCGTTCGGGAAGGTGGGAATTAATTGATCATCGCTTCGTTTGACCGCTCCTCCCACGTGGTCGAAGTGCAGATGCGTTAACAGTACATCTGTTATGTCAGCTTCCGAATAACCCGCTTTATGGATCGAGTTAAGCAAACTGGCCTCACCCGGTCCGTTGCTATGCAGGTCGTAATGACCGAAGAATTTAGCGTCCTGTTTCGTACCGATGCCCGTATCGACAACCAGTACTTTACCATCCAATTCGTAGAGCAGACAACGCATGGCCCATGTGCATCGGTTCTGCTCATCGGCGGGGTTAAGTTTCTGCCAGAGGGGTTTCGGCACAACGCCGAACATAGCCCCACCATCAAGTTTAAAAAGGCCGGTATCAAGGGTTTGGAGAGTCATACAACGTGTAGAGTTATCAGGCAAAGGTAGTATCCGAAGCGGATAACTCAGACCGTTCGCCAGAGGGCAATCAGAGCCGTCAACACCGTCAGACCAATTAGAATCTTCCATGTTCGGGTTGACAGTATTTTATCCCGATGTATAGCTGTTATGCCCGAAATAGCCAGTAGCAGCAGGCTTTTTGGCACTATTTTCCAATAATTAATTGCGGGGTATCGAATAGTAATCAGGCCAATACCAGTCAACAGCAGTACAACACCGCAGTAGAGCATTAGGTGGCTTGTTCGTTTAACAGGTCGTTCCCACTGACGTAATAATGTAGTTAGGTACACTAGAAACGCAGTATAATGGACGTAGAGAACAAAATTAAGTAGCAACAGCATCATGAGAAGTGGGTTAAGAGCGAGCTAGAAAATACCCGAATACCCACAATGCGACAGCAGTCAGGCCATGAATCCATTCGGCTCCGGGTACGGCATGCGGTGCATTGAGCACAACCAGCATGTCCACAACTGGAATTAATGATCCAGCCAACACAGTAACCATAAGCGGCTTGCGCCAGCCCGCAAGTGAAAAAACGGTTAGGAGCAGACCCGAAAAAATATCGCGTATCCCTTTACTATAATGGAATGAATTGGTTGGCTGATCGTAAATCAGTCCAAAGCCCCGCTCGGCCACTTCGGGCATAAGCAGGAATCGGCCGCCGATAAACAGCAGTCCCAAACCAAAAATACAACCTACAATTTTGGCCCATAAAGGCAGTTTATCCGTTTGCATTGTCGTGTTTATGTTGATTTGACAAGGCAAAGGTCTCCCCTACTCTTAACGCATACATTCACATAAGTGAAGATCGCTTAATACCGTTTTCCCGCCCGTTTCGCCCGGATTCGACTCAGCGACTGCGGTTTAATGCCAACATAAGAAGCCACGACATATTGTGGTATTCGTTCGGTGAGATTCGGAAACAGGCGCATAAAATTGTCGTACCGTTCGTCGGCGGTTTCCCGGTAAAAGGAGGTTAATTTCTGAAGCGTTGCGACAAACAATTGCTCGGCGACCAACCGCCCAAACTGCTGACCATGCTCCAGCATCTCGTATAATTTCTGTAGATTTTCATAACTAATACGCAGCAGCGTTGTCGGTTCAAGTGCCTCAATATAACGGGTAGAAGGCGTCTGGATCAGAAAGCTTTCGTAATTGCAGGTAAATGTCTGTTCAGGCGAAAAATCGTAGGTATGTTCGTTGCCATCGTCGAGTACGTAATAACGCAACAATCCCTGAGTTACGAAGCCAACATACTGGCAAACATCGCCAGCTTTCAGAAAAAAACTACCCGGCTCAATCTGGTAGGAATCAAAGAGTTGGTCAACAATCGCTTCATCGCTGGTCGAGAGCGGAACGAACTGCCGAATGGTATTCAGCAGCAGGGTC
>CAXVWN010000115.1:0-4635 GCA_964263725.1 Spirosoma sp.
GGCTGCGCATGTTGATGCTGGGGCTTGGTTTCAATTTCCATTTGTTCCATAACTTGAGTCAATTTTGTGTAGAGACCGGTCCGCCGGTGCGGCATAGTTGCGTTTCATATCCGGATGGTTCTGCTGACGCGGATGAGACGCAACTATGCGTCTCTCTCTACGTTACGCATTGATTATTGTGCCGCCGTTGGGATGCAATACCTGTCCTGTGATATAAGACGCATCTTCAGACGCTAGAAACACGTAGGCTGGCGCTACTTCGCTGGGTTGACCGGGACGTTTCATGGGCACGTCTTTACCAAATTCAGCGACCTCTTTTGCGCTGACTGAAGCGGGGTTCAACGGTGTCCAGATTGGGCCGGGTGCCACCGCATTTACGCGAATTCCTTTGGTAATTAAATTGGTGGATAGGGCTCGCGTAAACGTCATAATCGCTCCCTTCGTAGAAGAATATTCGAGCAGGTCGGCGCGGCCCTGATAGGCCGTAATCGACGTAGTGTTGATGATGCAATCGCCTTTTTGCAGATGAGGTTCAGCCGCTTTCGTTACCCGAAAGAACGAATAAATATTGGTTTCATACGTTGCCAATAAATCGTCGTCTGTGGCTTCTTCGAGGGTTTTATGCTGTAGTTGCAAACCAGCATTGTTAACCAGAATATTGAGTTTGCCGAGTTGCTGAACCGTAGTTTCTACAATGTAAATACAGTACGCTTCCTGACGAATATCGCCCGGTAGCAGCAGACACCGGCGTCCTTCGGCTTCTACTAATTCTTTGGTTTTCTGAGCATCGACTTCTTCGCGTGGCGTATACGAAATGGCTACGTCGGCACCTTCCCGCGCGAAGTGAACAGCTACGGCTCGACCAATGCCGCTGTCGCCACCAGTAATGAGCGCGACCTTGTCTTTCAGTTTGTTAGCTCCTTTGTAAAGATACCGAATTACCTTCGGCTGCGGGTCCAGTTCAGCCTCAATACCCGGCTGAATGGCCTGATGTTGCGGGGGAATTTTTGCTTCCATAACGTTGCTTTTGTTTTTACTAAAATGAGTAAGTCAAAAGCAACGCTGGTTGTTTGGAGAAATCTATTGAAATGATAGAGTGGGTCCGAGTGGTAAAAATCCGTAGTATAGTAACATGGAAAGTCTCTTAGTCACCACCAATATCAATGACGATGAAACATAATTAACTTGAAAAACCAATGCCGAACTCATATTCAGGGTAGATTGTCATCTGTAAGTAGCACTGTTTTACCCTTTCAAGCGTTGCCTTTATGTTTGTTGCCCTAACGGTTATACTGCCAATTTTTGCGTTGATTTTTGCTGGTTATGGTAGCCGTAAAATTGGTGTACTAGGCAAGAATGCATCGTCTGAACTAAACCGATTTGTTGTTTATCTGGCCTTGCCTGCGCTCCTGTTCAGCCTGATGAGTAAAGTGTCCTGGCGAGAGTTATATCAACCCGGTTTTGTTGCCGCTTTTGGCCTGGGATGTGGATTCGTTTTCGTCCTGACCCTGTTTTTACAGGTGAAGAATAAACGTCACTTGGCCGATGCCAGCATTGACGGACTCAATGCCGCTTACCCAAACACTGGATTTATTGGGTTTCCGCTGGGATTGGTGGCCTTGGGGCCGGAGAGTTTGACACCCGTAACAATTGCCAGCATTATTACGGTTTGCGTACTGTTTGCTATGGCTATTATCCTGATTGAAATAGGGTTGCAAGCTGAGCGTAACATTGGACAGGCACTAAAAAAAGTCAGTTTATCACTTGTCAGGAATCCACTGCTTTTTTCGCCGGTATTGGGTGTACTTGTTTCCGCAATCGGCTTCAAAATGCCCACGAGCGTAAACACTTTTTTGTCATTGTTAAGTAATGCCGCCAGCCCCTGCGCCTTGGTTTCTCTTGGTTTATTCTTAGCCGAAAAACGAACTAACGGTGATGTGAAATCAACCGTCATATTGGTAAGTCTTAAACTGGTAGTCCAACCATTAATTACCTGGTTTTTAGCGTTTCATGTGTTTGATATGCCCTCTGTTTGGGCTAAAACGGCTGTTATGTTAACGGCCTTGCCAACGGGTACAGGTCCGTTTATGCTGGCTGAACTTTATAGAAGAGAAGCAACGACAACGTCAAATGCCATTCTATTCTCTACCATTATCTCGCTGGTTACGCTGACATTATACCTGTTTTGGATACAAGCTTAAGTCAGGTTTTCTCGATGAAGTACCCATCAATTCAGGGTGTCCATTCAGTTGAATGCAAACGGATCATACTCTTTAAAACACGACTTACGGTAAAAATTTTTGGATTTGGCTTTTAATGGAGTGGCTACATTAGCCGTCACAAGTCAAGTAAAACGATCCCTAAATAATCCTTATCGACGATGTATAAGAAAACCATTCTATTTGCGATTGTTGCTATGTGTAGTATGCTAACCATCGATGGAATAGCACAAAATAAAGATGAAGCGGCTGTCGCTCAGGCTGTTGATCAATTGAAAAAACTCATGATTGATCCCGACAAGGGTAAGTTAGAGTCGCTGGCTGCTGATGATTTGACGTACGGGCATTCGAATGGGAAATTGGAGGATAAAAAAGCCTTTGTAGAAGCGCTTACCAGTGGCGCATCGGATTTCAAAACTATTGACCTAACTGAGCAAACGATTAGCATCGTAGACAATACCGCTCTGGTGCGGCATAAACTAATGGCCGAAACCGCCAACGACGGGAAACCCGGCACCGCGAAACTATCGGTGTTGCTGGTATGGGTTAAACAGAAAGGAAACTGGAAACTGGTGGCTCGTCAGGCGGTGAAAATTTAATTGAACGGCAGAAGTGTTTTATCGCTTCTGCGATACCATACATAAACAAGCCCACCAGAAGTCTGGTGGGCTTGTTTGGTAATGACCTATGATAACAGTGTCAAATATAGGTTTGCCAGACCAGCTTAACTCTCCTGCACCTGCCTGATTGACTGTTAATTAGCTAGTTGAAGTCACTTTTTCGATGTCAGTTGCAGTGAGCTATCGTTAATTTCAAATGTCTTATTTTTCAGTAGTTTAATGACCTCGGCACCTGCCAACAGAGCTGGACCGTAACCGTGGGCTGCATATACATTAATAGGCCGATAGTAATAAAACGCCGGGTCGAAACCCATTCCCGTACCAACGCAAACGCCCTCAATCTGGCCTTTCTCCGTAATTTTAGTCGATATTGCATTCCAGCCAAGCAGGGTTGCCGGGGCATAGGCCAATGGGTCGAGCCAACCCTGATTGATGGCATGGGCAAAAGCATAGACGTAAATGGCCGTCGCTGACGTTTCCAGATAGGAATCGTTACGGTCGAGCAATTGATGCCAGAATCCCGAACCTGATTGCTGGGCAGCTAACCCTTTCGCATGGGCTTTTAGCAACTCCAGAATAGCGGGCCGACCGGGATGATCAGTGGGAAGGGCGTCCAATAATTCTACAGCCGTCAGAATGCCCCAGCCATTGGCCCGCGCCCAATGGAATTCCGGGTGTACGGACATTCCTTCAACCCAGCCATGCATATACAGCCCTTTCTGCTGATTGAACATTCGTTTTGAAAACTGCGTGACCTGCTTCACCGCTTCATCATAATACGTGCGGTCGCCGGTGAGTTTTCCCATCTGCGCCAAAGCCGGAACGCTCATAAACAGATCATCGAGCCAGAGCGTGTTGGGCTGTGGGCGGTTCCGGGCCAGCGTGCCGTCGGCTAAGCGAAATTCTTTGGCCTGGATGTAGTTGATGTAGTTATCAATCATTGGCCGCAAATTGGCTTTAACACCGCCCGCCCGGCTGGCTTTGATCATGGCCGCACACATGGCCCCGGCATCGTCGAGGGCGTGGGGTGCCAGCACCGCCCGCATGGGGGTGTTTGCCTTTGGATCGGCCATTACCTGATTACGAAAATACGGAACCTGTTCGGCAATGAACTGAAGACGCTTATTAGTGTAGTCAGCATAGCGAGAATCGCCGGTGGCTTCGCTGGCAAGCAACATTCCGGAATAAGTGACGCCCCATTCGTAACTAATTAATCGGAAATCGCCGGGTTTGAAAATGGCGTTTGGGTTAAAGGTACCACCCGGTGTCAGGTCTTTTTTTGTCTCTTTGTCAATAAGTTGCGTGGGCGTATTGGCATCCAGATACGTGTAAATTCGGCGTAGCACTCCGGTCACTTCCTCTACTTTTGGCTGGCCATAGGGCACCGGATAATCGGGTTTCAACAAGTGGAGTGGCGTTGTGGAATCATTGGCTTTGGGCGAACCCGGCTGCGCATAAAGCGAAGTGCCCGTCAGCAGAACGGCGAAAAGCAAACTGGGCAGTCGGCTTACAACGTGGCTTTTATGTGGAGAGATAAACATTTTAATAGCTGAAAATAAAGGGTTAAGGAGTTAGGTTATTGGCTGGATTGACGGCCCCGCATCATATTAATAGAGCAAATATTACAAAAGTCTACTTGCGCTCTATCATGCACTCTCCTGCATAAAGCCAAAATAGGTTAACGACCGCCCGCAAAACTTTCATCCCTTCCTATGGGTTGTCTGCTTAAGCGACTTACCTCGCCAACCTATAAAATTACCGTTTCATTCATGGCAGATACTAGTAAAATTGCCCTC
>CAXVWN010000116.1:0-5403 GCA_964263725.1 Spirosoma sp.
TTTCGGCCCCATGAACAGCGAGGGTCTGCCGATTTTGCACATACGCCACAACCGCTCCGTTACGGGCATCGTAATCAATTGGTAACGCAAGCGTCACCACACCCTTTTCCGAAGCTGGAACGGTTAGGAAGACTCGTACAACATTATCGTGGACTAGCTTTCTGCCAGCGTTTTCGCCCCGATTAACAATTGTTTCGGTGGTCTTACTGACGGCGGCTACATGTAAAACTGCATTGGTAAGATCACCCACCAGCAGATAGGTAACGGTTAATTGATTGTTTTTGGGTGTAGAAACAGTTAGTTGGACGTCTGCGGTGGCGGGTGTGCTTAAAGCCTCTTTCAAGGCGCTACTTTGTTTGTTCCGATTGGAGCCTATAAACTCCTGTTGGCCGTTGAGTACTTCCTGGGGTGTATAAACGCCCGTTTGGGCAAAGCGCTCACTGTATTGGTACTGTCGTTGGGTGAAACTATGATTACTATACGGATCTTTCCAGCCCAGCCGGTCCCAGTAATCAACGTGAAACGACAGACCAATAATATTTTTGTTGGCTTTAGCGGCTTCGGCCAGCGTTTCGGTTAGGAGCCGATCGGCGGCAGGGCAGCTTGAGCAGCCCTGTGAGGTGAACAATTCCAGGACGGCCACGGGCGCATAGGTAGCATTAGGTTTTGTCAACTTCGGATGAGGAAGTCCTCCGGTAAGACTTGCTGTGCTTAGATTGAGTAAAGTCAGTGCCAGACTGGCAGCTATGATTAATTGTGTGAATGAATGCATACGGAAGTGTGTTTAAAAATGGGTCATGAGGTCAACGAGCCTCTGTCAGCCTACTACCTGGACCAGTTACCGTTGCTATAAACCCAGGTGATAATCATAGCCTTCTTCGGCCCAATAATCACGAGGGCGCTCGTCAGCAAAACGAATGGTGCCGATGCGTTTGAGATTTTTGACTCCGTATTTGACGGGAATTAGTAACCGAACCGGTGCCCCGTGCTCCGCGGTGATGGGTTGATCATTCATGGCAAACGCCAGCAGCGTTTGTGGGTGTAATGCACTGGGTATATCCAGGCCGACGTAATACTCGCCATCGGGCGTTTCCATACCGACATACGAATAAAAATCAGCCAAATTGTCAACCGAAGGAGCTTGGCCACTTCGGGTACCCAGGCCATAGTGGGTCACAAAATCAGCAAATTTTACGCCACGCCAATGCTGGATCTGGCTCCAACCTTCCACACACTTAAAGTTGAAGATCAAGTCGTGCTGGGGTAGTTGTTTCAGCTCGTCAAGGCTCACCTTTATGGGCGTACGGCCCGGCTGTTCGACCGTGATCTGATAACCATTCAGCTCAATGTCACTCTTTAAACCCTCCATCCCATTGACCCGGGGTGGATTTGCGGCCCGGCTGACCGGATAAGTTGGGGCCAGGTGCGCTGGGCTGAAATAAACATTCGCTACTTTTTCATTTGTGTTCAGCAGCTTCCGCAGTACGGCCGGAATGCCATCAGCATCGGGCTGGTGTTTTACGTACTGCCAGACGCCCACCGGTACCAAACTGGCCAAGCCAAAACCCAGCATCGCCTTCAGCGTCCGCCGACGAATTTGCCCTTCGGACGTTAGCTCCTCACGCAGCGGTTTGTGTTTCAGTACGTTCATTTTTTCGCTCGAAACCAGTAATCATGCTTTGAAAATTGTGCCAGCCTGCCAGAATAACCTGGGTGATGTGAATCAGGAAAAATAAAACATAGCCGATTGTCAGCCCAAAATGGATAAGTCGGGCCATTTCATAGCCTCCCATCAGCCAGGTCAACCAGTTAAATTGAACAGGCTTGTAGATCGCATAACCCGTCAGGGCGGACCCTACTCCCATGAACAGGATGGCTGAATACGCAATGCGTTGAGCCGCATTGTATTTCGCTTGTGGCGGAACCGTTTTTCGGATATGCAGGTCGTGTAGCACCACCAGCAAAGCCTCCCGGAACGAGTGCCGGTTGGGCAGTAACAGCCGCCACTCGCCCGAGACGAACGTATAGCCCATATACAGGATCCCGTTACTAATAAACAACCACTGAAACACAAAATGCCAGGCCTGTCCCCTGGCTAGTTGGGCCGGGACATTCAACCATTGGTAAAACCATTCTGGAAAAAATTGAATCAGAACGGTATTGCCAATCACAATTTTATAAGGATCAAAGGCCCAATAGATCAACAGTCCACTCCAGATCATTATGGTTAGAATGGGGAAGTTGATCCAGTGAAACCACCGGATCGCCAGGGGGTGTTTGTGAACAATTCGTATCATAAATTACGGGTGATGTAACTTAAAAACGCTCCCTGCTTTCCGAAAGTTATCACGGAAGTATAACATTTTCAGTGAATTAGGCTATCTCTATTCATGCAGATGGATCGTACGTTTAAGCAACCAGCGACCTTAGCCTGGTTTATGAAGTGGGCACGACATAAGCCGGTAGCGCAAACACAAAACATATTTCCTTTTCTGGTTCATGAGTAACCTGTAGTCGGGCATTATGCAGGCTAAGAATCTTCATCACAATGGCCAATCCCAGACCAGAATTAGGCGGGCGAATGCTGGCTTCTTTACTATCTATCTGATTGATCTGCGATAAATAAGCCAAGATCACTTTAGGTAAGGCCGAAATGGTGTTGATTACGGATACAGTTACGTATTGATCGGTAGAGGCTAATTGGAGGCTTACCTGGCCACCTTCCGGGGCATAGTGAATGGCATTTTCCACTAAATTCTGGAGTACGTGCTCAACCAGGTTAATGTCAGCAAAGCAGACCGACGGTACTTCACAATTGACACAGGTAAACGTAATGGCTTTCTGCTGGGCGATCAGTTGAAAATTCGTGTACGTTTCGGTGAGTAAGTCAGCCAGCAGGAAGGGTTCCTTTTCAGGCTTCCGTTCTTTGGCCTCCAGTTTTGAGAGTTCAAATAACTCATTGATGCGTTTGGTCAGTCGCTGCGTACTTTGTAGAATAGCGCCAACATAGTGCTTCTGGGTTGAATTCAGGGAAGCGTCCATATCCAGCGTTTCGGCAAAACCCCGGATAGAGGTTATGGGTGAGCGCAGGTCGTGCGAAACGTTGGCGACCAGATCGCGCCGGAGTTGCTCGGAGGTCTGCAATTGGGCCAGACTGTTGGTTAGCTGGTCAGCCATGGTATCGAAGGCATTGGCCAGGGGAACCAAATCGCTGGGGGGCTTCAACTGGGTTCGGGCCTTTAGGTCGCCATCCCGAAAGCGCAAAACTGTCCGAATGATGCGGGTCAGATCGCGGGTGAGCAGGTAGAATACGGCAAAACCAACCGCTAAAGCAGCCAGCAGCATAAACAGGGTTGTTTTAAGACCCCATTCGACGGAGTAATCCTGGAATAACTGAACCAGCGTTGTGCCATAGCTTTCGCCCAAAAGAACCACATACACATAGCCTTGTAACTGGCCTTTATCACGAACTTCAGCGGCCGAGAATATCTGTCTGCCAACCGCTTGTCTGGGATCATCGCCCTGAATGAAGACCACGCCCTGAGTCTGAATAAACTGATGAACAGGAGCCAGATTAACCTGATGCCGTTTAATTTTTTCAGCCGGTGCCTGATAGACCATAATCCGTCCTGTTGTGTCCAGCAGGTAGACTTCGGCACTGGGATTGGTTACCATCGCATTGAAAAAAATGCGCTCGGTAGCCGGGTGATTCACCTTATTCATACCCACAAAGGGCTCAGAGAATTTGGCAATATGGGTCGCTACTTCCCGGTTGAGCCGTTGATGGGAGGCTTTAAAATAACGTATCGCGATAAAACCGGTCAATAGACTATAGATAGCCACCAGCAGAATGACCAGCAACGATAATAGACCGGCTAACCGACCATAGATTGCCGGAAACTGTTTAATCCGTTTGGCGGTGTTACCAACTACGTTCATGAATTGATGGGCTTTACAGGTTCAGCAAATCGATAACCAATGCCCCAACTAGTCAGGATGTAACTGGGTTGGGCAAAGTCCGATTCTATCTTATTGCGCAACCGATTGATGTGCGCCGTTACTGTATGTTCATAGCCTACGATGTGATAATCCCAGACCAGATGGAGTAATTCTTTGCGGCTATAACTCTTACCCGGATTTTCGGCCAAGAGGACCAATAGATCGAACTCTTTTGGCGTAAGCTCTACCCGGTTATTATTAATCGTCACGATCCGATCGGCCGTGTGAATTCGCAGGGCCTCATGCGTAATAACCATCGGGGAAACCGGCCCTGGTGATGCCCCTAATCCTGACCGGCGCAACATGGCCCGAACTCTGGCCATCAGCTCCTGAATGCCGAACGGTTTTGTCAGGTAATCATCCGCTCCAGCTTCCAAACCCGCTACTTTATCCGCTTCCTGGGCTTTGGCTGTCAGCATCAGAATGGGCGTGAACGTATCTCGCTGGCGAATCTGACGGCAAATCTCGATCCCGTTCATATCGGGCAGCATCACATCCAGAATACACAAATCAACGGCCTGTTGAGCGAGTTGGCCAAGTCCGTCCCGGCCACTAGCCGCTGTAAGTACGTTGGCGGGAAGTGTATGGAGATGGATACGGACCAAATCGACGATCAGGGCATCGTCTTCGATGAGCAGGATTGTTTTCATAGATGGGTTTATACAAACCAGAATGTACTCAGATCGCAAAATTCCCGAATACGGCTGAATAGAAAAACTTGATTATCAAAATGTTATACTTCTGTGATAACTATGCTGAGCAGAAAAAGCTTTTATCGTATAGAATGCTTGCCTGCCAGGCAACAACTCATTTTGTTGCTACGATAGCGATGCATTTGTTCCCGATCGACTAGTTTCACTCAGTAAAAACAAACCATTTCTCATGAAAAAAGTACTCGCACTAGCCCTTGTAGCGGCTCTAACCCTGTCCACTGCTTCATTCGCTCAGGACAAGATGAAGAAAGACAAGATGTCATCCTCGAAAATGAAAGACGACAAGATGGTGAAGGATAAAATGTCGGATGATAAGATGATGGACGACAAAATGAGCGACGGTAAAATGTCGACTGGTAAGATGAAAAAGGATAAAATGAAGATGAAAAAAGATAAGATGAAGACGGATAGTCAATAGTCCATTTAGTCTGCCAAAACCAATAGTAATTGAGATGAGGAGGGCCTGTTCAGTTCATATCTGGGCAGGCCATTTTTATGTCTACCATTTTACACCTTACAAATGGTAGGCAATGGCCCCTAAAACACGGGCATTGCTACTGCGAAACCGGTCGTTGTCAAACGTCAGTTTACGGGTGGTGGTGTATTCGTTGAACTGAAAACTCAGGCCAGCCCGCAAACTGAAGCGAGTATTAAGTCGATACCGGACGTAACCTTCGGAATTTAAGCTTCC
>CAXVWN010000117.1:0-7949 GCA_964263725.1 Spirosoma sp.
CGGGTCGGTCATGCTGCCGGGCAACGTTCCCGCGCCGGGTTCGGCTTTCGTTTTGTAGCCGCGCCGGTTGGTGCCTTTGTACAGATGAGCCGTGTTCAGGTCGCCTTCGTTTTTCAGAAAATCGACCAATTTCTCGATGTCTTCTTTGGTCAATTGCTGATCCAGCGCTGATTGATCCAGTGCCTTTGTCAGCAATTCGGCTGTGTAGCCGCGCATATCGTTGTGATACTCTTTTATGCGCAGGCGTCGATTTGCCAAATCACCAGTGCCACCACTATTGTACAAATAGGCCGCTTCGTTGTTACCGTTGAACATTTGTAAAGGCACGCCCAATTCACGGCAATAATTGAGCGTCAACTGATGATGGTGCGGAATGCGGGCCGCTCCACCATTGAAGTATAAACCATCCTCGAATGAACAATTCTGCGCGGCACCTTCGCCTAATTCGGTTTCTTTGGTTCCGCCCCGAATGGTCCAGACGCGCCCGCCAGAGCGAGAACGAGCTTCCAGTACCGTGCAGTCATAGCCTAATTTGCCGAGTTCGTAAGCGGTTGTCATACCGGCCAGCCCTGCCCCTAAAATGATTACTTTTCGGCCTTTTCCATCGTTTCGCCGACCGTTGGCGGGTAAATTGAGCGCAGAAGCTGGCGCAGGCTGAAGCATTCCCCACGCCAGCAGGCTGGCATAACTGGCACTCGTTGAATTAATAAAGTCTCTTCGCGTCATTCCACTGATGAATAATGTACCATGAGTAATGCACAATGAACCAGAAAGGCAAAGCCATTATTCATTGTACACTAGTCATTACTTTACCCCACTACTTTTTTGAATCCATCGATAAAAATGGCCATTTCGTCCATTGTTCCTACGCTTACCCGGCAATAAGGTTGTCCGTTAACGTCACGAGTTTGGATGCCAATACCTTGCCCAAACATTTGGTTACTGAAGGCCGCCGTTTTCATGCGGATGGGGAACATAATGAAGTTCGTGTACGATGGAATTACCTCGTAGCCTAAGTTCATCAATGCTTTAGAGGTGTACTCCCGCGCTTTTGCATTTTCTTCGCGGCAATGGTCCTGCCAGGCTGTGTCCTGATAGCTGGCCGTGCCGCCCATCAGCGTTGTGATACTCACATTACCTTCAGCACCAATGTATTGATGCAGTGTTTTTAGCATCTCGGGCTGAGCCATAGCGTAGCCTAAGCGTAAACCGGCAAAGCCATGAATTTTAGAGAATGTCCGGGCCTGAATGATATTCAACCCTTCTGCTACTAATTTGCCAAGCATTGGCCGATCGGCAGGCGTCAGGAAATCAATGTAGGCTTCGTCGAGGAATACCGGAACCTTAGGGGCAACTTCCCGGCAGAAGGCTTCGAGTTCGGCGGGGGACAGAATCGTACCCGTTGGGTTATTTGGATTTACGATATAAACCAGTTTCACGTCGGGCGTGATAGCGGCTTTTAGTGCAGGTAAATCGAATTTAAAGTCCTTGGTTAATGGGATTGGCTTTATAGTTGCGCCAAACTTGGTCGTTTTATCGAGCAAATCATCATAGGTCGGGCGGCACGTTAGAATGGTGCCTCCTCCTTTCGCGAAATGCTCGGCAGCAGCCAGCAAAATGTCAGACGAACCCGGCGACATCAGGATGTTTTTGGGCGCTACACCTTCTTTCTCACTAATTAACTTTTTTAACGGGCCAAACTCCATCCAAGCATAACGATTGCCAATCTCAGTTGCCTTCATAATGGCATCTTTAGCGCTTTGTGCGATACCAAGTGGGTTTTCGTTCGCTAACAGGCGGGCCTTCAATTTAGGCATATTCGCAAATGGGTCGTCCGTGAAGGCAAACTCATTCGTAAAGCCCGAAACAAGGGGTGCGTTAGGCAGGGCAGCTTTGGCAGGAGTGAACCGGCTCAATCCGAGACCAGCAGTTAGGAGACCGCTGGCGCGAAGCCAGTCCCGGCGAGTAAGTTGTGATGACATGGTTGCAGGTTTTTGTATTTATCTTGGATAAAATAAAAGTAAAGCAAACTGTAATGCCTTAGTAGATAGAGTGTTGTGAAAGTACGGATAATTAACCAAAAAAAGCGTTTTCGACCCGAAAACGCTTTTAATTTATTTTGACAAATAATTTTTATTCAAAATTTAAATGAATAGTTTTTGATGTTTTCAAAATAAAAGTTGTCAATTAATTTCTAATTCATCTTTACCGGGCAATTTCGGGAATGGTGCATGGGGTTCGGCCTGGTACCAGAATACGGTGCTGGCTACGTCAGACAATTGGGGTAAATAACGCCCACCACTCCGCCAGCCTAAATCCTGAATCGTTACGCGTAAATCTTTTTCGAAACGAATTGGGTCCATAATGTGCCAGCGGTACATGCCGAATCGTTGCTGCGATTTATACGTCCCATCGGGTTTTGTTACCTGATGCAGACCAACATAGGGTGTTGAGAAAGGCGTGTATTGACCATTGCGATCGAAGTTATAAGAGCCGCAGAAATAGTCTTCCGTACCGGTGCCTGCAATGGTTGGAAAGTCGGTGTCACCATCCATAAAGAACTTAATTTCGCCTTCGCCCCACCAGCCATTATTGTTGACGCCCCAGGCCAGAAATGTACCAACGTACTGCCCTTTACCCTTCACACCTTCTAACAATATCAGGTCTTTTTTGTACGCATTCGGGTTTGTCCGCCGGAACTGCGCGTGGAAGTAAGCAATATCGTCGGGAACATCTGTCAGCGTGTAATCAATCTGATAATATAGACTCATGGCATCTTTGTCATTGATATTCTGCATTGTAATCCGGCACCGTTTGCGGAAAGGCATCTGCCAGTAACAGTTAAACGCACTACCCGGATTAACGCTGACCGGCATCGAATTCAGTGGTGCATATTCGCCCCAGCCCATACCAAAAAAATCACCAACGGGTACTTCAATGGATGGCTCTTTTTCGTCGTCCCAATACACGCGCAGAATGGAAAACCGCCAGTTGCCGGTGGGCGTCATCCAGATGTGCTGAATGGCTCCCGGTCCCTGAACGTCGGCCAGCGTAAACGTTTCGCCCGCTTTAATACGGATAAATGGATTGACCTTCCAGCCCCGACCAAGATCACGGGCTGCATCTTTGGCGTTGGCATGGTTGGGCCGATCATCGGTGAGATCATCCATACCGCCTTTACCCTTTTCACCCGTAAAATTCTCGGGACTGATGGACCGGGTTTTGGCGTTTGACAGCCGCGACAGATTGCCGAGATTCATGTCCAGCCCGTTAAACGCGTTTGTTGCCGGTCGGCCCGACTGGGCGAACGCAGTCGTTAAGGTGAGAAACGTCAGGAATACGATTTTGAAGAAACAGCGCATAGGAATAAGAGCTTAGTTTTAAGTAAAAGGAGAAGCGCGTAAATTTTACCACATTAACGCCAGAAATGGCAGCGAACCTGAATGGATTGGTCATAGACAAGCGGGTAATTACGTGTAAGCGTGAAAGTACGCGCGACAAAAATCAGTAGTTAACAGGACTGATAATCAGGTAGAAGTGCTGATGATATCTCATCAGGAAGGGCGTAGGTTTGTCATGTATTTTAACTGGTAATGACAATGGCAAATCTAAAATTGATTCGCTCGAAAGCGGAATTTATTGCAACCCTGAACGCGAAAGCCTGGGAGGTTGTTGGGGGTGGTCCGGCAGGTCCCGGTGGTCCTGCCAAGTCGCATGTTTTCAGCGATGCCCATGTCGAATTGTTAGTGGCTGATGTGGTCCGCAGCATCAGCGCCAAGCTGTCCGACAAAAAAATGGCAAAACAAACGCTGGATCTCTCGCAGAAAATGGCCGAAAAAGCCACCCGCTCAATGGTTGCCTCCTGGGAACCGGGCGACGAACTTTGCCCACCCTGGCATTGGCCATTTCCGTGGCCCGCCGATGGTCTTTGGCATCCGATCGGTGGGGGAGACGATGGCGAGCCCAAGCCGATCATTAATTCGGTTGCTCAGATCGAATTGGCTTCTGTTCTGACGCAACTGTCGGCCATGACCATGCAGCAAGAGTTTACAAAAGCATTGGTTGGCATGGCTTCTACGATTAGCCGAGGGGTTGCCAGTCAACTTTCAGATGATATTGATCGCTGCGGAACAGTACCGCGCAAACCGTTTCCGAAGCCTCATTTCGCGGATAATTTTAATTGAGGTAATCAAGCAGAATTGATTTTGGTGTGGTATCGGGTTCTTAAACCCGACACCACACCACCCGGCCTGATGCCACACTTCCTGATTACAACGTCTTCGCCTTCAAATATTTATCGAACCATTGCAAATACCGATCGACGCGGTCTTTCTGATAACTTGGCACCGAAATGCCATGAAACTGGCCGGGATAAATAATTAGCTGGGTCGGTATTCCCAATGATCGTAAGGCCTGAAACATTTGCTCGCTACCCGCCGATGGCACATTGAAATCTTTTTCGCCCGCCATGAAGAGCGTCGGGGTTTTAATGCGGTCGGCCTTCAGGAACGGGTACGATAACTTCAGCCATTTATCCGTGTTTTTCCAGGGTGCGCCCAATTCGGTTTCGTACTGATTGGTGTACTGATCAATGCCGTACATCGACAATTGTAACGAACTTCCGGCTCCGCTGGCGGCTGCTTTAAAGCGCGTGTCAGTAGCGATGGTGTAATTGGTTAGAATGCCGCCATAACTCCAGCCGCCAATGCCTAAGCGCTCGGGATCGGCAATGCCTTTTTCAACCAGGTAATCAGTCGCGCCCAGAATGTCCAGTACTTCTTTGTTGCCCCAGTCGGCGTAAATCGCTTTGGTATAGTCGATTCCCCGGCCATTGCTTCCGCGATAATTAACGGCGACAACCGCATAACCACCCGCCGACAGTAATTGCCGGATTAGGTCGAACGAAAATTCATCCTGAGAAACCGGGCCGCCGTGAATGTAGAAAATGGTTGGTAGTTTTTTGCTGGCTGGCGTATTGGCAGGTCGATACAATACGTTCGAGACCTGCGCGCCATCTTTACTGCGCGATGTAAATCCTTCTACCGTTGCCAATTCGAGCGGGGCCAGAAAAGCATCGTGTGTGTGGGTTAACCGACGGGCTGCGCCATTTTCGACGGCATACAATTCGCCGGGTGTTTGCGGCTCGCTCATCAGGGTTAACCAACTGCCAGCTAACACGGGTTCCAGTTCGCCGAATACCCGATTTCCACTGCTCACTTTCGTGAATTTCCCATTAGAAAGCGCATACTGGCCGATGTATGTCTGCCGGTCGTCTGTCACCAATACGCCAATTGTTTGCCCATCTTTTGCCCAGCGAGGATTCCGAACGGGGCGATCCAATGCTTTTGAGAGTAAGGTTGGTTCGCCACCGTCCTGGCTGACAACGGCTAATATAGGCTGGTCATACATCAGGAAATTACCCGATGCTGTTGAGCGTAAATACGAAATTCGTTTGCCATCGGGACTCCATTCCGGGCTATTGTCGGAACCGGCCCAAGTGGTCAGTTGCTTTATTTTGGCTCCTTTTTTTGCGTCAATGACATAAATATCCGTGTTCTGATTCCGATCTGGATCTTCACTTCGGTTACTCACGAAGGCTAGCTGCGACCCATCCGGCGCCCAAACGGGTGATGTTTCGTCGTACAGACCTGTGGTCAGCGTGTCAATTTTTTTGGTATCTAAATCATACACATATAGGTGGACGGCACTCTTCTCCAGAAAGCCCTTAACGTCGGCTTTGAAATGATAGCGGTCGAGAACGTATGGTTTCCGAACTTTGGTTTTGGCCGAGTCGGCGTAATCCGGGTCACGTAGTACCAGAGCAATCTTTTTCCCATCCGGCGACCAGACGTAATCTTCCAGATCGGTTTTGAGATCGGTTAGTTTTTTGGCTTCACCACCCCGTCGGTCCATCAGCCAAATCTGCCCTTTGGTTGCGCCCTGCCGCGCCGATACGAACGACACATATTTTCCATCCGGGCTGAACCGGGCTCTCGATTCGCCGTCGGGGCTATTCGTCAATTGAACAGACTCCTTACCGTCCCAGCTCACCATCCAGATATCGGCGTTGCGTTTATCTTTTGTTGTATCAACCGTTGACAGGCCATAGGCGACCCACTTCCCATCGGGCGAAACCTGCGGGTCGCTAATCGTTTGCAGCCGATAAATATCCTTTGAATTAAGGGGACGTTTTTGGCTTACCGTTTGCGCCAAACTGGCAACGCTAATGAGTGCAAACAAACAGATGAGTAGAGGACGAGGAGTCATAAGAAGGCTTTATTGATGAGTGAAGAGATACTTACTATAAATGGACGAAAAATAGCCGATGGAGTCCATCGGCTATTGATAAAAAGAATGTGCTAAGTAGCTTATTTACGGTATACAAATTGAACATTACCTACAGCGGTTGCGGTGGCAGATAATGGTAAAGAGATACTCTGAGTAGGTGAAGTAAGTTCTTCTATACCTTTACTTGAACTATACGAAAAGGTTCCAGTAGTGCCATCATCATACTTTAGGTTCAACTGAGTATTTGTATAATCCCACGTCCCATTGGCATCGTCTACTAGACCGCCCGACTTATAGTTTTCAGTAAATGAGTTATCTGTGCGAACATCAATAGTGGATGTGTACGAGCCTAAATCGTAATTATAAAGATCTAGCCCACGTGTATTTAAGCTTTGATAAGGAGAAACAAATCCACTTAATAAGCCTCTGTTCAATTCCCAACGTCCTACTACTGGGGATACAGGTGCGGGGTCACTGCTCTTGCTACAGGAAGTTAGCACGGTAAAAGAAACCATCAGGCAGATTATATAAATGTAACGCTTCATAAGAATTGATTTTTGAATAAGTCAGACTAGTAAGGGACAAGTAAGCGAAAACTACGAAAAAAACGAACAGAACAATACAATCAATACGCTAAAAACTGACTTATTGATGTAGTACAGGCAGCGTGTATCGGCAAAAAAAATAATTACGTCAACGGTCATTTGAGTGACCTCTCAGCCCGCAAGTTCTTTCAACGCCCGCACAAACGAGTCTAACTCGGCTGTGGTCGTGTACAGATGTGGCGTAACGCGCACCCCGTGTACATTGGCTCCATCAATGGCAACAGTGAAGATTTTATACTTCTCAAACAGGATTTTAGCCAGCTCGGCCGGTGCTTTTCCTACTACACCCACGTTGGCAATCGCGCAGGAACGGGCGGGTGCTTCGGGCGTGTTCAGACTAATGTTTGGATAATGACGTACCTGATCGGTCCAGTAGTGTTGCAGGTATCGAAGCCGGGCTTCTTTACGCTCAATGCCAATTCCCTCGTGAAATTTGATGGCATCCTGAATCGCTAAATCCGTGGCTACCGGGTGGGTTCCGGTATGGTTGAGTTTCCGAATATCGTCGTCGGCAACGCTGCTATCAGCAAACAGTGGCCAGAGGGCCGGAATTTTGTCCCGGCGCACATACAATATGCCCGCGCCCAGCGGTGTGCCAAGCCATTTGTGTAAACTGCTGGCGTAATAATCACAACCGCCAAGATCGGTTAGTGTAAAATTCAACTGCCCGAATGCGTGTGCGCCATCCACCAAAACTTCAACGCCATGTTTGTGAGCCATCTCAACAAGTTGGCGGATGGGCAGAATCTGGCCCGTAATGTTGACCATATGGCAAACCATCAGAAGCCGGGTTTTGGGCGTGATGGTTTTTTCGTACAGACTCACAATCTCCTCGTCAGATTTGGGGTGGTTCGGCAGCGAAACCGTCCGATTGACAATGCCATATCGTCGGGCCTGAAGCCGAAACATATCGATCATGGCACCGTAATCCTGTTCGGCCATGATGACTTCATCACCGGTTTTCCAGTTCAAACCGGCAATGACCGTATCCAGCGATTCGGTGGTGTTTCGGGTAATAATCAACTCGTCGGGAGAGCATCCCAGCAACCTGGCCAG
>CAXVWN010000118.1:0-7135 GCA_964263725.1 Spirosoma sp.
TAGCCATGAGGTGTGCCTGGAAGATAAAATAAAGTACGCGGCCAACTTCAAAATTGTTGAGGTTGAGTCAAATAAGTGGCAGGCCAACCGGATTACCCAAAAAGTGGGTGATCAGGTATTGGTAATTAATCCGCCGTTTAAGACGATGGAAGAGGCTGAAATCGACAAGTCGTTCGATTTGCCGTATACCCGCCTGCCCCACCCGAAATACAGAAAGCGGGGGCCGATTCCAGCTTACGACATGATTAAGTTCTCGGTTAATATGCACCGGGGCTGTTTTGGAGGCTGTAGTTTCTGCACTATTTCGGCGCATCAGGGCAAGTTCGTTGCATCGAGAAGCGAAGCGTCGGTATTGAAAGAAGTTGATGAAATTACGAAGCACCCCGAATTCAAGGGATACATCTCCGATTTGGGCGGACCATCGGCCAATATGTACAAAATGAAGGGCAAAGACGAGTCGATTTGCGCCCGTTGTCAAAGTCCAAGTTGTATTCACCCGGTTATCTGCTCAAATCTCGACACGTCTCATAAGCCAATGACGGAGTTGTACCGCAAGGTCGATGCTAATCCAAACGTTAAAAAGGCGTTTGTTGGCTCGGGAGTACGGTATGATTTGCTGGTCGATGATTTCAATAAAAACAATGCTGACGGTAACCACGACGAGTATATGGAGCAGCTTGTTACGCGCCACGTGTCGGGTCGCCTGAAAGTCGCTCCCGAACACACCTCTGACGATACGCTTCGGGTTATGCGAAAGCCGTCGTTCAAATATTTTAAGCTATTTAAGCAGAAGTACGATAAGATTCAGGAAAAGTATAACCTTAAGCAACCGCTGATTCCGTACTTCATATCGTCGCACCCCGGCTGTGAAGAGCAGGATATGGCAAACCTGGCTGCAGAAACTAAGGACTTGGGTTTCCAACTCGAACAGGTGCAGGACTTTACGCCCACACCCATGACGGTAGCCGAAGTAATCTACTATTCTGGCGTCCATCCCTACACGCTTAAACCAGTCAAAACGGCCAAAACGCGGGACGAAAAGCAGGCGCAAAATAACTATTTCTTCTGGTACAAGCCCGAGTACAAAAACTGGATTCGCAACCGCCTGAACCAGCTCAATCGGCCGGATTTGGTGGAGCGATTGTTGGGTAACCCAAAGAAAGAAAATACCGGCAAGCCGAAATTTACGGGAAATAATTCAGGCAAGAAAAAATGGTAAGGTAAGGTTTAACTTTTCAGAAATAGATAATTCGGGCGTAGTGTACAAGTTATACTACGCCCGAATGCCTTCAACCAAACTATCTTTTAAGTTGATTCTCAGTCTTAACGTCCGTTAAGCTAAATTATCCTGTTCCTTTTTCCGCTTTTCTAATAACTCTATCAAATAGACATTGAGGTAGTGTTTATATCATTTCTGACTGCGGCTAATGGGTCGATCTAATTCAAGTCGTCCTTGGAGCAGGGAATTACATTTGAGTTATGAGGAGTTAATAGATGATTTTGTCTTTTGTTTACTCAATCCATTCTAAAATAGTATGCTCCCCAAAATATCTGTTATCGGTTTATTTGTGTGTCTTGCCGTTGGAGCACACGCCCAGGAACTTAACACATTATCATCTCAGGAAAAAAAAGAAGGCTGGAAACTGCTATTTAATGGCCGTGACGTATCGGGTTGGCACAAATACGGTGCAAAAGGAGTGGGTACGTCCTGGAAAATTGATCAGGGAGCCTTAAAATTAGATGTTCCCAATCGAGTGGGTAACAAAGCGTCTGATGGTGGTGATCTGGTGACCGACGTGGCGTTTACCGGCGATTTTGAATTTAAAGCCGAGTGGAAAGTGGAGCGCTTTACGAACAGCGGTATTTTCTTTTTTGTGCAGGAAGATCCACAGTACAAAAACATTTTCGATACAGGCTTAGAACTTCAAGTGCTGGATGATGCTATCTACGAAGGGGCTGATGAGAATAAGCACCGGGCCGGTGATTTTTTCAGCGTAGCCAATGCACGGGTTCGTGAGTTGCAGCCCGTTGGTGGTTGGAATAAAGTCCACTTCATCCTGAAAAAGAATAAGCTAACTGTCACCCTGAACGGCTTCAGCATTCAGGAACACGATTTAACCAGCGCCGAATGGAAACAGAGAGTTGCCGACAGCAAACTAAAAAATGCGCCCATCAGCAAAGGCCGATTTACTGGACGCATTGGTTTGCAAGACTGGGGCAGTTCTGCCTGGTTCCGAAATGTAAAAATACGCTCGCTCTGATATAAAGTTAATGACGAATGAAAATAGGCTATTTATTCATTGTCCGTTAACTCACTACTCCAACCGAACCCAAATGGTACCGGAAAGCGTTTCGCCCGGTCTCAAAATGGTTAGTCCATCTCCGTTATTAAAGGCATCGACATTGGCCGTAAGCGGTTCAATGGCGATGCTGTCGCGTCGGGTTGGCGTGTAACATACCAGATAATTGAGTTTATTCTCGCCGGTTTGCTGACCAACAATTAATCGAACGCCCGTGTTGAGTGATGTTAACACGGTTTCGGCAAAAGGTTCTGGATTGGTGGAATCACTCGTCGGTTCGATGGCAAAAGCAGTATCTAATTGTTCGTCGTGTAACTGTATCATTCCCGCCTGTTCGGTTGCCAACAAGCCATTAGGGAGCATTTGTTCGTCGAGGACAACCGGTGTGCGCGTAGGCAATAATAAGCTCATGGCATCGACAGATTCATCTGAAAGCGTAAAATACGGATGCCAGCCAAAAGCTGCGGGGCAAGATGTAGTACCCGTATTGAGCGCCGAATAACTAACCTGAAGGGCGCACATTTTATCATTAGCAGATTCACTTCCATTGGGCAGCAAATTAGCTTGTATCAATTTGTATGTAACCGTCAGCGCAAAGGGAAAAGGATAGCCAACGGTATCGCCTGTATAATTATAGCGTACCACCAGTTCAGCCTGCGTTGGTGTAACGTCCTGACTCACAACCGAAAACTCCCGGCCATGCACGAAGCCATGCATGGCATTATCGCGTTTCGATTCATTCATTTTCAACGCATAATCTTCGCCTTCGAAATGATAAATGCCATGACGAATACGGCTCGGAAAGGGATAAAGAAGGGCACTGGCGTAACTTTCGTCGGTTAGTAATGCCTGAGGAGATTCGGGGGCTTGTATTAATGGAAACAGATTATGCCCTTTCCGTAAAACCAATCGGCGAAGAATGCCCCCGAATGCAGGAAGAACCGTGATGAACTCCCCCGATTCGGTATGTTCAAGTATGTATTCAGTGAGTGGTTCGGTTCCGGTTGGCAACGGCCCGAACGGCTGGGTGGTTATTTGAAAAGGCATGATATAAAGGACACGAGTCTGAAAAGGTAATCCTTCCCGTGAGTTTATTGTTTTATTGATGGCTTAAAAATAACCGTTGAGTCTTAAAACTCACATCTCACCTTCGACGCCTAAACCAAAAAGAGCAAAATCATAACGTACAGGATCACCAGGATCAAATTGGCGGAGTGTTTCGGTTAGTTCAAGTGCGGCTTTCCAATCGGTTTGTGGTCGGGAAAGTAGCTTCAGGTGGCGGGCTACACGATTGACATGCACATCAATTGGGATCACTAACTGGTTGGGATGCAGTCGTTTCCACAACCCAAAGTCAACACCCCGGTTGTCGTTCCGCACCATCCACCGCAGAAACATCAACAGGCGTTTACACGACGAATTTCGGGCGGGAGTTGCAATGTGTTTGCGAGTTCGTTCAGGGAAAAAATCGGTAAGACTACAGAATCGGTCGTGGAAGGTAATGAGAGACGCTTCAACCGATATAGTCTCACTGAAATTCAGCCCGGTATCAGGCAAAAAAGCATCTTCCAGCGAATCATTTTCCTGATAATATTGCCGGAAGAAGTGGAGAAAATATAGTGCATCAGTAGCATTGAAGGTGCGGTGTTTGAAGCTGAGAAATCGCTTTAAATCGCTTTCTTCGTGATGGCGGATAAAATCGTAGGGTGTCCCATCCATGAGTTCGACCAACTCAGTTGCTTTCCTCAAAATAACCGGGCGTTGTCCCCAAGCCAGCACGGCCGCCCAGAACCCCATAATTTCAATGTCCTGTTTCTGGCTAAACCGGTGTGGAATGCTGATAGGATCGCGCTCAATAAACGAAGGCCGATTGTATTGATCGGCCTTCGCATCTAAAAAATCTTTTAAGGATGAGTTGTTAATGGATAATGAATCAGAAATTGCCGCTACCATTATCTGTTTATTTGCTTTTTCCTCCGCTAACAACCCACGCCATTGCCCTGGAAATGCCTGAGAATGTGGCTAATAGAGTAGACATAAGAAACGTAAAAACGGCAATGAACGGATAGGCCAGCGTAAACATAATACTGAATGTGACGTAGCCGGGTGAGGCTCTCATCTGATCATCGCGTTCTCGGTGACGACGGGCAATACGTTCTTCTTTCGTTTCCATAAATTAGTTATCGAACAATATAACTTACCTCAGCTCGAAAACGTCTGTCTTGGGGTGAAAGTTTCGCAAAAGCCTGCGTCGATAATTTAATTAAAATCTTATCATTAACTCCCGTATCTGGTAATCGGCCAATAACTTTCACCCAAAGGCTTTGGTTATTAAACTCGTTCCGTACTTGCACCAGCGTTCCAATGGGAGCCGTGCGGTGCAAGGCAAGGTATTTACCGGATCCGTCGTTTCCGTCAATCATCTCAGCTACTCCACTGCTGGATATGCGTCGACCGCGCGTTGGCATAGGCGCATCGTTTCCCGGTCGGGGCGGTTCAATTACTTCGGCTACCTCGGCGGGTTTTTCCGTTGGTTTCGCACTGGCCCGATTATCAGTCTCGCTTGGTTTGTTTGTGACTGGCGTAGGGGGAGTCTCATTATGATGCTCCGGTTTCGATTCGGTTGGCGTTATAGACTTAGGCTCATTCGTATGCGGTTCGGCAGGATGAACCACAACAGGTGGCCGGGATGTTGCATCGTCATCACTTCGGCGGGCAGGCGTTTCAGAAGCAGGCGTTTTGTGCGTTACTGTTGGGGCCGGAGAGGAAGGCATACGGGATATATATGCTTTCTCCGATACGATAAGTGCCTGACCAATAAGGACGTTATTGCCGGGCAGGTTGTTCCATTTACGCAAATCTGATTGCGATACACCGTATCGGCTGGCTAAACTATACAACGTTTGCCGCGGTTCAACAACGTGAATACCAGCTCGTGCCGGGTCGTCGGCTTTCTGGATTTCTTTATCTACTGGCTTTGCCGGTTTTGGCTCTTTAGGTATTACTTTCTCCGCTGTCTTAACTTCGCGTTTCTCCGCTTTTTCCTGTTTTCGAATAGCTTTGTCAACTACTTTCTCTTCTTTCCGGCTCAGTGCACCGTCTGGAATCGGAATTCTAACCACTTGAGCATAGCGAACCGCATCTTTTAACGTGGGATTCGCAGCTTTAATGTCGGCAACGGAGCGACCATACCGCCGGGCAATGGCATATAAAGTTTGACCTTCGTCAACACGATGCAGAATGAAGCGTTTTCCGTCTTTTTTTTCAACACCAACCGAATCGGCGACCGTCTCCCTTGGGAATTTGGCCGGATGGGCCTGAACGGTATGAATATATAATATGCCGCCTACTAGCCACAAGGCAGAACGGGAAGGAAGTATTTTCATGGGTTATAATCAGCCATAGGTAATCGAAGATACACGAGGGCCAGGCCAATTTTATAAACGGCTTACATCGTAAAATTAACGCAAAAATAAGACTGATTATATCAGCAATAAACTTTTGCGCGTGTGGGTACATTGGTTAACCAATGAGTTGAATTTACTTTTTTCGCGGGAATTCCGACAAAAGTACCTTTTTCTCCTGTTAAAAAACCTTAACACAGAACCACATGAACAGAAGCGGTCGTTTGATGTTAAACAAAGGACGGTTATTCATTCTGTAGTCAGCAAAGCCAAAACAGAAGAATCTCTGCAACAAACCACCTATTGAAACTATGCAAAATTACTCGATACTTTGGGCCGACGATGAGATTGATCTCCTGAAACCCCATATTCTGTTTCTGAAAAATAAAGGATACGACGTTACTCCCGTTAATAGTGGAGCCGATGCGCTCGATCAGGTTGAACAAACGAACTATGACGTTGTCTTTTTGGATGAAATGATGCCTGGTATGACGGGTCTGGAAACGCTTGCCCAAATTAAGCAGATGCGCCCTAATCTGCCTGTGGTAATGATTACCAAGAGCGAGGAAGAGCACATTATGGAAGAGGCTATCGGCTCTAAAATTGCTGATTACCTGATTAAACCGCTCAACCCGAACCAAATTTTGCTATCGGTCAAAAAAATTCTGGACAATAAGCGGCTTGTTACCGAACGTACCAATATTGGCTATCAACAGGATTTTCGCAACATCTCCATGCAATATAATGACCGCATGGATTTTGACGAATGGGCTGATGTTTACAAAAAACTCATTTACTGGGAGTTAGAACTCGATAATTCGCAGGACAAGAGCATGTTAGAGGTTATGAACATGCAAAAAAGCGAGGCTAATTCGGAGTTTTGCAAGTATGTAGTCGACAATTACGAAGATTGGCTGAATGATCCGAAATCTGAAAGTCCAGTCATGTCGCACCAGTTAATGCGTAAGAAAGTATTTCCATTGGTGGACGCAAATGCCCCCCCGCTTTTCTTTATTCTGGTTGATAATCTTCGCTTCGATCAATGGAAAATTATTGAGCCTTTATTGGCCGAGTACTTCACGGTTGAAGAAGAATCGTCGTACTATTCCATCCTGCCGACTACCACCGGATTTGCTCGAAACGCCATTTTTTCGGGCATGATGCCCAGCGAAATGGAAAAGAAACACCCTGATTTGTGGGTTAACGATGATAGTGAAGATGAGGGCCTTAACAATCATGAAGACGAGTTTCTGCGTCGGCAGCTTGACGCCAGCCGCCTGAATATCAAGTCGTCGTACCATAAAATTCTAAACGTTAATCAGGGAAAATCACTCGTTGATAACTTCAACAACCTGTTACAGAATCAACTGAACGTGGTGGTTTATAACTTCGTCGACATGCTGTCGCATGCCCGTACGGATATGGCTATGA
>CAXVWN010000119.1:0-11211 GCA_964263725.1 Spirosoma sp.
AACGATGCTGCCCGAAGTGCCCGATAGTTTAGTCATCGGTTATTCAGACAAACAACTGACCCAAACGTTTAATGCACAGGATGTAGTTTGGGCGCATTTTATTGATAATCAGCTATTGTACCAAACAAATCCCGCAATAAAACAGCGATATTTGAACGAACGGCCCTTTACTGCCGAAATCGGTCAGGCTTGCCCAGGCGCTATCGGCCGGTGGGTGGGTTGGCGAATTGTCGGACGGTATCATGATGAGAACAGTAGCGTAAGTATTTCAGAATTAATGCACAATGCCGACGCGCGGCAGATTTTTCAGCAATCGGGTTATAAAGGACAAAAGTAGAGACGCAACCGCACCGGCGATCCGGCCTTTGCGTCTCCTATATATAATGTTTGGTTTTAGAACGGCTGCGGCCGACCGGCCGACACAAAAAAACAATGGCAAAACAAGGACGAAATTTTGGCGAAGAAGCCAGTGAGGAAGATAAAAAGAAGTTCAGCCGTGATGGGGTCAAAAAAGCCCTGAGCATTTTCCGGTTCGTGAAACCCTATCGGCTTCAATACACAATCGGATTTTTGTTTCTGATCTTATCGACGGGTACAACGATGAGCTTTGGGTTGCTCATCGGGCAGATTACAAGCGTTATTCAAGGAAAGTCGGCTTTTACATTGAACCAGGTTACGCTTTTTTTTGTGGGCGTTCTTATTGCGCAGGCCATCTTTTCGTTCTTCCGGATTTACTTCTTCTCGCAGGTAAGCGAGCGGGCAATGGCCGATGTGCGTCGGGCGGCTTATAGCAAAATCATTACCCTGCCGATTCCGTTTTTTGAGCAACGACGCGTGGGCGAATTAACCAGCCGCATTTCGTCTGACATCTCGCAGCTACAGGATGTACTTACCCTGACAATCGCCGAGTTATTCCGCCAGATCGGTACGCTCACGATTGGCACAGCTATTATTTTTTACGTTTCCTGGAAGTTGACACTGTTCATGCTGGCGACGTTTCCGGTCATTATTGTGGCAGCCATGTTCTTTGGCCGCTTCATTCGTCGGTTGTCGAAACAAGCCCAGGACTTACTGGCTAAAGCGAATGTAATCGTTGAGGAAACGCTTCAGTCAATAAATGTTGTGAAGGCATTTACAAACGAAAAGCTGGAAATTAACCGATACGGCAGCGCTTTACAACTGGTGGTTGGTACAGCGCTGCACGCAGCAAAGTTTCGGGGCATATTCGTATCGTTCATCATTTTTGCACTCTTCGGTGGCATTATTGGCGTGGTTTGGTACGGTGGATCGCTGGTAATGTCAAAAGAAATGCCGTTCGCTGATTTGTTGACATTCATTGTGTACACGACATTTATTGGTGGCTCGGTTGGTGGTATGGGTGATTTATATGCCCAATTGCAAAAGACTATTGGCGCATCGGAGCGAATTCTGGAAATTCTTGAGGAGCCATCCGAAGTAAACGCTGAAGAAGAAGTGCCCCTGTTTATTCCCGTACAGGGGCATGTTCGCTTCGACGATGTTCGATTCTCCTACCCATCCCGCCCCGACGTGCCGGTGCTGAAAAGTATCTCGCTTGATGTAGCCGCTGGACGAAAAATTGCGCTGGTTGGCCAAAGTGGAGCCGGAAAATCAACAATCGTTCAACTGCTGATGCGATATTATCCGCTCGGTGGTGGTCAGATTACGGTCGATGGACGCGACTTGTCAGGCATCAACGTGACCGAACTACGAAAAAATATTGCCGTGGTGCCGCAAGAAGTGATGTTGTTCGGCGGTACGATTATGGAAAATATTCAATACGGTAAGCCTGGCGCGACGGAAGCCGAGATACGCGAAGCTGCTCAAAAGGCCAATGCGCTCCAGTTTATTGAGTCATTTCCGGAAGGTTTACAGACAATTGTGGGCGAACGGGGCATTAAATTGTCGGGTGGTCAGCGGCAGCGGATTGCCATTGCGCGCGCCATCCTGAAAGACCCGGCTATTCTGATTCTGGACGAAGCAACGAGTTCGCTCGACGCCGAATCGGAGCGTTTAGTACAGGAAGCGCTGGACAAGCTGATGCAAAACCGCACAACGATTATTATTGCTCACCGACTGGCAACCATCCGCAAAGTAGATATGATTTACGTTATGCGCGAAGGACAGATTGCTGAGTCGGGCACACATGATGAGTTGGCGAATCAGGAAGACGGTATCTATGCGAATCTGGTTAAATTGCAATTTGAGATAATAGACTAACAGTTTTCGATTTACAGATTCGGTGTGCTATGCCATCAACCAGAAGCGAAAACTATAAACCGAAAGCCACTATGTCTTCGGCTACCGCTACCCTGAAAAACTTTAATCTCCGTCATACAAATGGCCGGGAGGAAGTGCTTGATTTGTTCCTGAATGCTGGCCATGCGCTGGCACATAACGATGTCGAAAACGGCCTCGGGCCCGACCATGACCGGGTGACCATTTACCGAACACTACGGACATTTCTGGATAAAGGTTTGTTGCATAAAGTCTTGGATGATGAAGGCGGGACGAAATATGCCCTCTGCCGGGAGACTTGTGCCGACGGTCATCATCACCACGATCACGTCCATTTTAAGTGCGAGAACTGCGGTCAAACAACTTGTCTGGACAAGGTTAGCATTCCCGCTATTGCCCTACCCGAAGGGTACAATCGCAAAGAAATGAATCTACTAATTCAGGGCGTTTGTCTGGATTGTAATAAGTAGCTAATAAATGCCCACCGAAACCGTATTTACCGACCGTCAACAGCAATTCAGTCAAGCCGAACAAGCTGCTCAACGTCAACATAATCAGTTGGCATTCTGGCGGCTTGTCTGGTTTATCGGGAGTGTTGCCGCCATCTGGTTGCTTATCCAGATCAATCAGCAAATTGGTGCAGTCATTGCTTTATTAATTGGTCTGATTGGCTTTTTGATTTTACTGAAAAAGCACCAAAACGTTCGTCACAAACGAGATATAAACCACCAGTTAGCGTTTATCAATCAGGACGAAGCTACCCGGCTCAAACGACAATATCTACGTCCTGAAATGGGAGAGCAGTTTGCCAGCCCGACCCATTATTATTCCGGTGATTTAGATGTATTTGGGAGGCATTCCCTCTTTCGGTTACTTAACCGAACGCACACGCATGAAGGCCAGCAACGGCTCGCTGCGTGGCTCAAATCGCCGTCGGCACCCGATTCTATTCGACTCCGTCAGGAGGCCGTAGCAGAACTAAAGCCGCAGATTGACTGGCGGCAGCAGTTTGAAGCGCTGGCCTATGTTGAGTCAACAATTAACCGGTCGCCCGATGCGCTCGTTAACTGGGCTACCGACGAAACCTCCCGTTTACCTGGTTATTTAACAATCATCCGGTTTGTATTTCCAGCTATTACACTGAGTTTGTTTATTGCTTGGCTAATGGGTTATGTTCCGGGTGCCGTTGTGTTGTTAGGATTGGCCGTTCATGGGTTGGCCCTTAGCCAAACATCCAGACAGGCCAAAGAAGTTAGTGAACAGACGTTCGAGATTTCAGCGGCACTCCGGGCTTTTCGAGCCTTGTTTCAACATGCCGAACAGCTTAAGGGTGAGACCGTTCGGTTGCGTGCTATCCGGCAGGCATTAACATCCGATAAACGCTCAGCCTCAGAGGCTATTGGCCAACTTGGACGGTTGACTGAGGGATTGAACTACCGGCGAAATCCATATTTCTTTTTGCTTTTCGGCATTGCGACCCTGTGGGATATTCATTATTTATTCCGGCTCGAACGATGGCGACAAACGTATGGGCCGATTCTTAACCGCTGGTTTGAAGCTCTTGCTGAATTAGAAGCGCTTAACAGTTTGGCCGGATTTTCTTATGCACATCCAACCTATGCCACACCCGATATTGTCGAAGATCAATTTACGTTGGATATTACATCGGCAGCCCACCCACTGTTAGCCCAAAATCGTAGTATTTCTAATTCGCTCATATTCAGAGGGTCTGGTAAGACGATATTGATTACGGGGTCAAACATGTCGGGGAAAAGCACTTTTTTACGGACTATTGGGGCTAATTTTGTGCTGGCTTTAGCCGGTGCCGTCGTTAGTGCTGAGCGATTTAAGTGTTCACCCGTGCTACTATTTACCAGCATGCGCACACAGGATTCTCTTGAAGAAAGTACCTCGTCGTTTTACGCTGAACTCAAACGACTTCAAACGCTCATTGGCTTATCAAAACCACTAACCGTTACCTCGCAGGACCGCTTGCCGCAGGATCGCCTGCCGCAAAATCGTTTGCCGGTACTTTATTTTTTGGATGAAATTCTGAAAGGGACAAACTCCGCCGATCGGCATCGGGGAGCAGAAGCGCTGATTCGCCAATTACATCAGACAACGGCTTCGGGTTTTGTATCGACCCACGATCTCGAATTAGGTCAACTTACAGACGCGGATGGCTTTGTTCGTAATTATCACTTTCAGTCGGATCTCAACAACGGCGAGCTAATATTCGATTATAAGCTTCGCGATGGTATTTGTGAGAGCTTTAATGCCAGTCAACTAATGCAGGCAATTGGAATAGAAATGGATAAAGTTCAGAAGTAAAGCCAATGCCAGCGAAGTGTTGGTCCCAATTGCAGAGTTGGAGCCGGAATTTTAATGTATTTAAACAAGCCCAAAATTACTTTGGCGGTTGTACTACGTGGTTTCAGCAGCTTAATCAAATTAATATCCGGGGCAATGTACCACTCATGCCGCCCACCTAAACCATCATGATTGGCACTCCACGTTTCGGCATCCAAGCCCATGCCAACGGAGAGTTGTAGCCAATTGGGCCAGGCATGTTGCCAACGATTACCGCCAAAATGTTGGGGTGAAAAGGAGAACCAATACGTCTGGTTAATATAGTCGTCAATAGAAACGCGTTGTACCGGAATACCGCGCTCATTGAAATATTTTGGCGTTTGTTGCCAATAACTCACCTTCCATTGAGCATCACGCAGAAAACCTGATCGGTGCTGCGCTATTGGCCATAATCCACCGATTGTTCCCGCGGCAACATCGCGCCAACTAAAGCCATACGTTGGCGAATAAGAATCCTTTAGCTCAATACTCAACTCCACGAAAGCGGCTGAACCAAGAGCCAGCCATTCGGCCCTGCGTTCCGAAAGACCCGCCCAGCGAAAAGAATTATAATAGGCTTCTGATACAAAAACACCTCCCGTAAAGTGGGCTACTTTGTCTAATCCGCTGGCGTAGGTTAAATCCCGGCCTTCGTCGAAATGAAACGGAACCCCTTTCCCATGCCACCATGTCCGTTCCAGATAAGCATAGGTTGAGCCTAACGTGAGTAATGACGTGGCGCCAACGGCCCATAATCGACTTGGCTTTACAATAGCGGATTGGGCTGCAAGGCTATCCAACGGATTAAGTAACGAATCTGTGGATACATCGTTGGGTAGAAAAAGCAGTATGAATAGAAGTTTCAAGCCCATGTGTAAAATAGGACTTAAATAGTCAGGTTAGGTTACATAGCGGTCTTTGTATTAAATCAAAAACAACCTATTACCCTCCTTGTTAGATATAGTGAAAGCAGTATATTTGCTAATCCACAAATAGTATGCTTGCATACTATTTGTGGGCGTATTTAGCATAGCCAATCCAGATGACTACAAAAACTTACAAAGTGTTGGGCAACAAAAAAGCCTTCCCAAGTGGGAAGGCTTATGCCAGGGTGGTGGTGATGGACGGAATCGAACCGCCGACACAAGGATTTTCAGTCCTTTGCTCTACCAACTGAGCTACATCACCCTGAAACGTGGGTGCAAAAGTAGATGCATAATGGGTTTTTACAACATATTTAGGAAATTATTTTTGAATGAGGCCTAACTATCTGAGTCAATTTACTGATTGTCAGGTCTAATAAGTCCCTTAAACGAATGGAAATTTTTCAACAAATTTTATTTGTCGCGGCCTTAGCCGTCGTGATTTGGTACATAACCAAACGTGTTCGGCTTATATCCCGCGCTATTAATCTCGGGCGACCCGAAAATCGATTCGATCATGCCGGCGAGCGATTGAAAACAATGTTGCTCGTGGCGTTTGGTCAGAAGAAGATGTTTACCAACGTATTGGTTGGGGTAATGCACTTTGTCATCTATGCCGGATTTATCATTATCAACCTTGAAATTCTGGAGATTGTCCTGGACGGAGTCTTGGGCACACACCGCCTGTTTGCACCCTACATTACGCCCATTTACCCAATTTTGATCGACGTATTTGAGGTACTGGCTTTTGGTGTGCTAGCAGTCTGTGTGATATTCTTATGCCGTCGGTTTATAACGAAAGTGAGCCGGTTTCAGCAGGAACGTCATCGCGAGATGACCCGCTGGCCACGCACTGATGCCGCTATTATTTTAACCGCCGAAATTCTGCTCATGATCGCCTTCCTGACCTGGAATGCATCTGACAGCGTTCTACGTGATCGTGGCGTTGGGCATTATGCTGAATTACAGGGGATTGTGCCTGATTTTTTGATTAGCCACTTTTTGAAACCGCTTTTTGCAAATTTCAGTGATACAGGTTTGGTGGTTTATGAGCGAATAGCTTGGTGGCTTCATATTTTAGGCATTCTGGCGTTCGCTGTCTACGTGACCTACTCGAAGCACCTGCACATTGCACTGGGTTTTCCGAATGTCTACTTCTCGGATCTTCAACCGAAGGGCGAAATGCAGAATATGCCCGAAATCACGAAGGAAGTGCAATTAGCACTCGGTCTGCCGGTCACAACCGATCCAAATGGAGCACAAGCAAATGACAACGGCGAACAATCCAGCCGGTCCGCCGGTGCGGTGGATTCGCCAGCGGAGATAGGCCGTTTTGGTGCTAAAGACGTGCAGGATTTGAAATGGATAAACCTCATGAATGCCTATAGTTGCACCGAATGTGGGCGTTGTACATCGGCTTGCCCGGCCAACATTACCGGCAAGAAACTATCACCCCGTAAAATCATGATGGACACCCGCGACCGCCTTGAAGAAATTCAGCGGGGATGGAAAGCCAATGGCAACGACTATCGCGACGAAAAATCATTGCTGAACGATTATATCACGCCGGAAGAAATCAATGCCTGTACAACCTGTCAGGCTTGTGTAAATGCCTGCCCGATCAATATAAATCCGCTGGATATAATTCTGCAATTGCGCCGGTACCGAGTTATGGAGGAGTCAGAAGCGCCAGCCTCGTGGAATGCGATGTTTAGCAATATCGAAAACAACATGGCTCCCTGGAAATTCTCGCCAAGTGATCGTTTCAACTGGGCAGAGCAAGTCAATGAAGTCAAATAAATTGTTGGTTTATTCGTGCATTCAATCTTGCATCAACAACCACAACTGACAAATTACAAACTAAACTCATGACGCAAGACGTAAAAACATACACAGTACCAACAATGGCCGACATGGCTGCATCGGGTGAGAAACCGGAAATTCTGTTCTGGGTGGGTTGTGCTGGCTCGTTCGATGATCGCTATAAGCGGGTAACCATTGCCTTTGTGCGCATTCTGAACCATGTAGGCATCAAGTTTGCCGTACTAGGACCAGAGGAGGGCTGCACAGGCGACCCCGCGCGTCGGGCGGGGAACGAGTTTTTGTTTCAGATGCAGGCAATGTCCAACATTCAGGTGTTGAACGGGTATGATGTCAAGAAAATCGTAACCGCCTGTCCGCATTGCTTCAATACACTTAAGAATGAGTATCCTGAATTGGGCGGAAATTATGAAGTAATTCACCATTCACAGTTTTTGCAGGGGCTTATCAATGAAGGTCGGATTCGGGTTAAAGATGGCCAGCCGTTTAAGGGCCGCCGGATTACGTTTCATGATTCTTGCTATTTAGGCCGCGCTAACAAAGTCTACGAGGCTCCACGCGATGTGTTGGCCGCTCTGGATGCCGACTTGGTTGAAATGAAGCGCGTACGGGCCAACGGGCTGTGTTGTGGGGCGGGTGGCGGCCAGTATTTCAAAGAACCTGAACCGGGAAAGAAAGATGTAAACGTCGAACGGGTTGAAGAAGCGCTCAGTACGGGTGCCGATACCATTGCCGTAGCTTGTCCCTTTTGCATGACCATGATGTCTGACGGTGTCAAGAATAAGAACAAGGAAGATTCTGTCCGGGTCTATGATATTTCGGAACTCATCGCGCAGGGGCAAGGGTTGTGATGGCAATGGATAATTTATAATGTAAAATGAATAATGAGGGAATCGGTTACTTCATTATCTGTTATAAATTATCCATTATAAATTATTCATTAACTATGTATATTGATTTCGATAAACTGCCCGATACAGCACGCGTTTGGGCGTATCAGGCTAACCGATCGCTTTCAGACGGCGAGGTGGAAACGATTGAAGAATCTTTAGAACCGGCTTTAAGTGAATGGGCCGCTCATGGGCAACCATTATTAGCTTCGGCGCAAGTAATTGAAAATCGCTTTGTGTTAGTTGCTGTAGATGAAGGATATACTTTGCCGAGTGGCTGTTCAATTGATGCTTCTGTGCGAACCTTACAACAAATTGGTCAGCAGGTAGGGGTTGACTTCTTTGACCGTTCGGCGGCTGTTCAATTGGTTGATGGTTCTGTTCAAACGTTTTCATTACCCGCCATTAAAGCGGCTGTTACAGATGGATTACTGACACCTGATACAATTGTGTTTAATACATTAGTGAAAACAAAAGCTGAGTTTTTGGCAGACTGGCTTATCCGGGCTAGCGACTCCTGGCTAAAGCGATATTTTAGATCTATAACGGCTTAAATAGCCGATTAAATACTATAAGTCGGTCATTGACCCGCCTAAACAGGCAGCCAATGACCGACTTTAACATTACCACTTACTGAAACGTTCACTGACAATTAGTCATAGTTAACTCACTTTTACCTCTTTTTTTAAGAAAGGATTAATTTTTGTGGTTAAAGAGTTGATACTACTCAGCGGATTGGTTCGTCAAATTATCGAATTCGTTGAGTTTTGCCGACAGTAAACGGCAATTAACTCTTACTTTTATGGCGACCATACACGAAGTTATGTCAGATACGCCAACTCGCGACGAAGACCAATTGCTACCAGACGGGGACCCCGTTGAACAGCCCTCGGCTGATACACCCGCCCGCCGGTATACCGACGAGCAGAAATATCAGGTTTTCAATAAGGAGTTCATGCCCCACATCGACTCTATGTACAACTTTGCTTTTCGCCTGACGACCGATGAGGACGACGCGAATGACCTTGTGCAAGATACCTATTTGAAGGCATTCCGGTTTATTTCATCCTTTGAACAAGGAACTAACGCAAAAGCATGGCTGTTTCGGATTCTGAAGAACAGCTTCATTAACGATTATAGGAAAAAAAGCAAAGAACCAGCTAAAGTAGATTATCAGGACGTAGAAACGACCTATAACTCCGAAGACGCTGAATCTGAGCACACGGTTGACCTTCGGGCCGAATCCGTTTCTGACTTAATCGGTGATGAAGTGGCAACTGCTCTAAACTCGTTGCCAGTTGATTTCCGGACAGTCATTATTCTCTGCGACATCGAAGGATTCACGTATGAGGAAATGGCTAAGATTCTGGATATTCCAATTGGAACTGTGCGATCCCGATTGCACCGAGCCAGGAACCTGTTGAAAGAAAAATTGCGTGATTACGCGTCATCAATGGGTTATAAAGAAGAAAGTGAAGAATAAACCGAACTTTTTCTAACGCTACTTTGGTTCTGCTAATAACTTAACGGTATTATTATTCTTGGAATAAATAAAATATTTCCAATGCAAACCTCGTTGCCATCCTCATCTTCATCCAACGCAAAGCCAGAGATGAAAGAACATTGCGGCCATCGGGCCGACTGCTTGAAGATGATTCAGTTGATTCTGGATGGCGAAGCCACCGAACAACAGCTTGTCAAAGTGAAAGCTAATCTGGAGTCATGCAAGCCCTGCATCGAGATGTACCATCTCGAAAAAGAAGTGAAGGAATTGCTGACTAAACGAATTGAAAAGAGGTGCTGCCCCGAGCAATTGGTGGCAACGATTAAATCCCGAATTCTGAGTTTTAGTTAATTGAGACAAGCGCAATTGGGGTAATTAAGGTAGTGCTTTTAAAAGCGGCCTTGATTACCCCAATTCTATTACAGACCCAACCAATCTGGTATCCACCGTGGACGGTAAACTAATCATTTTTTCTGCCCCTTCTGGTTCGGGCAAGACTACCATTGTTAAGCATTTACTCGCCGAGAACGTTAATCTCGGCTTTTCTATTTCAGCCTGCACCCGTGACCGCCGGGGGCGTGCGGAAGAAAATGGTAAAGATTATTACTTTCTGACGCCTGAAGAATTCAAGCAAAGAATTGATAATGACGAATTTGTTGAATGGGAGGAAGTTTATGTCGGGGCATTTTACGGCACCTTAAAAGACGAAATCCAACGTCTCTGGGATAGTGGTAAGCACGTTTTGTTCGATGTAGATGTGCAGGGTGGCCTGAAATTGAAAGAATATTACGGCGATAAGGCATTGGCCGTTTTCGTTAAGGTACCCAATGAGGATACCCTTCGCCAGCGCCTGATTGGCCGTGGTTCAGAAACCGAAGAAAGTTTATCGAAACGATTATTTAAAGTCCATTTTGAAATGAGCTTTCAGAATCGTTTTGATGTGGTTTTAGTGAACGACGATTTAGAAACGTCCCTGCAGAAAGCCCAGAAACTGGTCGATGATTTCGTGAACGAAAACAAAGTGCCAGCTAAAGCAACCGTGCTTTAACGACAGATTTGTGAGGTTTTAAAACCTTCCTTAGCATTGATGAAAATAGGTCTGTTCTTCGGCTCTTTCAACCCCATTCACGTCGGCCACCTGATTATTGCAAACACAATGGCCACCACTACCGATCTCGATCAGGTATGGTTTGTTGTATCGCCCCAAAATCCGTTTAAAAAGACCAAAAGCCTGCTGCATGAGTTCGATCGGCTCGATATGGTTGAACGTGCCATAGCTGATAATAGCCATCTAAAGGCGACCGATATCGAGTTTTCGATGCCCAAGCCCAGTTATACAATTGATACGTTAACGAGGCTAAGCGAAAAGTACCCGCAACATACATTTCAGCTCATTATGGGCGAAGACAATCTAGACCAGTTTGCCAACTGGAAAAACTACGACAAGATTTTAGAATATTACGGCCTA
>CAXVWN010000120.1:0-5430 GCA_964263725.1 Spirosoma sp.
GAAATCGCTAACCACCATATCTTGGATCAACTAGAGCGTCTTCTTTCGGCCTACTTTACGGACAAAAATCTGGTTGATAAAGGCGTTCCAAGTGTAGCGTATGTTTCAGACTCTCTGCACATTTCCCCCAATTACCTGAGCCGTTTGTTAACGACCCTCACGGGAAAGAGCACCAAGGAGTTTATACATGACAAGTTGATTGACTTGGCTAAGGTAAAGTTGTCAACCACAGACGTATCAGTTAGTCAAATCGCCTATGAATTAGGTTTCGTCTATCCCCAGTCGTTTAGCAAGCTGTTTAAAACCCGCACCAACCTGACGCCTTTAGCCTTCCGAGAGTTATTTAACTAATTGTGCCTTTGGGTTTTGGACGATTCAATACCCTACCTTTATCACGTAGCCAGCCTTTATTGAGAGAATGAGTAATAATCAAACATACACAGTAGAAAATAAGTCAGATAGGTTGACAACCGTGTGGGAGGGCAAGCTAATACGAACCGGTCGTTTTGGCTAAAACAAAATGTACTCTGACTAAATCTGTTTTAAAGAGAGTAGTGAACTTTGTGTCATTAATAAATCTAAAAACAGATCTCTATGAGAGCAGTCAGAATTCATGAATTTGGCGGACCCCAGGTCCTGAAAATAGACGATATCGCGCGTCCTGTTCCGGCACCGGATGAAGTGTTAGTCAAAGTGTATGCCAGTGGGGTTAACCCGGTCGACTGGGTGGTGCGCAATGGGGCCAATGACGCGATACGGTCTTTTCTGACCTTACCCATGACACTAGGTTGCGACGCGGCAGGTATTGTGGAAGAAATAGGTAGCCAGGTGACTAGCTTTCAAAAAGGAGATGCCGTGTACGGGGTGGCTAATTTTTTCAGCAATGGCACTTATGCCGAATATTGTGCGGCCAAAGCCACTCAATTTGCCCTCAAGCCTAAATGCATTAGCTTTACCCAAGCGGCTGGAGTGCCGCTGGCCGCTTTGACGGCTTGGACAGGCCTGTTTGCCTATGGAAAATTACAACCGGGGCAACGCATTCTAATTCAGGGAGCATCAGGCGGTGTAGGTAGTTTTGCGATTCAGTTTGCCAAAGCAAAAGGGGCCTATGTCATTGGCACTGCTTCGACTCAGAATCTTGCCTATTTAACCCAAATTGGAGCGGACGAGGTGATTGATTATACAAGCCAGGACGTGGAAGATCTAGTGCACGAAATGGACGTGGTTCTGGAAGCCTCGCCACTTCGTGATAATAAGGAGCGGCTGAAATCGGTGCGTCTTTTAAAGGCAGGCGGCATTCTGGTTAGCGTCAACACCGATCTGGCCTTTACGGATGAGGTGATCGAAGCGTTATCCAAGAAACAGGCGACGGGCGAACTGGCCACTAATCAGCCCAGACAGGAGTGGTTAGAAGAAATAGCCCAGTTGATTGATGAAGGCAGCGTGCAGGTGTTTATCAGCCAGGTATTTCCCTTAGAGCAGGTAGCCCAGGCACACCGTGAGAGTGAAAGCTGGCATGTACGGGGTAAGCTAGTATTGGAAGTCGTTAATCAAGATTAACTTGTATGAAATCGTTTCAATCAATCAGCGCGTTTTACCAATTCGCCCATTTGCCACCCCCCCAGCATCCATTGATTAGCGTACTGGATGTGGGTACCGTTCCGCACGTGGATGGGGGTGAGCCGACGAACTTGTTGCTAAATTTTTATTCCATTGCGGTCAAACGAATGCATAATCTCAAGGTAAGATACGGCCAACAACCGTTTGACTTCAATGAAGGAATTATGTCGTTTATGTCGCCTAACCAAGTATTTAGCATGGCGGTTGACAACCAAAAGGAAGACGTACAAAAATCAGGGTGGGCTATTTACATCCATCCTGATTTTATCTGGAATACGCCCTTAGCTAAAACCATCAAGCAGTACAGTTTTTGGGATTACTCGCTACATGAAGCGTTATTTCTGTCGGCAAAAGAGGAAGCGATCATTACTAACCTCATCCTGACGATTCAACAGGAATGTGAGGCCAACATCGATCAATTTAGCAAGCCTATTATCATCTCCCATCTGGAAAGTTTGCTGCATTATGCGGACCGGTTTTATCACCGACAGTTTATTACCCGGGAGAAAGCCAATCATCAAGTACTCAACCGACTAGAGACGCTGCTGGATGAGTACTTCAACCATGATGCTGAAGTGGAGCGAGGTTTGCCCACCGTTCGGTACGTAGCCGAGGCACTGAATCTTTCACCCAAGTATTTAAGTAATTTGTTGCGGGTATTGACGGGCCAAACTACCCAGCAACATATTCATGAAAAATTGATTGAAAAAGCGAAAGAACGATTATCAACGACGAATCTGAGTATTAGTGAAATTGCTCACGAACTGGGCTTTGAGCATTTGCCCTCCTTTAGTAAGTTGTTTAAGACCAGAACGAACCTATCACCTTTGGCATTTAGAGCTTCGTTTAATTAACAGAAACGTCTCTTTAAACGCCCCAATTTTGAAGCAGATACATGAGCGCTCATTCGTCTCAGACGGGAGGGTTTTATGGGACGATTAGTTTTAATATCAGTCAAGTGGACCGCAGCGGCTGAGCGTCGCCACCGCGGTCCAATTTGTAGCATACGAAACTACCATAGCCTAAATAGCTTGTGGATTATAGCCTAAGCTTCATTTTATTCGCGTACTGTATTATCGACGCTTCTCTAAAAACACAATTTTACCTGAATGAAAATAGTCATCTTAACACTCCTTTTTAGCGGTCTAGTCAACCACTTTGTTCTAAGCCAACAGCCAATCGCATCAACCAAAGGGTCCGTTCAGGGTGGAACCCAAACCAGTAAGCAACTTATCCCGTCAGACGAATTTCATAAAATGCTCGCTCGCTCGAATGGAACTTGGACAGGTCAAGCCACCATGACTTTCTCGGCCGACGCGCCCCCTGTGACTAGCACCTCCACCCTGACCAATACGATGGCGATGGGCGGCCTCTACCAAGTTTCGGAAATTAATTATAATATCATGGGCAAACGGATCACGGGCATCCGGGTGACGGGCTATGATGGGACCAAAAAAATCTTTACCCGCGCCATGATCCAAGATGGGGGCAACGGGGTTGCTATGGAAGGCCCATGGGACGAAACGGCGAAGTCGATGACCTTTCGCTACAAGCAGGCTAATTCATCGACTGGCCGGGAAAGCCAGATGAAGGAAGTGTATACCATCATCGATGAAAATACCGAGGTTCTCGAGCTGTTTCGTCACGATCCGCAAACAGAAAAGGAATTGAAGATCCTGAACGTAAAGTGGACAAGAGACAAGTAAGCATAGGGTTACCCATTATTGAATTGGGAGCGTTTAGGGAGAATGTTCCCTTTAGGATTGTGGGCGGATAGTTTACTAACTACTACTTCAGTTATAGAGCATACGGCATACGAGCCAGTGACAATTTAGAACAGATGCCTTTACTGTTTAAAGACCTCAACCCGGGTGTTGGTCCGACGGCCCTCTTCAGTCTCGTTACTCAATAAGGGCTTACTATCGCCTAACCCCGTAGTCTCCACCCCCGATGGCTTCACCCCCAACGAAACCAGCGCCTCTTTCAGGGCAACGGCCCGTTTTTGGGTTAACGCTAGGATATACGCCGGTTGACCCACCGGAGCACTATGCACCTCTAGGCGCAGCTTCCACTCCGGATGGGCTTGGAAGACCCCAACCAGCGCCAATAACTCATCCCCCGATTGACTCAGCAGCTCGGTCTTGTCGGAAGCAAATTCTAAATAGGTGACTGCCTTGGCGCTGCGTTCTAATTCCCTTAACAACCCATTCGCCTTATTAATATTGGTGCTCAGCAGTTGGCTTTGTTTTTCTACCACCAACAGGGTATAAAACTCCGAGGCGATGGAGGAGGCCACCACTTGCAGCCACACTTCTTTTTGGGCCGTCTTGATGACGTATTCCACCACCCCGTAGAAAGCACTGGGGGCCACTTGATGGCGCGAGTCTAATTCGACCAGGTCGTGGGTCGTAATCGTTTTTATCAGCTCACCGGGTAGTTTACCTTCGTAGATTTTTTTACCCCCCAGCGTAGCCACCAGCTGATCAAAGGTCTGAATGATCTGAAATTCGGAGGGGATCTTTTTGGTACGGTCCCCTACGCGCAGCGTTTGATAGGAGACTTGCCCATCCACCGTGAAATACGCCTTACCGTCGTAAAAGTAGGTCCGGTTCTGCTCAAGGGTGACCGAATCGCGGGGGGTGAAATTGGACAACGTTTTCACGTAGGGGAAGGCCCCCAGATCGGCTTTTGAGAGGGGAATGGTCTTCGGGACTGTACCCGTTGCCAGTTCTTTGTTGGGTTGGGCCTCTACTAAAGTGGCCATCAGCAGAAGGCTAGTGACGAAAAGGTTGTTAATCATATCGTTTTGGACTTACCCTAAGTAGATTGTGATGAAAGCCATCAAGTAGATCCCGTTAGGCTATCGAACTTGGGGCTCTATACCAACTCGGGTAAAGGTAGTGTTAAGTTGTTATCAGAGCGAAAAGCGGGTTTATGGTAAGTAAGCCAAAAAACTACTGATCACCATCAGCAAACAAATTGATCCCAATACTACGTGCGCTGCATCGGGGATCGGATGATCGCCAATCGGGGGTAAGAACGTATAGGTTCGACTAAAATACTGCTGATACTCGGCCTTCTGGTTGGGGGTGGCCCCAAGAAGGTAAGGTCGCCACCACGCGTTGAGATGCCCGACCAGATAGGCTAGCGAGCCCATCAGAGCGTATAATTTAGGGGTGGGAGTTGCCTGATGAAACCCGTAGGCGATGAGCAACAGGGGCGAGTAGTTGAGCAGCAATTCCAACAGCCGGGTTTTCGCCGTTTTGGTGGCGATGTCATTCCAGGGGAACAGATTTACCCAATCAATCAGGAGCTGATAACTCAGAAAGAGTAGGGGCAGTAGGGTAGCTACTTGATTCCACTTCATAGGGGGGAGCCTGTTACCTGTTAGAAAGGTAGCCTACTCTGTTTTATAATCAAATCGATGGTAAGCAACACACCATGTAAGCCCAAACTGACCGGCTGTCTGAGGGCAACAAGACTACGTACGGGCTAAGTAAATCAACTAATTTCCATTTCTGTAGCCATCAACAGCTTCCAACTCGCCGTCTATCAGGTTACGACCATCTCCTGTTAAGAGCCATTTAGGAGAAGGCCACCGGGATGCGGTTAGTTTCACTGAAACCTCCAAAGAGACGGCTTGAGGTGGAGAAGTCGGTTAATAAGCCGATAACTCAAAACGTTGGCCGTTTCCATTCTGCCAACACGTAGTTTTGTTTAACCGATCACCAGCTCAATCGCCAAATCTGCATTTTACCTTCCAATCATGAGGCCCTTCGTGTTCGTAATACTACTGGTGCTCACTGGCAT
>CAXVWN010000121.1:0-24945 GCA_964263725.1 Spirosoma sp.
CGGCCAACCAGCCTGATTTCGCAACGGCCGTTAAGTTTGTTAACGCCCTGATTCGTACGGGTATTCAGATTCAACAGGCTACGTCCGATTTTACGGTGGCTGGTAAAAAGTATCCGACTGGTTCTTACGTTGTTAAGACCGATCAGGCATTCCGCCCGCACGTACTGGACATGTTCGAGCCGCAGGATCACCCGAATGATTTTCAATATCCGGGCGGTCCCCCAGTTCGTCCATATGATGCCGCTGGCTGGACGCTTGCCTACCTGATGAACGTTAAATTCGACCGTATTCTGGATGGTTTCGATGGCCCATTCAAAAAGTTGCCGATTGGTGAACTCCAGTCGCCGGAAGGTCATATTACTGGCGCTCCAAGCGCGGGTTATGTATTGAGTGCAAAAGCCAATAACTCGTTTATTGCGGTCAACGATCTGCTTGCGTCGGGCGTTGAGGTATATCGCCTTCCTAATGGCGTTGGTGGCAAATCGACGGTTGAGTCGGGCGCCTTTTTCGTTCCGGCATCAGCCAAGGCAAAATCACTACTAGACAAGTCGGCTAAAGACCTGGACCTGGAAGTAGCTGGTATCGCAAAACGCCCAACGACCACAATGACGAAAATGTCGCCTATGCGAATTGCCCTATGGGATTCGTATGGTGGCTCGATGCCGTCGGGCTGGATTCGCTGGCTGATGGAGCAGTATCACTTCCCCATGAAAGTTATTTATCCCAAGGATATTGATGCCGGTGATCTACGCAAGAAATTCGATGTGATCGTTTTTGTTACGCGTGCTATTCCACCGGTTGGTGGCCGGGATGAGGATATCTTCGCCGGACTCGAACGGGCACCAAAAGAAGAATCCACGCCTGAAATGTATCGTCCGTGGATGGGTAAAATCACCGCCGATAAATCAATTCCACAGATCAAAACATTCATGGAAGCTGGTGGAACGGTGGTAACGATTGGCAGCAGTACCAATCTGGCTTATCACCTGAAACTACCCGTGAAAAGCGCACTAACGGAGATGACGAGCAGTGGACTGGAAAAACCGCTGCCGGGCGAGAAATATTATATTCCAGGCAGCGTATTGCAGGTAAGCCTTGATTCTACGCAACATGCTACCTGGGGTCTTTCGGCCAAAACAGATGTTTATTTCGACGCGAGTCCGGTATTCAAACTGGCGCCTGAAGCCATTGCCAAAGGTACGGTTGTACCGCTTGCCTGGTTTGATACCAACAAACCACTTCGTAGCGGCTGGGCATGGGGACAGTCTTATTTACAGGATGGTGTTGCGGCTTTTATGGCACCGGTTGGCTCAGGTAAATTCTACGCCTTCGGACCAGAAATCACTTTCCGGGCACAATCTCAGGGCACGTTTAAGCTATTATTTAATCAGCTTTACACCCTGGATTAAAGCTATTACATAATTCTTCTATCAACAAAAAGCCTGACCGGAAACTCCAGTCAGGCTTTTTGTTGATAGAAGCTTTTCTTAATTGACCTGATTATTCAGTTTATTAAGAAGCATTTTGTTGAATACCTGCTCCGTCTTATATAGTTCAGCTAATTGCGCCGGGGTAATCACCTTAAGAAACCGGCTCATGTATTCCTCATCGAGGTCGGCGAGTTTTTGCTTGGTTGAATTGACTTCCCGCAAGCCGTTCACTAACTGATTATCGTTCAGGTTACTGCGCGATGGCTCGTTATTTAATTGCCGAATCCGACGATTCAGCTCCTGTTTTTTTGCATTGTACTCATTGTAAACGACCCAAAACTGTGGAGCCTGATCAGTAGTCAGGTTCAACCGATTGGTTATTAAGCCAATCTTCATAGCTTCAATTTTCTGGCGTCCGTTAACGTCGTTCTGCGCATTAACGACTTGAGTCATTAGTGTCAGTGCAATCATCCAGCCAATCCATGCGTGTTTCATTGTGGTAGAGTTAACCATGCTAAAAAATCAGGAGCCGAGATTCGGACTGTCTAGTAAATTTTCGTCCTTAATATGCTGCTGAATGTCGGTGGGTTGCACGTTCAGATACTGAATTGCTGTCGTATCATTTCCCAATGACGTATGAAGTTGTTGACTGTCAGCTAGTTCGTCGGCGTTGATTCCTTGCTCGTCTAGGTAAGCCGTAATAATTTCATTACTGACACCAGCCAGTGCCTCACTTGGCAATGACTCCTGACGTTGGGGCAATGTCTGCCAAACCAGTACCGCAATTAAACTGACTCCCGCCAGCGATGCGGCTGTACGTTGCCATGACCAGCTAATGCTGAACGCGGGTTTAGATTTGTAATTAACACGTGCCTGTACCCGGGAGGGCAGCGTATCGAAATAGCCATCCGGTGCTACAAACGGATGTTGCCGCATCGAATGTTCGGGTGGTAGTTCGTCAAGCCGGAAATTGTTTTCCTCGTTCATGGTAAGTGGTGTATGTGTCACACGATTCTGTCTCTATAGTTCGTATTTGACAGTGCCGGGCGGCTGGGGTTTAATCGGTTGTATCAGTTTTAGTTATATAATCTTCTATTTTCTTGACCGCCAAATGATACGACGCTTTCAACGCGCCAACGGAGGTACCGGTGATCGCCGAAATTTCTTCGTATTTCATATCATCGAAGTATTTCATGTTGAACACCAACCGTTGTTTGTCGGGCAATTTCAATAGTGCCTTTTGCAACTTTATCTGTACGTCTTCACCACTCGGATCGTTGCCTGATGTAACATACGCAGAATTACTTTCCAATTTCTCCATTAACTCGCCTTCCACATCGCCAATGGGCAGAAAAAACCGTCGGCGTTTCTTGTTTAGGAAGTTGAGGCATTCGTTGGTAGCAATGCGGTACACCCAAGTATATAACTGACTATCACCCCGAAACTGTTCCAGGCTGTTCCATACTTTTATGAACGTTTCCTGCACCAGATCGTCGGTATCGTCGTGGTCGATGACCATCTTACGGATATGCCAATAAATTTTCTGCTGGTACTTGCGCACCAGCAGATTAAAGGCAAAGTTCCGGCTCGACGGGTCGCGGTATTTGGCGAGGATTTCTTCGTCAGTCATTTTTCATTTGTAGAGACGTCTTATTTCGTCTTCTATACGTCAATCCTTGGTATCAACGAGAACCCACCAAATGGCGAGTTGGAAGACGCAAGGGATTGCCGCACCGGCTGACCGGTCTCTACTTTCGTGCCATTACTTTCTTCACCTGCTCAACAATCTTGTCGGCAGTGAGGCCATATTTTTGCATCAATTGGTCGGGTGTTGCACTTTCTCCGAAGGTGTCGTGAACGCCTACGTATTCGAGTGGGGCGGGGTAGAAGCGGGACAGAACCTGCGCCACACTATCACCTAAACCACCGTTTATCATGTGCTCTTCGGCCGATACCGCACAACCCGTCTTCTTGATTGATGCCAGAATGGCCTCTTCATCTAACGGTTTAATGGTGTGAATGTTGATAATGTCGGCTTCGATTCCTTGTTCGGCTAGAATTTCGCCCGCTTTGATGGCTTCCCAAACGAGGTGACCCGTGCAGAAAATCGACACATCTTTGCCTTCATTGACGGTCCACGCCTTCCCAATTTCAAATTTCTGATCGGTGGGGTAAAATACGGGAATCACGGGCCGACCGAACCGCAGGTAAACCGGTCCAACATGGTCGGCAATGGCAAGAGTAGCAGCTTTGGTCTGATTATAATCGCAAGGATTGATGACTGTCATGTTAGGCAACATTTTCATCATGCCTAAATCTTCCAGAATCTGGTGGGTAGCACCATCTTCGCCGAGCGTTAAGCCTGCGTGGGATGCGCATATTTTAACGTTCTTATTTGAATAAGCAACCGACTGCCGAATTTGATCATAAACCCGGCCAGTAGCGAAATTGGCGAATGTTGTTGCGAATGGAATATGGCCACCGATCGTTAATCCTGCCGATACGCCAATCATGTTGGCTTCGGCAATACCGCACTGAACGAACCGTTCCGGATTATCTTTAATGAAAGCATCCAGTTTGAGCGACCCGGCCAGATCGGCCGTTAGCGCGATAACGTTAGGGTGTGTTTTTCCCAACTCGGCCATACCCGCGCCGAAGCCCGAACGGGTGTCTTTTTTCTCGGTGTATTCGTACTTTTTCATAGTCTATGTTAATTCGCCGAAGCGAGGGTTTGCAATTTGGTCAAAAAATAATTGGCACTGGGACAGTTTGGGTGTTTGGCCGCATTTTCGATTGTGAAGCCATATTTTAGCATCCGGCTTACTAAAATACTTTTACTGCCTACACCACGATTGGTTTTCGCTAGAAGCAGTTGCTGAAGCGTCGAAAATGGATTGACTTCTTGTTCTGGTTGATCGAAACTATAAGTCAAATCGTTAAATAAAGCTTGTAATGTGGGTGTATCACCTAGAAACCAGGATTCAATCTGTTTAACGGCAACAATAATAATCTGATCGTCACGCTCACTGATTCGCTGTCGCGTCAACGAGATACAACTGTCAGCATCTAGGTCCGTTAGGATAATTATTTTCTGAACATTTCGATCAAGTAACTCCTGACGTAAGGCTTCGATTCGATGAGGAAGTAAGTTGCCATTGCCTTTTGCGTCGATAACAGGCAGTAAGCATTCAAAACCATTTAAACCCAGCCAATGCTGAAAATTACTTGATTCAATGATGTTTTTCTCAGTTTTTCCTTCACAAATGAAACCAATTCTTACCACGGAAGCCCACCTCCGAGAGCATTCATTAGCCAGGCCTCATCCATTCTCAAACCATGAAAGTCATGACCTTTGAATTGCTTAGTTTCCGTAGCTCCTTTTATTTTATCAACAACAATGATTTCGTCGGCTGTTAATTGAGAAGCTAAGGTTTGCGAGTGTGTGTTTAGCCAGATATAGTGGCCTTGTTGCTCACAAGCATATCGGCAAAGATTAACCAATTCTTTTATTACATCTGGATGTAGACCATTCTCGGGCTCCTCAATGCACAAAAACTGCGGTTTGTCGCTTTGATAAACGGCTGTTAATAGAGCTAAGATGTTGTAAGTACCATCAGAAATGAGGTCCTTAGTGAAATAGCTAGGCGAAAATTCTTCAAACCAATGAAGCTCATCTCGATCATCAACTTCTATTGCTTTAAAGCCAGGCACGAAGAGTTCAAGCCACTCAAAAATCTCAGTTCGTATGACATCATTGGTTAAGATGCGCTTTAATACTAGCTCTAGATTATCAGCCGATAAAGTCAACACATAGTCATCCGTAAAATTTAACTTTTGCAGATTTTTTCTTCTGACGAACAGACGTGAAAAATTCGCCATGAATTGCTGGTGACTATTTTTATGATGATCGGCTTGGGTTGCCTGCTTTTCTTCTGAATAATTGGAACTCACGGAATAAGTATCTTTTGTATCACGCTTGATTAATGATACAATTGAACCATCCAAATCTGCCACTACATTAATGTGCTTCTCTAGATACTTTCGATTGGCAAAAGCCCCTTTTCCACCGAATAAGCTTTCTGCTAACCTTCCATTTTTAGCAGTAATATTCACAAACTCCAAAGCCTCGAAAATATTCGATTTGCCTGACCCGTTAGGGCCAACAAAGACCGTGAACGGATTGGGCTCAATGAGCTCGATCCGTTCAATGGACTTGAAATTTTCGATGACCAGGCGTTTAATTTTCATAGGTTTGTGTAGAGACGCAATCCCTTGCGTCTCTTATGCGTCAGCAACACCATCCGGCGGGGAAGACGCAAAGGGTTGCGTCTCTACACGAATCAATAATCCGTTACGCCTACCGATAAGGGTAATCCGTTTAGGGCTTGCGTTAATTGTTCGGCGTTGGGTGCGGTGCCGTGCCATTTGTAGTTGCCCACCATATATTCGACGCCAAAGCCCATTTCGGTATGCATCAGAATCATCGTTGGAACTTCTGGGTTTTCCTGCGATTTTTTGAGCGTCCGAATAACATCTTCAATATCATTGCCTTCCATTTCATCCACAAACCAGCCGAAGGCGCGGTATTTCGCAGCCAGATCGCGGTTGCTGTTTACATTGTCGGTGGTGCCGTCAATCTGAGCGTGGTTGAGGTCAATAATAGCCGTTATGTTGCCAAGTTTTTTGTTGGGCGCAAATTGAGCCGCTTCCCAAACCTGGCCTTCCTGCTGCTCACCATCGCCCATCAGGACATATACATGGCTTTTGTCGCCGTTAAGTTTCTTGGAATAAGCGGCACCGTTAGCTACCGATAAACCCTGGCCCAAAGATCCCGATGCAATACGAATACCCGGAAGGTGTTCAGCCGTAGTTGGGTGACCTTGCAACCGGCTTTCTAATTTGCGGAAAGTCGCTAATTCTTCAATCGGGAAGTATCCTGCCCGGGCCAGCACCGAATAAAATACGGGTGAAATGTGGCCGATCGACAGGAAGAAAATGTCTTCATCGCGACCGTCCATGTCGAAAATAGGCTTGCCATCGGCATCTTTTTTCCGGTTCATAACCTCAAAATAAAGAGCGACCAAAAAGTCGGTGCAGCCCAGAGAGCCGCCGGGGTGACCCGAATTAACAGCCGCAACCATGCGGAGAATGTCGCGCCGAACGGCGGTTGCAGTGTGTTTGAGTTGTTCGATTTCCATGTAGTAGTGCGGGTGGAAGCCCGCTTTTGTAATCAAAAATGACGGGTCTTCGCCCGCATTACGTTAGGATTTGTTCTGCGTGTTTTTGGGTATCTACTTTACTGATAATATTGGTGATGATGCCGTTTTCATCAATCAAAAACGTTGTTCGGACGGTGCCCATAAATTTTCGGCCGTACATGGATTTCTCTTTCCATACATCATAAGCTTCAACCACTTGCTTGTCGGTGTCGGATACGAGCGAAAAAGGTAAGTCATATTTGCCAATAAATTTCTGGTGCGACTTCTCATCATCCACACTTACACCCAGAACTTCGTAGCCTGCTGCCCGCAAATCGGCATAATTGTCACGCAGGCTGCATGCCTGGGTGGTGCAACCTGGTGTGTCATCTTTGGGATAAAAATAAAGTACCACCTTTTTGCCCCGATAGTCAGACAGTTTAAGCGGCTGACCAGTCTGGTCAGTGCTCGTAAAATCGGGGGCTGGGTCGCCGATGTTCAGACTCATATTGGTTTATGATAGCAACCCTAATAAGGCTTTTAAACCTTTACAGGGTTAAGTTTATCGTCGCTTTTTTCGCTTCGGTGCAGCTTTGTGCCGAGTCACCGGGCGAGGTGATTCAATCGTTGTACTATCGGAACCGATGTTTCCTGAACGGTCCTTGACTTGCACCATTACTTCGGCACCGGCCTCGAACGGTTCGTCGGAATTCAGTTTGTCCGACCAAAGTAAAGCCCGCTTGTAATCGTATTGCATCAACACCCATTCGCCGTTGACTAATGCCCGGAATTCAGAAATTCCCGACAAATCATCCCGAATTTTGGCCGTAATACCCTTTGGCGTAGCGGTCAGAATCTCAACCGACGGCGGGTTGGCATCGGTCATCAACTGGAACCGGCCCAGCGAACGGGTTTTAAATTCAATCCTGCCTTTGTTCCATGTTCCGCCCAGAAAACTTTCCCGGCCGCCACTCGTCCAGTAAGCTTTGGTTCGCATGGTATCAATGGCAATTGGATAATTTGGCGTGTACTGAACCGTCAGGTAATCATTAAGTGGAATAGTCGATTGGTTAATTTCTACTCCACCTCCCGGTAATGGCCGCATGGCCAGATGTAAGGTGTCAAACAGCGTTTTTGAGCTAAATCCCAGTCGTGTGTTCCCATCCGTGAAAATCTCGTTTCGGCCCGGTACAATACGTTTTTTGAAATTTGTTCGTACTACGCCCCGGCCAAACTGAACGGAATCGGGTAATGTCTGACGCAAATCTATAAGATAAATGGCTTGATTGTTACGAACGTAACTAACCAATTGCTCCGTGACAGTACGGCCGGTGATAAGCTTGGCAACTGGCGGACTCCCAGCCACAACATGCTTAACCGTTAATTTCAATACATTTTCGTCGGTTGTAACGGTAACAGCAGGCTCACCGTCAGATGATTCGGGCGAATAATTCACCGATTGAACAGCTATTGAGTCCATTCGGGGTGGATTAACTGTTGTTACTTCGGGTAAAATCGTAAACGTTAGCCGGGCCGCGTGATCAAAGGCGTCGTATAGGATTAACGTAACTTCGTGGGGTTGTCCATCCAGCAAGGGCAAACGACCGCGGTAGGCTGCGTTACTTTGTAATTTGTATAAGTTCAGGGTGTTACCGTCTGCAATGTAGCCCCGGTGGTAATGCTGGCCGCTCATTTGCTCCACTTCGTAATTTTCGTGGACATTCATGAACCGCGTTTGCTCGTTCGGGAAACTGTTCATGTTGTACGAAAATACCTCACGACCGTCGAGTTGTATTTCTAAACAACTGATACCATTACGATAGGGTGATCCGCTGGTTTTGTCATAGCCTAATACTTCTAACCCAATTAATCCTGAGGCTGTTATAGGTTTTGACAGTGTGTAGGTGCCATCGGACTGGCGAACGGGGGCGTAACTAACGCGCTGGTATTCGCCATTTATGCGCGACGTGGCAGTCATCGTTTTCAGAGCGACTCGTTCAAAATACGGCGGCACCTCATCCCGAATTTCCGAGAAATTGTATAACAGCGGATTAATCAGGTTGTCTTTTGCATCGCGAATCTCGAAATGGAGATGCGGCCCGCCGGAGCCACCCGTATTCCCTGATGCGGCAATCACATCGCCCTGTTTAACCGGAAATTGCCCTGGCTGTGGACGCAGGTCAATCTCGAATGTTTTTTTCTGGTATTGCTGTTCACGAAGGTAGGTGCCAAGCGTATCTTTCAAGACTTTGAGATGGCCGTAAACAGTCGTTAGCCCGTTGGGATGTTTGATGAAAACGACGTTGCCGTAGCCACCTGTAAAAACGGCAATCCGGGATACGTACCCATCCGCAGCCGCATGAACGTCTAACCCTTCGCGTCCACCTGTACGAATATCTAATCCCGCGTGGAAGTGATTAGGACGTAAATCGCCCATACCGCCCGATAGTGAATTGGCTGCGCCGGGCTGAATTGGGAATAGAAAATAACCGTCTTCGATCGTGCCCGGTTGGATGTAGCCTGTTTTTGTAGCCGAATTTGTTGGCGTTGACTTCAGACCAGTTTGCCCAATTGCCAGATCCGAACTTAACAGAGCGGCTACTACTAAATGATAAATTAATAATTTTCTCAAAAGCTAAATCAATTGAAAATAGTAGCGTTTGTCAGTCTAAGAAATAGTATCTGACCAATATAAAACGCTCATTTTACGTCAAATGTCAGCATAGGCTTATCGTCAATAAAGGCCGTTAACTGGTCGCCAATTTGTACAGGACCGACTCCTTTAGGCGTTCCTGTAAATAAAATATCGCCCTGTTGTAACAGGAAATACCGCGATACAAACGAAATCAGGTAATCAATCTTAAATAACATTAAGCTGGTGTTGCCCTGCTGACGGGTTTCGCCGTTAACATCTAACCGAAAATTCAAATTTTGTAAGTCGGGGAAGTCGGTTTTGGGAACAAAGCCTGAAATAGGAGCGGAGCCGTTAAACCCTTTCGCCAACTCCCAGGGCAGTCCTTTAGCCTTTAGTTTACTTTGAACATCGCGGGCTGTAAAGTCAATGCCAATCCCGATTTCATCGTAGTACTTATGAGCAAACTTTTCGTCGATGTTCTTGCCAACCCGATTTATTTTTACTAGAATTTCCACTTCGTGATGAACGTCGCTGGAGAAATCCGGGTAGAAAAAAGGCTCATTTTTTATCGGAATAGCCGTTTCCGGCTTCATGAAAATGACCGGATCGTCGGGATGTTCGTTGTTGAGTTCCTTAATGTGATCGGCGTAATTACGACCAACGCAAATAATTTTCATAGAAGTAGGGCGGGTGGAAACCCGCAACTGTTTATAACTATGCACGGATTTTCACCCGCGTTATATTAAACCTATACGAAGACTACAAATCTAAGGACTAAAGAGGGCCAGACCGCACCCGTTTGGAAAATTTTGAACAATTCTGGTACCTTGTGGGTCATATAAGGTCAAAACACCCAATCACTATAAAAACACAAAGATGAAAAAAGCCATAATTGTCATGTTGTCACTCGCTTTTGCCGTAACTGCCTGCGAAAAAGTTCCACTAACGGGACGTAAACAACTGATTTTGGTGCCTAATAGTGACATGCTTACTATGAGTTTCACCCAGTATAAAGCGTTTTTAGATACCAGCCGTGTCGTTAGCACCAATAGTGCCGATGCCGAGATGGTCAATCGGGTTGGGAACCGTATTCGTCAGGCTGTTGAGAGTTACATGAATAGCAACGGGTACAGCAAACGACTCGAAGGGTTCAAATGGGAGTACCATTTAGTGCAGAGTGGCCAGGTAAACGCCTGGTGCATGCCCGGTGGTAAAATCGTTGTTTATTCAGGAATATTGCCTTACACGCAAAATGAAGCCGGTTTAGCAACGGTACTAGGCCATGAGGTTTCGCATGCCATTGCCGAACACGGTAATGAACGCATGAGCGAAGGCTTGGTTGCCAATGGACTCCTTCAGGCCGGTCAGGTGGCGACGGGCATTGGTACGTCTGCCAAGAGTGCACAAACGCAGGCACTGTTTCAACAGGCATTTGGCGTAGTTGGCCCACTAGCGTATCAGTATGGCGTTGGTTTACCGCACAGCCGTAAACAGGAATCCGAAGCTGATCACCTCGGTTTGATCTTTATGTCGATGGCCGGATATGATCCGGCCGAAGCGATTACCTTCTGGACACGCATGGCTAAAGCGGGTGGTGGCAAAGCTCCGGCTGAATTTATGTCGGATCACCCATCTGATGCACGCCGGATTGCCGACTTGCAAAAGTTACTGCCCGATGCTCAAAAATACTATGCCAGCAACCGAGGCCGGTAATAGCAACTAATGTTCACATCGGTTTTAATTTGGTGTGACAGAATACAAAAAAACCGAAGCGTAAGCTTCGGTTTTTTTGTAAATATCTAACAGAAAAACTCTCTGGAACTTATAAGGCTGCTATAACCTGACGCACTTTTTCGGCAGCTTCTTTCAACAAGACAGCCGATTGTACTTTCAGACCTGATTCATCAATAATTTTAGCCCCTTCTTCAGCATTGGTGCCTTGTAAGCGAACGATGATCGGAACCGGAATATCGCCGATAGCTTTGTAAGCTTCGACAACACCCGTTGCCACACGGTCGCAACGAACGATACCACCAAAAATATTGATCAGGATAGCCTTTACGTTTGGATCTTTCAGGATAATCCGGAAACCTGCTTCAACCGTTTTAGCGTTGGCTCCGCCCCCAACATCGAGGAAGTTAGCCGGTTCTCCACCCGACAGCTTGATGATATCCATTGTAGCCATAGCCAGCCCAGCGCCGTTTACCATGCAACCAACGTTACCGTCAAGTTTTACATAGTTCAGGTCATTTGCCGAGGCTTCTACTTCGAGGGGATCTTCTTCGGCCAAATCGCGCATGGCTTTCAGATCGAGGTGACGATATAGAGCGTTGTCGTCTATATTTACTTTCGCATCGACGGCAAGAATCTTATTGTCCGACGTTTTTAGAACCGGATTAATCTCGAACATCGACGCGTCGCTATCAACATAGGCTTTATAGAGTGCGGTTACGAACTTAACCATCTCTTTAAATGCTTCGCCTTCCATTCCCAACCCGAAGGCTATTTTGCGGGCCTGAAAGGGTTGCAGTCCAACGGCTGGATCAATCCACTCTTTAACGATCTTTTCGGGCGTGTGTTCCGCAACTTCTTCAATGTCCATACCACCTTCGGTACTGGCCATAATGACGTTGCAGGCTTTTGTGCGATCAAGCAAAATGCCGATGTACATTTCTTTAGGCTCTGATACCCCAGGATAATAGACATCCTCGGCGATCAGAACTTTGTTGACCCGCTTCCCTTCCGGTCCCGTCTGATGGGTAACCAGCACATTGCCAATGAGGTTTTTGGTGATGTCGCGTACAGCATCGACCGATTTGGCCAAAGCGACCCCACGCTGCTCAGAACCAACGATTTGACCCTTTCCGCGCCCACCAGCGTGAATTTGGGATTTAACCACCACAAACTTCTGACCCGATTGGGCAATTAGTAGTTTGGCGGCTTCAACGGCTTTCTCGGGCGACTCAGCTACGATACCCTCCTGAATGCGGACACCGTACTTTTTGAGAATTTCTTTACCCTGATACTCGTGTATATTCATGACAACTGCAACAAGGAGGATTGGAAATCGTATTTTTGTGCGGCAAGTTAGCAGGAAATGGTGAATGATGAATTAAGAATGATGAACGTAATCGACTAAAATCAATCTTCTCTTCTCTTTCCTGGCTTCTCATTCATCATTCGTATTTTATCGTACTTAATGCAGCCGCTTCTTCAAACTACTGATATTCGCCGAAATTACGGCGACCTCCCTGTATTAAAAGGAATAAATTTAACCATCCAGCCGGGCGAAGTCGTGTCTATTGTCGGCGCATCAGGCGCGGGCAAAACTACATTGCTGCAAATTCTTGGTACGCTCGACCGCCCTGATTCGGGCGAATTGCATATTGCCGGGCAAAATGTGTTTACGCTAAACGATCGTGAACTGGCGAAGTTTCGGAACGAGCGCATCGGATTCGTATTTCAGTTCAATAACTTGCTCCCCGAATTTACCGCGCTTGAAAATGTATGCCTGCCGGGCTTCATTGCGGGAAAAGATGAGCGCGCGGTTCGGCAACGGGCCGAATCATTGCTAACAACGCTTGGACTGCAACACCGCCTAACCAATTTGCCTTCTCAACTGTCGGGTGGTGAGCAGCAGCGGGCCGCCGTAGCGCGGGCACTAATTAACGAACCGGCTATTGTGTTTGCAGACGAACCCAGTGGGAATCTTGACTCGCGCAATGCCGAAGACTTACACCAATTATTCTTTCGCCTTCGCGACGAACTTGGCCAGACATTTATTATCGTAACACATAACGAAGCCCTGGCGGCCCTGGCCGACCGGACAGTAACTATTCGAGATGGGCTTTTATTTGCTTAACAGTCGATTGTGAAAAGCTGTATTTTAATGAGTTTTTTGAGTAAATATACTTATTCGCGCACTGAATATTAAGTATATATTATTGTTTAAGTGAATGACTATCAATGCTTTATTAGTTGATTTGAAATTATTTTCAAAGGAAAGAATCGATTTTATATATTTTTGTTTTATTATTGTGTCGAAAAGAAAAGTTTTTCATAACGTTGAGTAAATCAGAAAGCCAAGAGAGTGTCTCGCTTGGCTTTTTTGTTTGCCCTGTTGTGAGCATTAGAGGGCTTCCCAGTTGAGCTAATCAACAGTATTATCCTCATTGTCGGCCTCTCTGCCTTTCCCTTACCTAAGTGTTTATCAGCTTTTTTGATAGTCTTCTCCAACTAGGAACTGCTTGATTGGATAAATAAAAGCTGTTTAATATTTACAAAAAAACTGAAAAATGAGTTGTTTTTGTCATTCCGAGGAACGACAAAAACTCGCTTAAATCAAAATCCTAAACAGCTTCATAATGACAACAAAAAGCGCCCCCGATCTTTCGACCGGGGGCGCTTTCCTAAACGGTATAAATCTGCAACTTGATATTACATCATGCCGCCCATGCCGCCACCTGGGTGACCGTGGCCACCACCGGCTGGAGCTTCTTCTGGCTCATCGGCAATAACACACTCGGTTGTTAGCAACAGACCAGCGATAGACGCTGCGTTTTCTAAAGCCAAACGCGTTACTTTTTTCGGATCGATAACACCAGCTGCGAACAGATCTTCGTAGGTGTCGTTCTTGGCGTTGTATCCATAACCGCCCGTACCTTCTTTCACCTTGTTCACAACAACTGAACCTTCGCCACCGGCGTTAGCAACAATTGTACGTAGAGGTGACTCCAGTGCCTGACGAATGATGTTGATACCAGTCTTCTCGTCTTCGTTAATAGCGTTGATCGAGTCTAGAGCCGAGATCGCCCGGATTAGAGCAATACCACCACCCGTTACGATACCTTCTTCAACAGCAGCACGAGTTGCGTGTAGCGCGTCGTCAACGCGGTCTTTCTTTTCTTTCATTTCTACTTCGGTAGCAGCACCGATGTAGAGGATAGCCACACCACCCGACAGTTTGGCCAGACGCTCCTGCAATTTCTCGCGGTCGTAATCTGACGTTGTGTTCTCGATTTGGGCTTTGATTTGATTCACGCGACCCGTGATATCATCTTTCTGACCTTTGCCATTAACAATAGTTGTATTGTCTTTGTCGATCAGAATTTTTTCGGCTTGACCCAAGTATTCGATCGAAGCGTTCTCCAGTTTGAAACCGCGCTCTTCGCTGATAACCTGACCACCCGTTAAGATAGCGATGTCCTCCAGCATAGCTTTCCGGCGATCACCAAAACCTGGCGCTTTTACAGCAGCCACTTTCAGGGCACCCCGAATTTTGTTTACGACCAGCGTAGCCAAAGCTTCACCGTCAACGTCTTCTGCGATAATGATCAGGGGACGGCCGGTTTGAGCAACTTGCTCCAGAACTGGTAACAGTTCTTTCATTGACGATACTTTCTTTTCCGAAATCAGGATGAATGGGTTTTCCAACTCAACTTCCATTTTCTCGGTGTTCGTAACGAAGTATGGCGACAGGTAGCCACGGTCAAACTGCATACCTTCTACGGTTTTAACTTCCGTTTCTGTACCACGAGCTTCTTCAACCGTAATAACGCCTTCTTTGCCAACTTTTTGCATCGCTTCGGCAATCATAGAACCGATTTCCTCGTCGTAGTTAGCCGAGATCGTTGCTACTTGCTTGATTTTGCTGAAGTCGTCGCCAACTGTTTGCGCCTGAGTAGCCAGATTAGCCGTTACAGCTAAAACCGCTTTCTCGATACCACGCTTCAAATCCATTGGATTAGCACCAGCCGCTACGTTTTTTGCACCAATCGAGTAGATCGCCTGTGCCAGTACCGTAGCTGTTGTTGTGCCATCACCAGCTGAATCAGCGGTTTTCGAGGCTACTTCTTTCACTAATTGAGCGCCCATGTTTTCCATGGCGTCTTTCAGTTCAATTTCTTTGGCAACCGTTACACCATCTTTGGTGATAACAGGCGAACCGAATTTTTTGTCAAGGATAACGTTACGGCCTTTAGGACCGAGGGTAACTTTTACGGCGTCGGCCAGGGTGTCAACACCCTTCTTAATGCGCTCGCGAGCTTCTGTATCGAAAAATATTCTCTTAGCCATGATTGGTTAATAATGATGAATTATAAGTTATGAATGATAACAAAAAATGATAGATGATTGCAAAGCGAATTGCTCATCACTAATCACTCATCATTCACTTACAAAATTGCGAAAATGTCGGATTCACGCATGATGAGGTATTCTTTGCTGTCAACGGTGATTTCTGTACCAGCATATTTGCCGTACAATACCGTATCGCCCACCTGAACCGTTAGTGGCTCATCTTTCTTACCTGTACCAACGGCAACGACAGTACCACGTTGAGGCTTTTCTTTTGCCGTATCCGGAATGATAATTCCGAATGAGGTTTTTTCTTCGGCCGGTGCGGCTTCTACCAGCACGCGGTCGGACAGCGGTTTCACGTTTACTTTAACGCTTTCCGTTTCTGCTACCATGATAATGAGTTGATTAAGGTTATTACTATTTGTGTTTTGTACTTACACGACGGTTCTCGATCGCCAATTACTGTGCCAATACGCTTAACTGCCAAATTTTCCGATTTCTACCTGACATACTGCCATTTGCCGTTTTAACTAAACTTCCTTCGGCAGATGGTGCATTTTTAACAAACAGAATTTGGCAGTTTAATAATCATTGGCTAGTTTAACCAAATCATATTCCCCAAAAATGAATGTTTCCGGTTTATGAAAAAACTACAACCTGACTGGTTTACGCAAAATTGGCTTGACGCCGAATATCAAAAATATGTCGTGATGGCATACTTGCAGGCGGTTCAGAAGAATTTTGTAGAGCACAAACTTTGCCCGGACCTACCTGAACTACGTAATCATTACGACGCTGGTATTCGTTTTTCGAGGGGCAAAGGTACGTTAAATGCCGCGTTCCCCAAGCGTGTTAGCGGAGTTACTGGCCCACCGCCCCGAATTGAGTATAAATCTGAGGTAACGGACGATAGTTTTATGGCAGAGATGGATGCTATCATGGAGTTTGCCCTGCCCCGCTTTCAGTCTATGTTAACGGAAGGGCAGCAGCGTTGGACAGATATTGCCAAATCACTGACGCTCGCGCCGGTGGGTTTGCTGCCATTACGACCAGAGGAAGGGTATTTGTTTCTCAATGCCGCCAATCAAACCGAAACGCAGGTATATTATTTCTGCCTGACATTGTATTCAGATCAGGAACCGGGTGGACGACTGGTGCAACTTCGTTTTGTGGAGGCTGTGCGAAAGAGTCTGGCCAATACATTCGAGAACATTAAGCTCGATCTAATCCGGAGGCACCGGCATATGCCCAATCCGGCAACCTATATGCTGGAGAGCCAGCAGACTTACCCCGTCCACGAAACTTTATTACCCATTGCCCGGCAGTTGCTGGTACAGGCAGTAGCGTAAGCGGTTAAACAGAAAAGCCACGCCCTTTCAGGCATGGCTCATACTGATAAGCTTTTAGTGATATTACTTTTGGGGTGTCAATGCCGAAGTCGATGCTCCCGGCGTTTGCGCTCCCGGAACAGCCTGACTTGGAGCCGCGCCGTTAGCCGCGCTTGGTGTTGGTGCTGCAGCACCCGGTAGCGTTTGGGTTTGCGCCCGATCTACGTTTGCACTATTGATACCTGTTACTTGGTTACGATCAACCATGATGTAGGTTGACAGCGATAATACCATAACCGCGATGCCAAGGCCCCACGTAATTTGTTCGAGCAGGTCAGTAGTTTTCTTGACGCCCATAAGTTGGTTAGAGCCTAAACCGCCAAATTCGCCGGTCAATCCTCCGCCTTTTGAGTTCTGAACAAGTACAATAAGAATCAGAAGAACGGTGAGAATACAAATGATGACAATAGTTGCCGTTATCATGAAATCAGTAGTCACCGGGTCGCCGGTGCGTTAAACAGTTAGGAGTAAATAGTTAACAGCTAGTAGGAGTGGTTTCACGATTCAGTCGATTCTCCGTCCGCACTCATTAATTCGCTTATTTTTGCCGCAAAGTACGCCTTTTTTTCGGGGTTTTTCACCATAAGCTGCTTATAGATTTCGAGGGCCTTATCCGTTTTGCCTTGTTTCAATAGAATTTTAGCGAAACTTTCTGTCACCAGACTGCCCCCAACAGGCTTATTTCGTTTGGTTAAATCTTCCTGATTGAGTGGTTCGCCGGACTTGACACGCACCGGCGAAATACGCGGTTCTCTCTTAATAAAGCTTTCAATCAAATCTAACTGCCGCTGGCGTTCAATGTCGGCAGGGGAGGGCGTGGGTTGAACGAGGGCTGTTTCTGCAATCTGCGTAAGATCGTTTTGTAAATTGGATTCAGCCAGCGTTGGATCTTCGGGCGTAGGTACGGTTACAAGGGCTTCTATTTGGTTTTGGCCGTGTAACCGCAGGAGTGATATGGTTGGAAAACCATTATTCTCTCCTGCTTTCGACTTGAAGAATGCATAGCTTTCCTGCTGGTAGTCGTCCGGAATTGGGACGTGTTTGGCCGACAATTCATTCAACTTAGTCAACAGATTTTCTGACCATTGGAACTCATTATCAATTAGTTTTCGTAGCGAATTGCGGCTCAATGCGTGGGCAGCTGCCTGACGGATATAGGAAATGGCCTGGCTCCGCTGATGCACCGACGCGGCCTTTGCGGTCAGGGTGTGCAACGTCTGGCAATACGGATATGCGGACAGACTTTCTTGTAATTGCGTAAAGTCGCTAGGCGCGAGATCGTCGGGATGAGTAACCCAGTAGGAGAACGTTTCTTTATCGAGGGCGAGCACAGGAACAGTACAGTTTATACGGTGCAAATTAGGTGTCACGAAAATACCGACTTCGTAGGTAAATCGTACTTTATGACTCGTAAATCTTTTTACCAGTCAGCAGCCGTTTTGTTGAATATATCCAGGACAATCTGATCCAGAATTTTAGGCACCAGGCGACTTTCGTTCTGATTAAGGGTTTGGCCTTGCGGAAAATCCTGATAAAATGAAAACGACTGTTCAAAATTTTTGCTCTCGTCTTTATTATTATAAAATCGGGCTAGAATCGTGATTTGTAGCCGGTTGACACCGGCCTGATCCTGGGCTGTTGGTGCTACAGCCACAAGGTCGTAACCCGTAATGTTGCCTTCGAGCACCATATCGCCATTGTTTGGTACGACTTTTAAATTAGTATATCGCTGGTAATATTCCTTTAGTTTCTCGTTGAAAGTCAATGGTAAATTGGCCGGGCCACCTGCCGTAGCCAGCGTAAAGTTATTCACCGTCACCGATTTAATTGTTGGCGAAAGCGTGGTGCCGGTGAATGAATACACACCGCAGGAGGAAAGGAATAATGAACAATGAATAATGAGCAATGCAAGGATGAGATGGCGTCCCAATCCATTATTCATTCTACATTTTACATTATTCATTAGCAATTTACTCTTCATCAATCTCATACTGTTTGATTTTTCGGTATAACGTACGCTCGGAGATGCCGAGTGCCTGAGCGGCATACTTCCGTTTGTTATTGTTGCGTCTGAGCGCTTTCAAAATCATTTCTTTCTCCTGACGTTCGAGCGAGAGCGAATCGTCTTCTTCGGTCTCGTGCGTTACATCTTCTACTTCGGTCACGTCGTTTATGTCGCCATCTACATCATCAAAAATTTGTACAGGCGGGTGGTTGCCATACGTTTCTGAAGGTGGTCCGGTGGTCCGGGATGCGCTATCCCGGGGTTGTGACGTTTCGGGTCTGAGTGTTCCATTCTCAGCGGGAAGTAATCGCGTCAGGTTCGCATCGGTTAATGGGCGATTGTCGATATCCGGTGAAATGGAATCAAATAGGTCTTTATGCGTGTGCAGAATCTGCCCACTGTCCTGGTCGCTACCCACCAGCACATCACGAACGAGCTTTTTGAGGTCATTCACATCCCGGCGCATGTCAAACAATACTTTGTAAAGCAGATCACGTTCCGAAAAATTGTCTCCGTTTGCACTGCCATTTGCCTGTGGAAATAAGGCCAGCGTTCGATTGGGTTGCTGCGGCTGAGGCAGGTATTTTTCCAGAGCTTCGGGGTCAATTGGCTTGTTTTGTTCCGATTCGAGAATGGATATTTGTTCGGCAATATTTTTCAATTGCCGAATATTTCCGGGAAATGGATACCTGATTAACAGTTGTTTAGCCCCTTCGGTTAGTTGTAGCGGGTTGATACGATAACGCTCGGCAAAATCGGTGGTGAACTTACGAAACAGCAGTTCAATGTCGACACCACGCTCCCGCAAAGGGGGCACAAAGATGGGTACAGTGTTGAGTCGGTAATACAAATCTTCCCGAAATTTGCCTTTTTCAACGGCTTCCATCAAATTAACGTTTGTTGCGGCTACCACGCGCACATCCGTTTTTTGCGTTTTCGAGGAACCAACCCGAATGAACTCCCCATTTTCGAGCACACGAAGCAATCGAGCCTGTGTGCCGAGCGGCATTTCGCCAATTTCATCTAAGAAAATAGTACCGCCATTGGTCGTCTCGAAATAACCTTTTCGGGAATCAACAGCACCGGTAAAGGAGCCTTTTTCGTGGCCGAACAGTTCCGAGTCGATGGTGCCTTCGGGAATGGCGCCACAGTTGATGGCAATAAACTGACCATGTTTACGGGCACTCAGGCTATGAATAATTTTAGAAAACGATTCTTTACCACTGCCACTTTCGCCCGTAATAAGTACGGTCAGATCGGTAGCGGCTACCTGCATCGCTACGTTGATGGCGTAGTTGAGGCCGGGTGCATTACCGATTATGCCGAAGCGCTGTTTAACACTTTGAATTTCCTGTTGATTCATCTTTTTAATGAATAATGGACAATGAATAATAGATAATGAAGATGATCTAAAATCAATCATTCATCATGCATTGCTCATTATTCATTAATTATCTCTCCCCGCAGCGTTGCCGATGTACATTCGGTTACGACAACGTTGACATACTGTCCTTTTTTATAATTTCCTTTTGGGAAAACGACGACTTTGTTCTGGTCATTCCGACCACTGAGAAAATCGTCGGAACGTCTGGATGTGCCTTCAACCAGCACCCGTTGCACTTGTCCAATGTGGCGTTGATTACGCTCCGTTGAGAGGGCCAATTGCTTGTTAATGATCTCGCTAAGTCGCCGTTTTTTTACGTCTTCCGGAATATCGTCGGCGTATTTTTTTGCCGCTAGTGTACCGGGCCGCTCCGAATAAGCGAACATATAAGCATTGTCATAGCGCACATAATCCATGAGCGATAGCGACTCCTGGTGTTCTTCTTCGGTTTCTGAGCAGAAGCCCGAAATCATGTCGGTCGTGATGCCGCAGTTGTCGCCTAGAATCTCACGAATACGGTTAATTTTGCCGATATACCAGGGACGGTCGTACGTCCGGTTCATCATCTTTAATACCCGACTGCTACCGCTCTGTGCGGGCAGGTGAATGTAGTTGCAGATATTGTCATACCGGGCAATTGTATATAACACATCGTCGGTAATGTCTTTGGGATGCGAAGTTGAAAACCGTATCCGAAGGTCGGGATGAATACGGGCCACCATTTCGAGAAGACCAGCGAAATTTAATGGTGAATTTGACTGATTATCAATTGACTCATCATTCCATTTATAACTATCCACATTTTGCCCCAGCAGCGTAACCTCACGATAACCCCGGTCGAAAAGATCCTGTGCTTCCCGGACAATGCTGTGTGGGTCGCGGCTGCGTTCTCGCCCGCGTGTGAACGGCACGACGCAGAAACTGCACATATTATCGCAACCGCGCATGATGGAGACTAAAGCTGTTATACCGTTGGAGTTAAGTCGAATAGGCGAAATGTCGGCATAGGTTTCGTCGCGGGACAAGAATACATTAACCCCTTTTTGGCCCGATTCCGCTTCTTCAACCAACTTCGGAATGTCGCGGTAAGCATCGGGACCGGCGACAATGTCCACTGCTTTTTCTTCTTCCAGAAGTTTGGTTTTCAATCGTTCGGCCATGCAGCCCAGTATCCCGACGATTAATTCGGGTTTCAGGCGTTTGAAACCCGTGAGGTGCTGGAGACGATGCCGAACTTTCTGTTCGGCATTGTCGCGGATGGCGCAGGTGTTCAGGAAAATCACATCCGCTTCGGCGGCCGATGAAGTCGTGGCAAAGCCCGCATTGCGCATCACGGCTGCCACAATTTCGCTATCGGCGAAGTTCATCTGGCAACCGTAACTTTCTATATATAACCGTTTTTTGCCTACTGCCCATTCCTCTTCCGATGTGCGGGGGAGATCAATTTGCTCTTTGTCGGCGGGCTGTAGTATGGTTAGTTCGGATATAAGCGTCATAATAGTAACCGTCAATAGTTGTCAGTTAATAGTGGTAAACCACCAATGGCTATCAACTGATTCACAAAATTACGAAGAAAGCCCCGATTATGCTGTCATTTTGGCAGATTAAGCCGTTAAAATACGTTAACCCTTGGATTGGGGCTAATCTAGCTATCAGAGTGGTTTTGTCGTTCAGGCAACTTTATTTGTCCCAGAAGCCCGGCAATTGAATCAATTAAAAAGGGTATCCAATGCCGAAGTTGATTACCAACGGATTAGGGCCGCTCGATAACCTGCTGAGAGAGAATTCTCGCAAAAGAAAGCGATGATCTACTTCCTGATTGTCGCTATTTATATACTGCCGGGCGGGGTCCCAGACCTTGATGCCGCCATCGAAACGGATAATGAAAAAGGAAAAATCGAGCCGTAATCCTACGCCTGTACCCACCGCAACTTGAGGAAGAAACGAATCAAACCGGAACACACCCCTCGGATTTGCGGTGCTATTTTGCAACTGCCAAACGTTACCAACATCTATAAATGCCGCTCCGTTAATGTCGGCAAAACCCAAACGGAATAGTCGTCCCCGTAATTCAGCCGATCCTTCCAGCAGGAAATCACCCGGTTTCTCGAACGTGTACAGAAGTTGTTCATCCCGTTTTGGGTCGGAGTTAAAGGCAGGTCCGTTGGGGTTCGTTAACGAGGGTTGAGGAAAATCGGCCCCTGGTCCTAATCTGCGGGGTAACCAGGCCCGTATGCTGTTGCTACCACCGGCAAAAAACAGTTTTTCGTACGGGGCTGTTCGGTTAGACCCATAGCCATAAACCAATCCTGTATTTAAATGAAAGGCTAAGGTTGTGTGGGTATTGATCGGAATATAATGCCGGAAATCGACGCTGAACCGAAGGTATTTATAGTACTGTAAACCCGTTGAATCTGTTGTTTTGAAAAATTGTTGTAGCTGTTTTTCCGAAAATGCGTTCAGTGTGGTTCCGCCCGATTCAACAACGGCCCGTAAGAAATTGGCGCGACGGTTTTGCCCTGGCGTATTCGTATTATGTGTATACGCTAAGCTAAAACTTGAACTAAGCGACCGTCGAAAGCTTAAATAAACGGTGCTGCCCTGATCTTTTAATACTTGCAGCTGCTGCTTAAAGGCATCACTGATAACCTGCTGTCTACCATCACCAGCATTGATTAGATTAATGTCGGCAATCAAAAAACTGAACTGCTTAGTGGGAGTAAGTTGCCAGTTGTAGGCCATTGTTGCCCGCAGGAGTGATCGCTTAAAATCTGGGCGGTACGTATTATTGTAACTCAAACTGACCTGGGTTCGGGGGGCATACCGGTTGAATCGGAAACGAAGACGCCCTGGAAACAGGATTTGGGGAAAAATAAGTGAACTGGTAATACCTAATTCCTGGGAGCTATAAACGACCCGCCCCGGATTGGTAGGATCAGGCACAAAACCGGTTTGAGCCTCTATCCCATAGCGAACAGATGTCTCAAATGTTTCCAGCCCACCGAATAGATTTCGTACCCGGAAAATTAAACTGCTAAACCCGCCCGGATACCCTTGCCCCTGATACAGAAGACCCGTAACGCCCCCCTCGGCCGTGGCTTCGTATTTATCCAATGGCGTAGCGGTAATGAGCGCTCGTAGTTGGCGGTTGGTGGTATCGGTGAAGTTAAGGTTAACGAACTTAAATTGATTGAGCAGAAACAGTTGTCGTTGGGTTTCCCGGTAATTCGTTTGGCTATAAAGTTGCTTTGGCCGGACCAGAATTTTTGCGTCTAATAACCGGGTCGAAATAGTACGGCCGCTCAACAAATAAGTAATACCATTACGGCTAGTTGAGTCGGTACCGAGAGCGGCCGCAGCTGGCTGGGTAGCATCGGGTGTGATATGCACCTCGACGTCTCCAATGTGATAAATTGGGTGAGCCGCCATACCTGGTGGATTCACAATTTGCAACGTTACATCTACGTTTCGTCTTGTCGAATCACCGGGTTCGAGTCCATCAAAATGACGCCGGTCATTGCCGCGCCGGACGGTATCGACGTCCGTAGCCCGGATGTATTGCCGGGAGAAAGAATAATAGCCCTGATCGCGCAGCAGGGTTTCGATACGAACCCGCTCCCCCGACATATTGTCGAAATCGAAGCGTTCTCCGGTCTGAAGCCGTGACTTCTCGAATGATTTTCGAACAATAGAATCTACACGTGGGTCTGCGATTTCATAGACGATATTTCGTAGATAAAATCCCGCATTTTCGGTAACAAGATAATTGACCCGAACCTGTCTGCGACGAAGTGTATCGAGTTTATAGCCTGTTTTGGCGTTAAAGAAACCCTTGTCCGACAGATACTTTTGCATCTTCACGACATTGATCTGCACATCTTTTTCTGAAAAATAAGTAGGTGGATCACCAAGATTGCGCATAATCCAATTGCCTTCTTCAGCCCGCTGGCGAAGTCGTTTCAGCTGTCGGCCGTAGCGCCGATTGACCTTTTTAAGTTCCTGGGGCTGATTGGCCAATAGCTGGCTTTGCTGCTCAAATTCGTTAGTTTTGGCCTGCAAATCACGTAAAGCCGCTTCATGATCGAATCGGCGTTGACCGAGTTGGTACAACCACAATTGGGGGGTAATGGGTAGACCAAGCAATCGGCGGTTTGGCTTTTGCGGAATCAGACTCAGCAAATTTTCGCTCTGAATGGCCTGATTGCCCCGTACCATCTGCGATGTGAGAATATAGCCGTTATTTTGTAATTGCTTGGAACTCAGACAACCCGATAAACAAAAAATTAATGTACAATGGATAATGACCCGCCAGCCGGTACCAACTGAATAATGACGAAGGCAATTCCAGCGCCTACCATTGTTCATTGTTCGTTGTCCATTATTCATTATAAAACTCATGCTTTCTAAAAATCAACTTAAATATATTCAGTCGCTGCACCAAAAAAAATACCGGCAGCAGCACGGTGCGTTTTTGGTTGAAGGAGCCAAGAGTGTTCAGGAAGTACTTCAGTCCAATTTTCAAACCGAACTGGTGATAGCGACCGAAGCATTCTACAAAGAAAACGCTCACCTGACAGACAACCAACGAACACCCGTCGAAATTGTGTCGGCAACGGAACTCGAACGGGCCGGAACACTCGAAAGCAACAACGCGGCTATTGCTGTGGTGAGAACGAAAGAGAACCGCCCGCTATTGGCCGGACCCAACGAGATTGCCCTGATTTTAGACGATATCCGTGATCCTGGTAATCTTGGCACCATTCTCCGCATCGCCGATTGGTACGGCATTCGTAAGATTCTGTGTTCCGAAACCACGGCTGATGTGTA
>CAXVWN010000122.1:0-5679 GCA_964263725.1 Spirosoma sp.
GGAACAAATCGGGCCTAACACACCCGGTGGGAAAGGTTTTGGCGGAATAGATACTGGAGATGTATTGAAGCCGGGAGAAGAAACAGATCTTTTATTTGTTAGCCGTAATGATTCTATCATTAAAAAAGTTTCGACCATGCTTTCGGATACATCATTTCGTTTACGTATTCGCTATGCCGACATCTACGGCAATTGCTGGCAACTCGATGGCGGTAAAACAACGAGCTTAGGCAAGTGTCCGGATTGATATAAAAAAGGTCATTACTTTCTGAGTAATGACCTTCAATGCGTTGAGTAAATCAGAAATCACTTGAGTGTTACCTTTATATTGCTGTAATACAGTGTTGTAAGGCCTTCAAAACCCGAATCTGTACCAACCAGCAACCAAAGTTCGCCCTGTGCATTCGTCTTGGCTGTAAATGGGCTATCGGCATTGGAACGCGTAATGAGTTTATAGCCTTCTGTATCATCGCCGGTGCCAATATTGCCCACTCTGATGGCATCTTTACCATCGTCGTTCTGGGCACCCTTATCAACATTGAGCGAATAAAAACCGTCTGTCAGTTGGCTGACAGGTTCAATGGACGATGCTCCAACTTTCAGATAAACACTGCCACCCGGTGAACCTCCGATACCAATAGAATTGTCGGGATATTGAGAGGCTAATTCGATGTTGAACACCAATTTATAATCGGTGTTCGGGGCTAGACCCGTCACTTTCTTCTTCAAAAACATAAACGCATCATCACTGCGATTCATGCTCTCGAGCATTATGGATTTACGGGTTGTATCTAATGGAATTGGCAAACTTTTGTAAGCCGATTTAAACGCCATAATATCGGCCTGGCCGGTACCGTAATCAGTAATTCCGGCTACCCAGCCATCAGTGTCGCGTTGAAAAGAAGATTGATAGGGGAGTCCTGACGGCGTTGGGGTACTATCCTGATGGCAAGCGGTAAACGTAAATAAGCTACTCGTTAAAGCAGAAATTAGAAACAACGTTGATTTCATTATTGACTCGGTTTGTTTGTTCTACAGACTCCCCAGCCTAATCAATCGTTGGAACACTACACCAAAAATTATCGGAAATGACCTCGCCCCGATGAATCCAGCCCTCGTAAAGCGAGATAAAAGGCTATAACATAGATCATTTGCGATCCAGCTCCCGACCAATCTTCTTTAAGCGTCGTACCGAATAATAGTGCGCCGATCGTAAGCCCGCCCGCAAAATAGCCCCATTTGGTAAATTGGCCACCCAGCAGAATCATAATGCCGACGGCTAATTCAACAAAAGGCAGTGTAAACAGAAACGCTCTTGTTACTATGACTGGCAATATAGTACTGGCAAATCCCGCTTCTGTTTTAGCCACAAATGCGCTGAGTTTAGGAATACGTACAAGCCCATGCATGAGCATATTAATTCCCAAACCAATACGTATAACGAGTTGAGCCAGTTGGTTATTCGTCATTGTCCTCCTCTATTTCACCATGTTCAACTTCTTCCTCCACCAGTATATCGTCGTTGATATTAATGGCATCTGTCTCAGAATCATTGACTTCTTCTTTTTCGGGTTCAGGTCCCTGCGCCTTCACGATATCCATCTGTTCTGCTTGTGGTATACCGTTACTGGCCTCTTCGCCTTGTGCCATTAGCTGAATAACGCCCTGATTATCGTCGTCGGCGGGATTATACTTCTCGTTTGGATTCATAGTATTGATAAGATAAGGAGTTAATAGACAAATTTTACTGGATAGGCTCAATCACCACCGGATTGGGTTACGTGCTTGCCCAATGCGTGGTTGTCGATGTGTATTGAGTTGTGGTCATATAACTCGGTAGAATAGCGAAAGGTTAGGCTTATTTGATCGACTAAGTATTTACTGTTGATCCTCGTATTTCATGAAACTATTTTTTTTAGTTGCCAGCTTATTACTTTCCATTTATGTTCGTGCTCAAACAACTCGTGACCCCATATTTACATCCTTCGATGGGACCAAAATTCACTACGATATTTTGGGCGAAGGCAAACCAGTTGTTTTGCTGCATGGGTTCATTTCCAACAGCGAAAGCTGGAAACGGGCACCTGTTCGGCAGGCATTGGCCGATGCCGGATTTAAAGTTGTCATGCTCGATTTACGGGGAAATGGCCAGTCTGATAAGCCTCATACTGCTGAAGCTTATCGGGACAATGCCGAGTTGAAAGATGTAATGGCGTTGATGAAACACCTCGGCCTGACGAATTACGATGTGGTCGGCTACTCGCGCGGAGCCATCCTGACCGCTAAATTACTGACATTAGATAAGCAGGTCCATCGGGCCGTAATGGGCGGAATTAGTGTTGACTTCTCGGACCCAAACTGGTATCGGCGTAAGAATTTCCACGAAGCGCTAACCAAACCCGGTAGCCATCCCGAATTACAACCTGCTGTCGACTATGCCAAAAAATCAGGTGCTGATACGGTTGCATTAGCCCGTTTGCAGGAGTTTCAGCCGGTAACAAGTCGTGCCGAATTGGGTAAAATTAAGGTACCTGTGCTGGTTGTCAACGGCGATAAAGACACGGACAACGGCGATCCACAAACATTGGTCGATGCGATTCCCGGTTCTAAACTTATCATGGTGCCGGGCGATCATGGCGGGGCCATGCGCACACCAGAGTTTGCAAAAGCAGTAGTCGATTTTCTGAAATGATAGGCACTCTATCTTCTAACCATCAATTAGTTAAGGTTAGCTGTTTTTGTTTAGCTATTGAACAGGATTTTATGAAAGTAACTTTTTTGATCGGGTTGTTAGTCCTAAACTCAATTTGTAGCTGGGCGCAAAAACCTACGCTTACTTTTCGTGATTCGAAAGACAGTTCCGTAAATTATTATCTCACAATCAAACCTATTGGACCGCCTAAAGGCTTACTGATCTTGCTGCATGGTTTTGGTGAATCTCCTGAACTTGCAAATGCAGAAACAGACTTGCCTAAAGAAGCCGCTCGTCGGGGATTACTAACTGTAATCCCCACCTTGCAACAAGGGTGGCAATCCTTTGATATAGATGAGGCTTCGCAGCAATCACTTGGCGGTATAATCAAAGAGCTACAGAGCAGATATAAGCTCAAGGGCAAAAAACTTTATCTCGGCGGGTTTTCACTAGGAGGTAGTGGCGTTGTTCGTTATGCCGAGCGGGCGTCTGTCTCTCCTGAATTACCCAAACCCGATGCCATTTTTGCTGTCGACCCACCGCTGGATTTTATGCGTCTTTATCGAAGTTCACTTCACCAACGGAAATATGGTAAAGCAGAGGCTGCCCTAAGTGAAGCCAATTTTCTGATCGACCGGATGAACAAGGAGTTTGGTGGTTCACCGACAGATCAACCCATGAATTACATCAACTTGTCGCCTTATTGTTACGCTGATACAACGGCTCAAAATGCTGGTTTACTGAAAAATACCCCTATCCGCTTAATCTGTGAACCGGACATTTTATGGCAGATAAATGAGCGTAATCGAGACTTGTATGATCAAAATACCCTTGATTGTGTCGGGTTGATTAATTATCTGAGAACTAGTGGAAATACCAACGCGTCTTTTGTGCCAACGTCTGGTAGAGGATATCGAAAACAGCAAAAGAAACGTAATCCGCATTCATGGTCAATCGCCGATCCAAAAGCGACGGTGGACTGGTTGCTCAACTACTAATTCTGGACAAATTACGCTACAAACTTCGGCCTAACGTGGATTTCATACTTCGTCCAGGCAGTCGTGTAATGTCGCGATGTACCGTTCCAGGTACATGGGCATATCCTTCGTTTTATATTGCAAAATGTAGCGTGGATGATCGAGGGTGATGATGCGGTCGAAAAATCCCTGCTGATCGTTGAGACGGCGTAAATACGTTTCGTTTTTGCGCCCCAAACATACGGCTACCCGCCTATCGTATATGCCTTGTTGTCTGCCATTATTGCCAAAACAAAGCTGTGTTTTAACTTCATGTGTAATGGCTGGCCACAGGTTTTGTGTTGTTACGCGGTCGTCGTAGAAATTGTAGTTTTTTCCTCCTTTCGTCAACGCCAGCGGAAACAGGGATGTTAGGAAAAAACGGCTGTAAAATTCCTGCGCTCCACCAAAGGCTTCGACAACCTGATAAATAAATCGACTCGATAATTCGGGTGTGTCGCGTAGATCGTTGTCAATGCCGCAATACCGACGCAGATTCTGGGGTGTTGTGAATGAAATTCCGGTTACGCCCGCGCCAAACCGCCCCGGATTTATACCCAGCACAAAAATGCGCGGGTTATTATCACTGAAAAATTTCGTGTAAAACTCATTTACAATTTGCTGAACCTCCGGCCTTTGATATGGATTTATGATGTCTATATCGGGCGGCAAATTGGCCGGAGCCGCAAGGGCGTTGTAATAAGCAATGGCATTGTCAGCAAATGTGGTCATCAGCGCGAAAAATAAGTATAACACATCAACGAAAGTTCGCCAATAATGCGTTCGGATTCTTCCATCGAAATCCCTTCGACAAAGGCCGAAATAAGGAAAGGCTTGTCTGTGCGGCCCGATTTCGCATACACGATTCCCGCATCTCCACGAACATAAGTTAACGATCCGGTTTTATGAGCAACAGCGATGTTTTTGGGTAGCAATCGCGGAATGCACAAGGTGTCTGCGTTTTTCTTTAAAATATCAATCATCTGGTCGCAAAGGGCAGGTGTCGCTACTTGGTGCCGATAAACTTTTTCCAGCAGCGTGTTCATATCCTTCGCCGAAACGAAGTTGTCGCGGCCCTGCTTTGCCGCCAACGTGTCCATCATTATCCGGTTAAGCTGGCTTTTTGTTAAGCCAATAATGCGTATCCGTTGGTTGATGGTTTCGTGACCGAGTTTGCTGATAATTATATTGGTGGCTGTATTATCACTACGCACCATCATCAACCGAAGGAGTTCGCGATAACTAACGCGACTTTGATCAGGGTAGGTTTGTAATATACCCGAACCGCCAACTTTTTCCGCATTCGTTAGTATATGAATCTCGTCCAGGTTGAGCTTGCCGATATTGACGCGCTCCATCATTTCGAGCATAATGGGCAACTTAATGACGCTGGCTGATGGCACCCGCTCATCGGCGTGATAGCTGAACGTTACGCTGTTCTTACTCAGTGATTTCACTGAAATACTCACTTTTGTTGTGGGGGATAAACGGTGCAGATAAGCCGTCAGCGAATCGGTTAATGCCAATCCAGGCTGAGACTGACTTATAGCAGATGTTGTCATGCTCAGAAACAAAAACAAAGTCGGAGCTAGTGCCCCGACTTTGTATAAGCGTATTGGTTGCATAAATACAGTTTAGAGAAGGTTAATTTGTCCTTCCGCACCGGCGGACTAGTCAGAATGACAAAAATCAAGCCTGACTATTACTTAATATTCTTTCGTCGGTTTCGCTGAAAATCTTCGAACATCATATTGCCAAGGCCCTGTAAACCACTGTAGTAAGCCCGGCCGTTGTTAACTTTGGTAAACTCCTGCACGAATTGTTTCAGATAAGGATCGGAAGCAATCATGAACGTTGTAATTGGAATTTCCAACCGGCGAGCCTGAGCGGCCAGTGTCAGTGTTTTACTAACGACTTTGCGATCCAACCCGAACGAGTTTTTGTAATACTTGATCCCTTCTTTCAAACAGG
>CAXVWN010000123.1:0-5630 GCA_964263725.1 Spirosoma sp.
CTATTAAATGGAATATGGTTCTATTTTGCGTAAAACTTTATTGATTTACCGACAATCGGTAACAATTATGAACAGAATATCTTATCTGCATGATAATCTGTTAGAAACGGTTATTCTAATTTGATTTCTGTTTCTTGATTGAATGAGCCGATGAGTTCGTAAGCAAAAATGGACACCACGCTAACCTACCTATATCGGTGTATCGCTTGGGGTCGGCCTAACCTGGACGACCACCAACGATTTCCTAAACTTCCGATTTTGAATAATCCGGAACGGGTAATGCCTTTGCCCATTGGTCAATCTTTAGAGTTGAGCCCGGTAGCCATTTCTTATCAACAAAAAATCTCTCAACAACCCCTGGAGTCGTTTCTGCGGCAGTCCGATACTACCTCATTTTTGGTCATACATAGAAACGAAGTTGTTTACGAGCATTACTTTAATGGTTATACTGCTGATAGTGTTATTAGCGCACTCGCGGTTACAAAATCACTTGTTTCGGCATTGGTAGGCGTTGCTTTTGAGGAAGGTTTGTTCACGGATCTGGACAGCCCGGTTTTAGAGCAACTGCCCGAATTGTCAACCGCTATCAGTTCGGAGTTAACGATTCGGCATTTGCTCTGTATGTCGTCTGGTTTGCATTATCAGGAGGGTGTTTCGCCCTGGTCCGACGATGCCCGCATTTATTACGGCCCGAGTCTTCGCCAACAACTTCTCCGTTGCGAACCCATCGAACCGCCCGGAAAATATTACCATTACAATAACTATAACTTGCTGCTGCTGGGGCGTTTGTTGGAGAAAGCAACTGGCATGCCTGTGCCCACTTATTTCTCGCAGAAAATATGGAGCCAAATGGGTGCCGAGCAGCCAGCCTCCTGGAGTGTCGATAGTACTCAGTCTGCTTTTGCAAAAATGGAAAGTGGATTCAATGCTACCACTCGTGATTTTTCTCGTTTTGGTTTGCTTTATCTGAATAACGGGCGTTTTGGTAACCGGCAAATTATACCGGAAGCTTGGGTTAATCAGAGTACCAACCTGCCAACTTTTGATGAGCATGCTGACCACATTCGCTATATGACCCGCCATAATCCACCGTTGGGCCGATGGGTTTCCAGCCCGGTTGGGTACTATAAATACCTATGGTGGGGCTATCGGAATGGCCCGCATCAGGAATCTGATTATTTCGCAATGGGCAATATGGGGCAATTCGTGTATTGCAGCCCACTTCATCAAACGGTTATCGTTCGGTTTGGCAAAAAGTGGGGAAATATCGACTGGTGGCCCGCTTTATTCAGACAATTGAGTGAGAAAATAAACAAGTCAACAAGGTAAAACTTGTTAGAATACACATATTCATAGCCGTATGTGATGCATAAACGAACACTACTTGCACAATTCTGAAATCGGTTGGCAGTTGCTGAACAGGACTACGTTAGGGTCTACTTAACGTTTTCTGAAATGGTATCGCAAACAGTCTATGGCTAATTTGCAATATGCTTTACACTTATGCTTATTTTGACGTTAGTTAGAGAATGCTTTTATCGGTATGCCTGAACAGCGCGATTATTTTGAAGAAGTTTATGAGGTGGTGCGCCTAATTCCAAAAGGCCGCGTTACAAATTATGGCACCATTGCCCGTTACTTGAGCCTGCGGGCCGGTGCCCGAATGGTGGGCTGGGCAATGAACGGTTGTCATAATCGTCCCGATATACCTGCGCACCGAGTTGTAAACAGTGTTGGCGTACTATCGGGCAAGCATTTTTTTGGCGAACCCAATATCATGCAACAACTTCTGGAAAATGAAGGCGTTCAGATTAAAAACGACCGGGTCGTTGATTTTAAAACGGTATTATGGGACCCCTCTGTAGAGTTGGCGTTGTAATTTCTGGATCGACAGAATTATTTCTGGATTGCCATAACCAGTGCATCGACTACATCGCGTAATTGCTGACCCAGAACCGGATCAATTATATGCCCATCGGTATCTAACTTTGTTCGGACAAACGGCACAATTAACGAAGCCCCTTTGGGTAGTTCGGCGGTTAAAATAGCCAGCGTGTAGGACAGCGATGCGTGTGCCCGAGAACCACCCATATCGGATGGACCCGCACTAATTACGCCAACAGGTTTGTACACAAACTCGCCCGACGATGCGAGCCAATCAAGCATATTTTTCAGCACTCCCGGTATTCCATGAATATATTCTGGCGTACAAATCAGGGCAGCATCGGCCTCCTGAAGTAGCAGGCGTAGTTTATTAACGGGCTCTGAATTATTTTCCTTGTCGCGTTCGGGGCTAAAAGGAGGGAGGTCTTCCAAACCGTCGTAGAGCGTAACGGTTACGCTTGAGGGTGCCAGTTCGGCAGCTGCACGGAGCAGCGAGGTATTGGTAGAACCGGCCCGCAAACTGCCGGATATCGCGAGAATTTTCATGTGTGTTCGGGTTAGTATTTACCGCAACACCTTCGTGATCTCGTTTAGTTTCTCCATTTTCTGTACAAAATCGCCTTTGAGCTGGTTACGGATAGCAGTCAGATTGTCGAGCGTTTCCTGCAAACTATCGGGTAGGATTTCTTCAAGTACCTCGCGGAAACGTTTGGCAAATGTTGGCGATTTACCATTGGTTGAAATAGCAATTTTCAAATCGCCTTTTTTTACAACCGAACTCAGGTAAAAGTCGCACAAATCGGGTGTGTCAGCCACGTTGACCAGAATTCGCCGGACTTTGCAATCTTCCCGGACTTGTCGATTGACAGCATTGTCGTTAGTGCCTACAATAACCAAGTCTTTATCTGACAGGTAGACTTCATGGTAAGGTTCCTGAATGAGTTGAATTTTAGGATATTGTATGGCCATATCCCGAATCTCGTCCCGAATTTCAGAGGCAACAAGTGTAATCCGGGCCTCCGGTGAGTTGCTGAGCAGGGCCGTGAGCTTCTCCAGACCAACATAACCTCCACCAACAATGAGCGTGTGCAGGTTTTCAGCCTTTACGAAAATAGGAAAGAGGGTATTCATAAGGGAAGCGTTATTAATGACCCGAATCAAAAAAGTCGTAAATAAAAATAGTTGCAGAAATTGCAGATGCCAGTCAAACTATAAAGTCTTATGACAAACTTACAACTTCTGCAACTACGTTGACTTGTAACGTCTGCGTGTTACTACTTAAAATTTGAATCCTAAGTTCACACCCAGAATACGACGTTTGCTGTTGCCGCTGCTCAGCACATCGGCAAATCCATAATGGTATACAAAATCCAGCGTGATTGGACCTGCATCGAAGCCCAGGTTAGCCAGACCGTTTACAGTAGCAGCTTGAAAGTCAGCATTTCCCAGATTAAAGTCATTTTTGTCAGTGCTGAGCGGGGTTGCATATTCAGCACCCAATGCCAAACGTATACCCGATACACCACGGTCCGATTGAGCCAGTTTTACGCCAATATAGGCTGGAATATGCAGGTACCGCTGATCGATGTTACCGATAAGATCACCAACGCTACCAGCCTGCCCGTCGCCTGCTTTGTAAAACTGTGAACTCGATGTCAGATACTCAGCACCGATCTGGCCGTAAACCCGGCCACCGGCACGAACCAGAAAGCCAAGCTGGTAACCTAGGCGACCTGTTAGGCCTTGTCCATTCGTCGTCTCACCTTCAAAACGAGTTGAATTAGCACCACCATAGACGCCAAACGTAAAATGCTTGTAATTCTGATGATGTTCCTGACGCTCGGAAATTTCCTGACCACGTTGCCCATCTTCGTAACCTTCGTCGTAGGCCCGGCTTAAATCGCGCTCGTCATACGTCCGGTCTGCCCGGCGGCTATTACCCCGCTGCTCTTCATACCGATTGTTGTAACGAGGCTCGTCTTGAGTACGTTGGTTAAACTCACGCCGTTCGTCAAGACGCTCATCTACACGTCGGTCATCTCTGCGATCATCGCGCCGGGATGAGCGATCATATTGGTCATAACGGTCATTGTATGAGTTTTGCTGCGCAGATACAAGACTCGTGCTGCATATGCCTGCCGCAAGCAGGATTGTTTTTGATAAAGTTTTCATAAGATACCAAGTTGAGTATTCATTCCTACAACCGTTCATAGTTCATGAATGTTTGTGTTATTCAATAGGGATTTATAAACATTAAATCGATATGTGGCTGTATGGTAGTCTATTATTAGTATTGGCTAGTTTCAGGTTACTGAATAAAATACCATTTAACTGTTGTCGGTTTCAGACACGCGTAATCAATCAGGAGGCTCCTATATGGGCCTTGTACGGTAGCCGCACCACTATCGCGAATACTATTATTTCACCTAAAGTCAATCGTAGTCTCAGTCAGTTTTTATTCTTAATCTGGTTGAGTAAGTTGGCTGTACGAAGTATATTAAAAGGGCTATAGTAAATATGGGGGCCATTGAATGTCAGTACATTATACGTCAACTTTATGCGTTTATTCTTCTTTGGTTCGCACTTAAGGTAAGACTCCGGCAAGCTATTGTCATACTATTTACAGTTAGCATTTTGCAAATTTGACGTTAATTCAAGATAGGTTTCATTTGATAATTCTTGCTCTATGTCATTCTGCTCTGAATACTCCTGCCATGTTAGGGATAACCCGATCAGTAAGACAATTGTGATACAAGTTGCTCCTAGTTGCAGAATTGTTCTGATGCCCTTAGAGACAATTATTTTCTGATTTTTTTTCTTGTCGGATATAGGCTTGCATAAGGCTATAACTAGCCAATATTATGCTAATTGGAAACTTACTCTAGAGTATGTATTACTTAATTTTGAGGAGAAAGTGTTAGTCCAAACCGCTGCGTGCTGGAGTGAATACTGATTTGGTTGATAAATGGCATATTCAACTGGCATCAATGGTTTTTGTCCATTATGTGGGATATAAAAAAAGCCGCTCCCGATAGAGAGCGGCTTTGACTTAATAAAAAGTTCTTTTAGAACTTGAAGCCTACACTGGCACTCAAAATCCGACGTTGCGACGTTGCAAAACCTGTGTTTTGGGTAATAGCGTCACTAAATCCATAATGGTACGTCAGGTCAAGGAATATCGGACCCGCGTCGAAACCTAACTGACCCAGGCCATTGAATGTGCCGCTTTTCAGTTGAAGATTATTCAAGTTGCCAAACGAGTTGCTACTTGACCCAATCTGGTTAGCGTACTCAAGACCTATTTGCAACCGTACGGCCGAGATACCACGATCTGATTCAACTAGCTTATAACCAATGTACACAGGAACCTGAATGTACTTAATGTCGATCTGGTCCTTAATGTTCGACGCCGTTTGTCCAGAGCCTGCTACAAAGTAGTTCGAGCTTGAGGCAAAGTATTCTGCGCCAATCTGTCCAAACAGACGACCACCACCGCGTACGAAGAAACCAGCCTGATAGCCTAAACGTCCCGTCAGTTTACTGCTACCACCGTTAACATCCAGTGCTTCGCCTTTAAACTTGGTTGAATTTAAGCCAGCATAAATACCGAATACAAAATTCTTGTAATCTTTTTTCGTGTTTTTAACGCGATCCGGGCGGTCAGTTGTGTAGGTCGTTGTTGTACCATCTGTCGATGTTGCCGCGCTGTTGGTCGAGTACGTGTTGTTAGGCGTCGTACCGTTGTT